>NZ_AFWD01000095.1:0-136394 GCF_000222565.1 Vibrio sp. N418
CTTATGAAAAAAGCCAGCTCTTTGAGTTGGCTTTTTTCATTTCTGCACGATCTTATACCGACCTCATCTTAACGCCCTGTGCTGTTTTCATCCCCCCTATTCAACACGACGATAAATGGGAAATGTTAGGCTGAAATTTTTACCCTATTCAAGCTACGGCACTGAGCTAAAATAGTTCAATCTTAACTACCTGAGTGTCCCTTTGATGACTTACCAAATTGAAGTATGTATTGATAATTTAGAATCTCTTCATCACGCAATTGCTGGTGGCGCTGATCGCATCGAACTTTGCTCATCTCTGGCACTGGGTGGCCTAACCCCAAGCTTTGGCTTTATGCAACGAGCTGCCGCACTATCTACGATTCCAGTCTACGCCATGATTCGACCTCGCCAAGGCGATTTTATTTACGATCAAGATGATATCGATGCCATGCTACTGGATATCAAAGCAGCGGCTCAAGCGGGATTGCAAGGTGTTGTTTTTGGTGTTTTAACTGCGCAAGGCCATATCAATATGGCTCAAGCTGAACGCTTAATGGCAACGGCAACAGAATGCAATTTGGGGGTAACTTTCCATCGCGCTATCGACCAATGTAGTGATATTGAACAAGCTATTGAGCAAATTGCACAACTCGGCTGTGAACGTATTTTAACCTCTGGTTTAGCTGCGAATGTTGAACAAGGTGTCACTGTACTTAAACAAATGGTCATACAAGCTAATGGTCGTTTTGCGATTATGGCGGGGGCGGGATTAACCGCGGATAATGTTGTCGCCATTACTCAACAAACCGGTGTTACGCAGGTACATCTGTCTGGAAAATCGACTCGCCCTAGCGTAATGGAGACCCTCTCTGATGAGGTAAAAATGGGCAATGATGCCGTTGATGATTTCATCATTCCCGTTACGGATGGTAACAAGATCGCCGCTGTTGCCCGCCAGTTAAACGGATAATCCCATTTAATCGCCCGCAAACAGGTGTTAGCATGAGGAGGCACATAAGGAGAGTGGCATGAACAAAGATCTGTTTTACAGCTTAGACTTAAACCTACTGAGAACGTTTCTTGTCCTCTCTCAAGAGCGCAATATGCGCAAAGCCTCCAAACGCCTGTTTGTCTCACAGCCTGCGATTAGCCAAGCACTGCAAAAGCTACGTCATCACTTTGAAGATGAGCTTTTTGTCAAAGTGCATGGCGGTTTAGAGCCCACCCCATTTGCTCAAGATCTGGCTGATGCCATCACACCTCATCTCGATGGTCTTGCCGCAAGTCTAAATCGCAATCAAGAGTTCGACCCAAAAAACATCGATATGCCGGTACGTATTGCCGTTGCTCCCACCGTGTTAACTTGTCTTTCAGGCACTCTCTATCATCAGATGCAAGAAGTTGCACCAAATTGTACTATCGACTTAATTGGCTGGGGCAAGAATACTCATGAAGATATTCTCACCGGAGAGGTGCTATTTGGAGTCAATTACGAACTGGATTCCCCGCAAAATATATACTCAAAGAAACTCTTAGACCTAACATCAAAAGTTATTGTACGACGTGATCACCCTGTAAATCAGCCGATAGTATCTGCACAAGATATGGCTGGATACGATATCGCTTCAATCATCATCCCCGGCTGGAATGATGAATTCAGCCTCGCCGCAGAGGTGATGAAACGTGAAGGTATTGAAGTCAACGTAAAGTTTCGCTCTGAATTTGCCATGGCCGCTGTTGACGTGATCACACATAGCGACCTCTTTCTTCCTCATTCGAACCTATTTCCAGTTCATAACTTTCCGCATCTACGCAGTATGACCGCTCTCGTGAAAGGGCAACCTTTCCACTATCCTGTTTATGCGTATTACCACAGTAAGTACCGACATAACCCATTGATAAACTGGATATATGCGCAGGTTGTTCAGGTTCTTAATGAACAGATAGCTAATAACTAAAACTTATCAGACTTATAAGTTCCAACCATTAGAGTCATGAATACCTTATCACTATCATAACTCCTGTTCCCCACTGTTTCGTTATGGATAACGACGAAGGAAAGGCTGAAGAGTAACCGATAAGGGTTCATTTTTATTGACCTGTTTGTCAGCCAGTTTCCACCGCCTTAGGACGAGGCAAGGTGACCGATTTTTACTGACTTTAGGTTATGACTATGAAAAAGACTCTCGTCGCATTCAGTCTATTGGCAAGCTTTGGCTCGTTCGCTTCAGGGCTGCATATTTCACCAGAACTAAAATTAGGCCCATATGTGGGTTCGGGGAATTTAGGCGGAGGCTTACAAGTCGGCATAACTGACGTGCTTGGGTTGGACGCGTTATATGTGAGTTATAGCCATACTTCGGCCAAGATTCTAACTGACAAAGATCGGCTTAAAACCTACCGTGTTGGCGCACAATATAACTTACCTAAAGCACCTATGGTTGGATTTCAATTAGAGATTGGTGGAGTGGAATATGAAGGTAGCCGCCACTATTTCTTCTCGCCAAGAGAATACAGAAACGGCACGGGGATCAGCACTGCTGGGGCTTGGGTACTGCAAATGAATGAAAATCTGGGGTTTCGCGCTGGCATCGACATCAACTTTGTCGATAAGAAAGATACTTACTTGAACAGTAACTTTTCGACCACCTTCAGCACCGGTATCACGCTGCGTTTTTAACGCAGCGCATCATCGATGCTTTGATCACCAAGATGGCGAACATCTTTACCTTTAACGAAGTAAATAATGTACTCACAGATGTTTTGGCAACGATCACCAACACGCTCAATCGCACGAGCCGACCACATAACTTGTAAGATATGGGGGATATTTTTCGGATCCTCCATCATGTAAGCCATCAGCTGGCGCACCAACGCTTCATACTCAGCGTCCAAACGGTCATCCAGCTTATACACCGCAGCGGCAGCACCAACATCCATACGAGCAAAGGCATCCAACACTTGATGTAACATACTCACAGCCTGACGGCATAATGGTTCAAGCGAGACATTAAATTGATGCTCGCGAGTTGAAGGGTTTTCCATCGCGACTTTGGCAATGCTGGTCGCAACATCACCAATACGCTCAAGATCCGTGATGGTTTTGATGATCGCCATAATCAAGCGCAGATCTTTTGCCGTGGGCTGACGCTTGGCAATAATTCGCGTGCATGCCTCATCGATCGAGACTTCCATCGCATTCACTTTATGATCATCACGCACCACTTTTTTCGCCAGTTCCATATCCTCTTTAAGCAATGCTTGCATCGCAAAAGAGAGCTGCTGCTCGACGAGGCCTCCCATGGTAAGAACATGGGTTCGAATCGACTCTAGTTCGACATTAAATTGACCTGAAATGTGGCGTCCAAAGTTCATGAATAAAGTGTAGTTCCTTGTAAGATAAAAACAGAGATAGTGGGTATCTCTCAATCATAGCCGTGATAGTGGCTTATTCGCACTCAACATTGATGCTAATGTTAGCCATACCGACCAGTAATGTAGTCTTCTGTCTGCTTTTTCAATGGCGAAGTGAAAATAGAATCCGTGTCTGAGTACTCGATCAACTTTCCCATATGAATAAAGGCAGTGTGGTCACTCACTCGCGCCGCCTGTTGCATGTTATGGGTCACGATCACCACGGTATATTTGGTTTTGAGATCGTTAATCAGCTCTTCAATGGTTAATGTCGAAATAGGATCCAAAGCGGAGGTCGGCTCATCTAAGAGTAATACTTCAGGTTCGATCGCTATCGAACGTGCAATCACCAATCGCTGCTGCTGACCACCTGATAATCCAAAAGCATTTTCATGTAAACGATCTTTGACCTCATCCCATAGTGCCGCTGCTCGTAGCGCTCGTTCAACCGCATCGTCTAATACTCGGCTTTTCTTAATACCTTGTAAACGAAGTCCATAAACCACGTTTTCATAGATCGATTTAGGGAATGGGTTTGGCCTTTGAAACACCATCCCCACACGACGGCGCAACGTCGCCACATCCACATCTGGTTCGTAGACGTTTTTACCATGCAGTGTCACACGGCCATTCACGCGGCAACCTTCGACTAAATCATTCATACGGTTAATGCAGCGTAATAAGGTCGATTTTCCGCAACCCGATGGACCGATAAACGCCGTCACCTGACCTTTAGGAATACGCATCGAAATATCACTCAACGCTTGCGTGTTTTGATAGAACAAGTTAAGCCCTTCGATCGAAATCGCGGTTTGCTCATCACTGAGATTGTTCACATCTAATGGGGTTGGGTACCCTAGCGCTTGATTGACTGAAAACATGTTTAGTCTTGTCCTAAAGTTCGGTATTTTTCACGCAAATTGTTACGGATGCTGATCGCCGTTAAGTTAAGCCCGATGATCACCGTAACCAACAAAAAGGAAGTGGCATAAACCAGAGGTCTCGCACTTTCAATATTGGTGGTCTGGAAGCCTACATCATAGATATGAAAACCTAAGTGCATGAACTTGCGCTCCAAATGTAAATACGGGAACTGTGCATCAACGGGTAGGCTTGAAGCAAATTTTACGGCCCCCACCAGCATCAGTGGTGCTACTTCACCGGCGGCACGGGCAACCGCTAAAATTAGCCCAGTGATAATAGCCGGACTGGCCATCGGTAAAACGATACGCCACATAGTCTCAAACTGAGTTGCACCCAGCGCTAATGAACCATGACGCACTGAGTTAGGAATACGTGTTAAACCCTCTTCTGTGGCAACAATTACTACCGGCAAGGTTAATACTGCCAGGGTCAATGCCGACCATAATAGTCCCGGCGTACCAAACGTTGGCGCTGGTAATTGCTCAGCATAAAAAACGTTATCAATCGAAGCCCCTAAAATATAAACAAAGAAGCCTAAACCAAATACACCGTAAACGATCGATGGCACACCTGCTAAGTTAATGACCGCTACACGGATAATCCGCGTAAATAGGTTATTCTTGGCATATTCATGTAAGTAAATCGCGGCAACCACCCCTAAAGGCATAACGATCACCGACATAATCAAAACCAGAAGTACCGTACCAAACATGGCAGGAAATACCCCGCCTTCCGAGTTTGACTCTCGTGGGTTATCGGCTAAAAACTTCCATACTTGCTTGCCCCAATGGACGCCTTTTTCCATAAACGTCATTTGATTTGGATACCACATATCCAAAATATGACTCAGTGGGATTAACATCGTCTTCCCCGTCATATCTTGGACTAACAAACCTTGTTTGGCTAATTTGGCACGTAAATCATCAAGCTTAGCCTCCGCTTCAGCCAACCGTTGGCTATAGAGATTCGACTGAGCCGTATAGCGATTACTAAACTCTTCATTTTTAAGGCTGTTTTGCGGATGATTAAGTTCATATTTACGCTTTTCAAGTCGTAAATCGTTCGCTTGAACGCTGATCACACGAATCTCTTGCGTAATGATCTGATTAATCTGCTCGCGAACTGAATGGCTGTAATTTAGAGCTCGTTTAAGCTCGGATTGATATTGTTCTAGCTTGGTGCCATCGGCAAGCTGATAAGCGACAGGCAGCCCATAGAAGTCACCACCTCGAGTTCGCTCTATCACCGCCCAACCTTGTGGTTCACTGCGCTTTAGTACGTCAATTTCTAAAATTGAAATAAAGTCAGCCGGATAGATATCACGATTTGCGACCTTAATCCGTAAGCGTTTCACCTTGCCACTTTGCTCTACGTGAGGAGGCAAACTAATGTCCATCTCTTTCAAATGACTAATAGGAACGTATTCTTCAGCATAGAGTTGACCAACCAGAATCTGACCTTCATCGGTTGTCCATTGGTAAAGTGGCGCAGGCCAAAAATACGAGAGCCCTTTCCAACCAATAAGCAGCAACAAGCCAAGCACTGACAGCAAACTAATGCTGACCGCTCCGCCCGTTAACCAGATCCATGGTGCGCCTGATTTTAGCCACTTAAACACGTTGGTTGATTCCTATTAATTGCCCATTACAAAGCACGGTATTTTTCACGTAAACGCTGTCGAACCCATTCGGCTAACGAGTTCACAGCAAAGGTAAAGATAAGCAAGATCAGCGCTGCGAGGAACAGTAAGCGGAAATGAGAACTACCGACTTCTGACTCTGGCATCTCAACCGCAATCGTCGCGGAAAGGGTGCGCATGCCTTCTAAAATGTTCCAATCAAGAATGGGCGTATTACCGGTTGCCATCAAGACAATCATGGTTTCACCCACCGCTCGACCTAGCCCCATCATAATGGCAGAAAAAATACCGGGGCTGGCGGTGAGTAGCACCACATAAATTAAGGTTTGCCAAGGTGTCGCCCCCAAAGCCAATGAACCGTCCGACAAGTGCTTAGGTACAGAAAAAATCGCATCTTCGGCAATGGTAAAGATGGTCGGTATTACCGCAAACCCCATCGCAAAGCCAACAACCAAGGCATTACGCTGGTCAAAATCAATACCTTGTAAGTCAAGAAAGGCACGTACATCACCATCAAACAGCCACATCTCGACGTTGCTACTTTGCTGCAAAATCACAACGGTTAGCAGTACGATTACTGGCATTAATATCGCCGCATGCCAGCCATTAGGCAAACGACGCGTCCAACGACTTGGTAGTAAATGCCACATTGCGCCAATCGCCACGATAGTAAACGGCAACAGCAACAATAGCGCCGCCACTGCGGCAAGGTGCGTTTCAACAATTGGGGCGAACCATAAACCAGCTAAGAAACCTATGATGACGGTTGGCAATGCTTCCATCAATTCAATTGACGGTTTCACCACTCGGCGCATCTTGGCAGTCATAAAGTAAGCGGTATATATAGCGCCTAGTACCGCAATTGGAATTGCAAACATCATGGCAAAAGCGGCGGCTTTTAAAGTACCAAAGGCAATTGGCACTAAACTAAACTTGGCTTCAAATTCATCACTCGCCGAGGTCGTTTGCCAAACGTATTGCGCTTCTGGGTAACCTTCATACCACACTTTCTGCCACATCGAAGAGAGTGATATCTCGGGATATGGGTTATCAATGTGTGCCACGCTCAATTGATTGCCTGACAAAGCCACTAAATATTGCTCGTTATTCGCCATGCCTGCAAGTTGCGGTACTTTTTCGTAAGCACGCTTGAACATCACCAGCTTTTCGCTCGTGGTATAGTGGCTTTGCACGGTGCCATTAATGTAAAAGCTGTAAAAGCCTTTGCGGTAAGTATCTGGCAGTAAAAATTGCAGCTCTGCGGCCAGTTTAAATTCACGGATGTGAGTGAGATGACGCTGACCGTCTTTCAGGACATCAAACCATTGCGAGACGAGGCCATCTTGATGGGTCACGAGCAATGAATAAGCCCCTGATAGCAAGTCAATATCACTCACCGCGTGCTGCTCTTTGCCTTGGCTAAGATCGACGATTTCTCGAATAATAAACGCATCACCGTGCTTTTTCGCCACATAGAGCTCAGAGCCAACACGTAAATAAAGCGTTTTGCCATCCGGTGTTAATAGCAGTTGTTGCACATCGGCTATTGGGGTTTCAAACTGAAACTCGCTAATGCTGGCATCTTTATTTTGCCAACGAATTCGCACTCGTTGATCGCTAAAGTAGCCCGCTAATATCACTTGTTCACCCTTAGCGAAGGTGAAATTTTGCAACTCAACATCAGGATAAGAGAGGTCGAAAACTGGCTGCCAACGCGTCACTTTGGGGGTAAAACGACGCCCTTCATTTTCCAGAGTACTTGCCATTTGTGGCTGAAAAAGGGCAACCTCACCATTTTTAGCCGCAAACGCATACCAGCCTTGTGCTCTGGGCATTTGAGAAAACAAGCTATATTGTTGACCGAAATTAACCGATAACTGTGGCTGCTCTGAAGGCTGAAACAATGGCCAAAAGTCCAACTGTCCTTGCTGGGAGATGACAAAAGCGTGTTCACCATAATCATCAATACCCGCCGCAACCGGAGCTGGAGTGGTGATAGTTTGACTTGCAACATTAGGCGTAAATTTGGCATCAGAAAAGAGAGGCAGCACCATCATCGCTAGATAAATGAAGATTAAGACCAATGCCGCAAGCACGCCAACACCGCCGAACGTCACCGCTAAACGCACTAAACGATCTTTGACTAGCCGCTTTCTATCTTTTTCGCGTAATGAAAATTCGGCCTTTGCCATCTCAACCTACCTAATATTGCCCGACGATAGAGTATTTCGCCAAGATGACAATTATATTACAGTTGAAAATAAACAACTGAAAAGAATCAACTATCCTGACGCCGTTTCTTCCTCGACTGTCACACTAATCACATATTATTTTTGCTACCTTTGTAAAGAAATTGCAACAACACCTACTGCATAAATAAAAACACCTTCTATTATTGTTGAGTACTGAATGAAGATTTGGTGCAGCACTACGGAAAAAGTCGGCTTATACCCATCGCGGCTTCAGTTCACTTTACTAACCACATATGTAGGCAAAGATAACCCATGAATCCAATTTCGCAGACTCGTTATATTGCCGCCATTGATTTAGGTTCCAATAGCTTTCATATGGTAGTAGCTAAAATTGTTGGTCAAGAGCTACAACTGGTCAGTCGTCACAAGCAAAACGTTCAGTTGGCCAATGGCCTTAATGAGCAAGGCGAGTTAGATAATGCTGCTATCGAACGCGGCTTAGATTGCTTAGCGATGTTTGCCGAACGTATCCAAGGTTTTAAACAAGCCGATGTGCGTATTGCTGCGACATATACTTTACGCCAAGCCATCAATGCTGATGAATTTATCCAGCGAGCCCTACGAATCTTACCGTATCCGATTGAGATTATCTCAGGCGCCGAAGAAGCGCGTTTGATCTATCAAGGAGTCTCCCACACTCAATCGCAATCAGACAGTAAGCTGATTGTCGATATTGGCGGTGGTAGTACCGAGATCATTTACGGTTCGGGGTTTGAGCCAGAGCTATTAAACAGTAAACCGATTGGCTGCATTACCTTTACTCAGCAATTTTTTGCCAACGGAAAGCTATCCCATACCAACTTCACCAATGCCATTCTAGCTGCAGAGCAAAAGTTAGAATCTTTAGCTCACCATTATCGTCTCAAAGGGTGGTCAAGTGCCTTTGGTTCTTCTGGTACGGTGAAAGCGATCCGAGATGTACTGTGTGGCCTTGGCTATCAGGATGGCGTGATTACCGCTAAACGACTGCTACAATTAATCGCGCTCCTATCCGAAAAAGGGAACATTAATGATATCGAATTAACTGGCCTTACCGATGCACGTAAGCCTGTATTTGCCGCAGGCGTCGCGATTATGTACGCCGTGTTTGTTGGCCTGAAAATTCGCGAAATGTTTTACACTGAAGGCGCGTTACGTGAAGGTTTACTGTATGAAATGGAAGCTCGCTTGAAACGCAGTGATATTCGTATGCGCACCACCGAAAATTTAGCGATTAAACACCTTGTCGACTTAGAACATGCTGCACGAGTAAAAGGACAAGCGCGTGAGTTTCTGCAGCAAATTCACGAGCCATTAGCTATTAAACAGCACTCCGAGTTATTTGATTTACTCGAATGGAGCGCTTTATTGCATGAGGTTGGTTTAAGCATTAGCTTAACCGATTATCATCGCCACTCCGCTTACCTACTTCACCATAGCAGCATGCCGGGCTTCAATATGGAGCAACAACGTGTGCTCGCCACCTTGGCTCGCTTTCAACGCAAGTCGATCAATCTAGATGAAATGGAACACTTTTCACTATACCAAAAACCGCAGTTACTCTGTTTGATACGAGTACTGCGACTAGCTATTTTGCTTAATGGGCAACGGAGTGATAGCCCGCTACCACCACTGGAATTAACGATTTCCCCACAGGAGCAATGGCAATTACGCAGCAAACAATTTGATTGGTTGACGAAAAACAAACTGCTGCATGCCAACCTGCGCGCAGAGCAGGCTTACTGGCACAACGTTGGCTGGCAATTAAAGTTTCATTGATCCGCGCAACGAAAAAATGGCGATGTCTGTTGGTATTCTAAGGTACTCAGCGCGCCATTAGATTTCCGGCTAGTCAGTGATTATTGATAATTAATGCCGACTTTTTCCAGCTCTTGCTGCGCAATTTCCGGAGAGATAGCCACATAACCATCTTGCTCCACCAGCTTCTGACCCTGTTGCGAATAGATAAAACGAATAAACTCACGCTCAATCGGTGACAGTTCTTTATGTGGGTGTTTATTTACATACACATAGAGGTAACGAGAGAGTGGGTACTTACCTGATAAGATATTAGCTCTTGTGGCATCGACGTATTGATCACCCTCTTGGGCGATACGCAGACGTTTTACCCCAGAGACCTTATAGCCAACACCAGAATAGCCAATGGTGTTAATCGCCGAAGCGACAGATTGCACAACCGAAGCGGAACCTGGCTGCTCATTAACGTTATTTAAAAAATCCCCACCACACAGTGCATTTTTCTTAAAATAACCATAGGTTCCAGACACAGAGTTACGCCCAAATTTTTGAATCGCTCGCTCAGCCCACTGGTAATTCAAGCCAAGCTGTTGCCAGGTTTGAATCGGTTCTGTTCCACCACAGCGCATCGTGGCCGAAAAAATACTGTCGAGCTGAACAAAGTTAAGCCCTTCGATTGGGTTATCTCGATGGACAAAAATGCCAATCGCATCAATCGCCACTCTCAGCTCGGTCGGCTTATAACCAAACTCACGCTCAAAAGCTTCTATTTCTCGATTACGCATTGGCCGGCTCATAGGGCCAAACTGTGCCGTCTGTTCGGTTAAAGCAGGGGGAGCGGTGGCAGAGCCTGACGCTTGAACTTGACCATTCACCCCCGGATAGAGCTGTTGGAACTCCTCCACCCATAAGGTCGTCATTCCGGCCAACGTATCAGACCCAACACTGGTGAGTGCACCACTAATGCCAGGCACTTTATGGTATTCCCGTAATGGCTGCTCAGCATGGGCAGAAAAGCTCGTTGCACCGCTAACGATACCTGCACTCATCACCATACAAGTAAACCAGTGCGACAAACGAGGTTTCGTAAAATATGCCATTACTTCACCACCAAACGAGTCGGTAGAACAAAAGAAAACTTACTGCCCACGCCAACTTTGCTCCAGATATCTAAATGGGAGTCATGGTGAGAAAGTGCATGTTTGACAATCGCCAATCCTAACCCACTACCGCCAGTATCACGCGAACGCGCTTTGTCGACACGGTAAAAACGCTCAGTTAAACGATGAATGTGCTGCGGTTCGATCCCTTCGCCGCTGTCAGACACTTCTAAGCAAGCACCTTGGCTAGTTTTATACCAACGCACATGCACATCGGCACCGGCTGGCGTGTACTTAACCGCATTGTAAACCAAGTTGGAAATCGCACTGCGTAGCTGATCTTCATCACCCAAAACTAATAAAGATTGGTCAACATCAAACCGTAATTTATGTTGCTGATCGCCACTTAAACTGATCGCTTCTTTTTCCAATACTTCCAGCATCACTGGCACATTAACCACTTCATCCAGCTCATGCATTGGCGCAGCTTCAATTTTCGATAAGGTGAGTAACTGATTCACCAAGCTATTCATACGATTGAGCTGCTCGGTCATGACGCCATGAGCTTTTGGCCACATAGGCCCAACCAGCATTTCAGGATCTTCTGTCATCTCAAGATAACCTTGCAGTACCGTCATTGGCGTACGCAGTTCATGAGAAACGTTGGCAAAGAAATTACGACGCATACCTTCAAGTTGCTTCACCTGAGTAACGTCACGGACCACCATCAAGTGTTCACCTTCGGTATACGGCACGATACGCAATTCCAACATGCGTTCGACATTAAGTGGCGAGCGCATCTCAAGCGGTTCGGAAAAATCTTGTTTGGTGAGGTATTTGATGAAATCCGGCGTGCGGATCAAATTGGAAATTGGCTGACCAGAATCATCAGGCCAACGGAAACCCAACAAATGCTGCGCGAGTTTGTTGCACCAAACGATATTGCCTTCACTGCGAAAAACCACCACAGCATCGGGCAACGATTCCGCACCGTTACGGAAACGGCGAATAAGATTGGTCAGCTCTTTACGCTTTCTGCGCTGGCGCTGCTGTAAACGATAAATACCGTTAAACAGGTGCTCCCAATTGCCGGTTCCTGATGGCGGAGTAAGACGCTTCTCATCCCACAGCCATGCTGACAAACGCATCTGATTATGCAGATGCCACACAAGCTGCAAAACCGTGGCTGCTAGCAGCAACCACGGCATGTAACCGAACATCCACCCCACAATGATCCAAGGGGTGTAAAAAAAAACTAGCTCACGGAGCAGTTTCTTCCAACTTAATCGTTCCACGAATATTAAGCCTTGGTTGAGAAGCGATAACCCGCACCGCGAACGGTTTGAATCAACTTATCGTGCCCTTCCGCTTCCAAAGCTTTACGTAGGCGACGAATATGGACATCAACCGTACGGTCTTCAACATAAACGTTGGTACCCCAAACGTTATTAAGCAGCTGTTCACGGCTGTAAACGCGCTCTTGATGCGTCATAAAGAAATGCAGCATTTTGAATTCGGTTGGACCCATATCCAATGCTTGATCATTGGTGGTCACACGGTGTGAAACAGGATCCAGTTTAAGGCCTTGTACATCAATCACATCTTCCAGTGCGGTTGGCGTAACACGGCGAATCACCGCCTTTAAACGCGCTACCAATTCTTTTGGTGAGAAGGGTTTGGTGATGTAATCATCAGCGCCGACCTCTAGGCCACGCACTTTATCTTCTTCTTCACCACGTGCCGTCAGCATCACGACTGGAATGTTGCGTGTCAGCTCTTCGCGCTTCATATGTTTGATGAAATTAATACCGCTACCACCCGGTAGCATCCAATCAAGTAGCACAAGATCTGGGAAGGGTTCCGCCAATTTCGTCACCGCGGTGTCGTAATCTTCCGCTTCGACAGCTTGGTAACCTTTCTGTTCAAGTACAAAGCACAGCATCTCGCGAATCGGCGCTTCATCTTCAACAACAAGAATCCTTCTAGACATAATTGAATAACCTTATGGTATTGAGCTAATTGAAATTGAGACGCAAGCGCCTCTCGATGCATAAGCATTATTGCTAGTAATTATGACACTTTTGTGACCTTTGAAAACAAATTTTCATGGCAGCTTCTTAATCAAACCTTTTAACTTTCATCAATTCGCGCTAGCGGTTGCGAATTTTCAGATCCAATAGGACAAGCGAGAAAAAATTTCCTATCATGAGGCCACTAATGCCAACGTCGTTAAAGTAGAGAAACAATATGTGGTTTAAAAACTGTCTGGTTTATCGTGTAAACCGTGAAGTCGACTTCAAAGCTGACCAATTAGAACAGCAACTGGCTGAATTCCGCTTTACCCCATGTGGTAGTCAGGATAAGCAAAAATTTGGCTGGGTTTCAGCAATGGGCCGTCATGGTGACATGATGACTCACCTGTCAGAAGACCGCATTCTCGTGTGTGCCAAGAAAGAAGAAAAAATGCTGCCAGCATCAGTGATCAAAGATTCACTGAATGCCAAAGTTGATGCGCTTGAAGCGCAGGAAGGTCGTCCTTTAAAGAAAAAGAGAAGGACAACCTAAAAGACGACATCATTATGGATCTTTTACCGCGCGCATTTAGCCGCAGTAACTACACTTCTGTTCTTATCCTGCCAAAACAAGGATTTATCCTGGTTGATGCGAGCAGCTACAAAAAAGCAGAAGACGTATTGGCGCTATTGCGTAAAACCATGGGCAGCTTGCCTGTAGTGCCCGCTATTCCAGAAAACTCGGTTGAGACAACGCTGACTGAGTGGGTGAAGACAGGCAACACACCAGCGGGTTTCTCTATGCTTGATGAAGCGGAATTAAAATCAGTTCTAGAAGAAGGCGGCGTGATTCGTTGTAAGAAACAAGAGCTGACGGCAGACGAAATCCGCAGCCATATTGAAGCCGATAAGATGGTGACGAAATTAGCGGTGAACTGGCAAGATCGTATCGAATTCCTTCTAGCTGAAGATGGCAGTATTAAACGCCTTAAATTCTCAGATGAATTGAAAGATCAAAACGAAGATATCCCACGAGAAGATCAAGCGGCACGTTTCGATGCTGACTTCTCTTTGATGTGTGGTGAGTTAAGTTCATTTTTACCGAATTTGTACGATGCATTAGGTGGCCTTCCTAATCCAAATGCTTAATTCTGACTTCTAAGCCCTCTTTCGAGGGCTTTTTTATGCCAAGCAGTTCCCAGTTTTTCCTAGTCACTCATCACATTTTAACGTAAAATTTGCGCCCCTATTCCATCAGGTGGAATTGGCCTGACTTGAGATCAGATAAAAAGAGAATTGAGCAATGACGACTAACAAAGCATTCGTACCAGAACTACTGTCACCAGCGGGCAGCCTTAAAAACATGCGTTACGCATTCGCCTACGGCGCTGATGCAGTATACGCAGGTCAACCACGTTACAGCCTTCGCGTACGTAACAACGAGTTTAACCACGAGAACCTACAAATTGGTATCAACGAAGCACATGCTCTAGGCAAGAAGCTTTACGTGGTGTGCAACATCCAACCGCACAACTCGAAACTAAAAACCTTCATTCGCGATCTAAAACCTGTGGTTGAAATGGGCCCTGACGCTCTAATCATGTCAGATCCTGGTCTAATCATGATGGTGCGTGAAGCATTCCCTGACATGGCGATCCATCTATCGGTTCAAGCGAACGCAGTAAACTGGGCGACGGTTAAATTCTGGGCGGCTTACGGCGTTGAGCGCGTTATCGTTTCTCGCGAGCTTTCTCTAGAAGAAATTGAAGAGATCCGTGAACACTGTCCTGAAACTGAACTTGAAGTATTCGTTCACGGCGCTCTATGTATGGCCTACTCTGGTCGTTGTCTGCTATCTGGTTACATCAACAAACGTGACCCTAACCAAGGCACTTGCACTAATGCATGTCGTTGGGAATATAAGGTAGAAGAAGCAAAAGAAAATGACGCTGGCCAGATCGTTGAAAAATTCGATCCTGCGGCTGCGCAAGCAATTGAAGTGGCTGATGAGCGTCCAGAGACGACTATCGGTCGCGGTAAGCCTATCGATGATGTGGTGCTACTTTCAGAAAGCCACCGCCCTGAAGAAAAGATGGCGGCATTCGAAGATGAGCACGGCACTTACATCATGAACTCAAAAGATCTGCGTGCGATTCAACACGTAGAACGTTTGACGCAAATGGGTGTGCACTCACTGAAAATCGAAGGCCGTACTAAATCGTTCTACTACTGTGCACGTACTGCACAAGTTTACCGTAAAGCGATCGATGACGCAGTGGCGGGTAAACCATTCGATGAGAGCCTAATGAGCACACTAGAAAGCCTAGCTCACCGTGGCTATACCGAAGGTTTCCTACGTCGTCATACCCATGATAGCTACCAGAACTATGACTACGGTTACTCTGTATCAGACGCACAACAGTTTGTTGGTGAATTCACTGGTAAACGCCGTGGCGATCTTGCGGAAGTTGAAGTTAAGAACAAATTTATTGTTGGCGACAGCTTAGAGCTGATGACGCCAAAAGGTAATGTAAACTTCACGCTTGAAGCGATGGAAAACCGTAAGTCAGAAGTGATTGATGATGCGAAAGGTAATGGCCACTTTGTCTTTATCCCAGTACCACAAGATATGGATTTAGAGTACGGCCTACTAATGCGTAACCTAAACGATGGTCAAGATACTCGTAACCCAACGGGTAAGTAACCACTACTTGGTAAGAATACATGGCACTGCTAATTACCGATAAATGCATTAACTGTGATATGTGTGACCCTGAATGCCCAAATGGCGCAATCAGCATGGGTGATTCAATCTTTGAGATTGACCCGAACCTATGTACTGAGTGTAAAGGTCACTACGATAAACCGACTTGCCAGTCTGTTTGTCCTATCACAAAGTGCATTATCACCGATCCAAACCACATTGAGAGTGATGACGAACTGCTAGAAAAGTTCGTTATTATCCAAGGTATGGCGTAAGTAACCACTTACGTTATTGGACAAGCTATATAGTAAAAAGGCTCATCATTGATGAGCCTTTTTCATTGTCGTAGAACCATAACGCCGCCATTAACCTGATTTGATGATGGGGAAGATATTGCAATACAACTCCTTCTCATAATTAAATTCAAGTTGGTCACGCCAGTTTACCGATTTGCCAATAGGAATAAGGAAAAAGGTTTCTCGCAATGTATCGGTAACAAATGCTAATCCATGCGGCATTAACTCATAATGCACATCATGCACGAAATTAGGGTCCAACCTTTGCCGACCAGTAAGGTGATTCACTTCTTCACGTGAAATGGTTACTGAATCTGTAGCACTGCCAAATCTTAGCTTTAGCCACTCGGCAAAATCTTTTGCACATACCATGGTCATGGGAGTGTCCTTGCTTTGTTTCAATAGGAAGTAAGCCCGCTTCCTGTTTGTTATTTAATATTATTTAACCAACTCTTCATCGTTTAACTTACTGACGGAACACCCAGCAAGCGCATCAAGATACATATCAAAAGAACAGTCCATTTAAATCTAGGCGAGGATAGCCAGTTAATCCACTTTTCGAATGTCAAAACTATCAGTAGCAGAATAAATTACTGGTTCGCAGTAAGTGGGTTACTTGAGATTATTGACTAACTGCTGGCACTGGAGCGGCAATGTTTTGGTTGGTTTGGGTTTCGTCTTTACCACTTTTGGCTTACTTTGCTCTGCTGGTTTTTTTGCCGGACGTAAGCTTTTTACATTGTGCTTAGGGTGCCAGCTTGCCACCTCTTTGCCACAGCCATCTCCAGGAGGTGGCGGCGCTTGATTGACACAATTTGCATCGTCGAGCGGGCAATTTAGTCGTACATGCATATGATAATTGTGCCCCCACCAAGGGCGAACTTTACGCAACCAATCACGGTCTCCCCCTTCACTACGGCACAGTTTTTCTTTGATCACTGGATGAACAAAAATTCGCGCGACTTGTTGATCTTTCGCCGTCATTTTGACGAGTTGGAAATGGCGTCTATCCCAATTTTTATTGCTCAACTTATACGCCGACATATCGACCAAACTTTGCGGCTTCGGTAATCTGAGCGCGTTGAGTGATAATTTAGTGTCAGCCAGTCGAAACCAGATATCGATGTCGAGCCCAGTCTGGTGGCTCGAATGGCCCGAAGAGAAGCGTCCGCCTTGCGGCAGAGACATATCACCAATCAGAAGATGGGTACGTAGATCGTTCCTTGCTTTTTTACCCAATTCAGTAACAAAAGCGATAGTGTCTGGATGGGCGTAGTAACGCTTATTTTGGCTACGTAGAACTTGATAACCTTGACCATTGAGAGGCAACGGCTCAGCCCCTAACAGGCAGCCGTTAGCATAACTACCAATCGACTCTGAAGAGGATCGATTAGGCTCAGAGAGAGATTCCCATGGAGAAGCATGGGCTAAAGACAAGAATGAAAGCGATATTGTACTGATTGTCCATACTCGCCATATCGCTTTCATCGAATCCTTCCTTTGTATTACAGCCGAAGCGGTAAATGTTTAGTAATGCTGCGCGTTGTCGTAGTAACCACTCGCGTTCAATGCAGTGAAAATAACCGCCACATTGATGTCTTCACCAGTAATACCACGCACCTGATCAGTAATGATTTTTGTTACTGCATCCTGTGTCTCTTGGCCACGATCAAACCACAGCACTTCCACAAATGGGTAAGCAGGGTTTACTTCACCCTCATGATAAAAAGTAGTGTAAATGTACTCAAAGGTGAAGTCTTCACGAGGGCAGTTCATATGTGGCTGCAACTCATCAATTAGAGACTTTGACAAGGTTTGCACTGTTTGTGGCTCGACTGCACGAAAACGTAAATGAGGCATCTTTTGCTTCCTAGTTATGGTTTTTAATTATGATACTCGTTTGCCGCCCAAAGGGCACATACAAACTATCGCCGTGATCGCAGAGCAATAAAAAAGCCGCTGATAACAGCGGCTTTTACGATTCCAGAAGGGAAATATAACGAGAGTTACGGCATTTCGTCGAACTCTGCGCCTTCTTTTTCAACTTGTGGAGGCATAAGGTGTTCTTTAGTGATACCCAGTTTCCATGCCAGTGCCGAAGCAACATAGATCGATGAGTATGTACCGACAGTGATACCCAATAGCAGTGCCGTAGCAAAGCCATGGATCATCGCGCCACCTTGAGCAAACAAAGCAATCACTACAAACAGTGTGGTACCGGAAGTAATTAAGGTACGACTTAATGTTTGGGTAATTGAGCTGTTGATGATTTCTGTTGGGCCACCTTTGCGCATACGACGGAAGTTTTCACGAATCCGGTCGAATACAACAATGGTATCGTTGAGTGAGTAACCCACTACCGTTAGCAATGCCGCAACAATGGTCAAATCCACTTCAATTTGCATGAAGGAGAAAATACCCAAAGTAATGATGATATCGTGCGCCAGTGCTAATACCGCACCCGCCGCAAGACGCCATTCAAAACGCATTGAGACATAAGCCAAGATACACAGTAGCGAAACCAAGATAGCCAAGCCACCCGCTTCGGTCAGTTCATCGCCCACGTTAGGGCCAACAAACTCGATGCGACGCATCTCAACCGCTTCACCAGTGCCGTCTTTGATTGCAGCGATGATTTGGTTGCCTAGCGTTTCGCCTGAGATATCCTCACGCGGGCTAAGACGAACCATCACATCACGAGCACTACCAAAGTTTTGTACGATTGCATCGCCAAAGCCTTTTTCATCGAGCGCAGCACGAATGCTTTCAAGATGAGCAGGTTGTTCAAAACCCACTTCAATCAGCGTACCACCGGTAAAATCAAGGCCCCAGTTCAACGACTTGGTTGATAGAGTGAAGATTGACGCACCAATCATCAAAAGCGAGAACACAAAAGCAAACTTTGACCAACGTAAAAAGTCGATCGTACTTTCTGCTTTAAGAATCTGAAACATAATAATTCCTAGCCTTAGATCGACAATTTATCGACGCGCTTACCACCATACAATAGGTTAACCACACAACGTGTGCCTATGATGGCTGTAAACATTGAAGTCAAGATACCGATAGATAACGTTACCGCGAAACCTTTCACCGCACCGGTACCAACCGCAAACAAAATGATTGCTGTCATTAGGGTGGTGATGTTGGCATCTGCGATGGTGCTAAATGCGTTCGCGTAACCTTGGTGAATCGCTTGTTGTGGCGAGCGGCCATCACGCAGCTCTTCACGGATACGTTCGAAGATCAGTACGTTGGCATCGACTGCCATACCAACCGTTAGAACGATACCTGCAATACCCGGTAAGGTCATCGTTGCGCCTGGGATCATTGACATAATACCAATGATAAGTACCAAGTTTGCCATCAGCGCCATATTCGCGATCATGCCAAATTTACGGTAGTAAAGCAGTGTGAATAGCATTACTGCCACCATGCCCCAAATACACGCTTGAATACCCATATCGATGTTCTGCTGACCCATTGATGGACCAATGGTACGTTCTTCAACAATTGAAATCGGTGCAATCAACGCGCCTGCACGAAGTAACAATGCAAGGTTTTGCGCTTCAGCGGCAGAATCAATACCTGTGATGCGGAAGTTACGACCCAGCGCCGATTGAATCGTTGCTTGGTTAATCACTTCTTCATGCTTAGATAAAATAACTTTGCCTTCAGGAGTCTTACGGCCACTGTCTTTGTATTCTGTGAATACTGTTGCCATAAGTTTACCGATGTTCTTTTTCGAGAACGCCGCCATTTTGTTACCACCTTCGCTATCAAGCGTGATGTTAACTTGTGGACGACCGTATTCATCAACGCTTGAACTTGCATCCGTGATGCTTGCACCGCTAAGAATAATACGTTTCTCTAGAACCACAGGGCGACCATCTGGATCGTACTTGATTTCGCTGCCCGCAGGGGCGCGACCACTTGCTGCAGCAGCAAGATCGGCTTTCGAATCCACTTCACGGAACTCAAGCGTTGCCGTTGCACCCAAAATTTCTTTCGCGCGCGCGGTATCTTGAACACCAGGAAGCTCCACTACGATACGGCTAGCACCTTGACGCTGAACCAATGGTTCGGCAACGCCAAGTTCGTTCACACGGTTACGTAGAATGGTGATGTTTTGCTCAACGGCGTAGTTACGGATCTCTTGTAAACGTTGCTCAGTAAAAGTAGCAATCAAAGCGTAACGGCCATTACCTTCAGACTCAGTAAATACCATGTCTGGGTGGTTCTTTTCTAAAACGCGTTTCGCATCTGCAAGCTGCTCTTCATCGCGCAGCAATACTTCAACCGCATCTTTGCCTGAGGTACGAATCGCGCGGTAACGGATTTTCTCTTCACGCAGCTCACTGCGGAAGCCTTCTTCCTGTTGACCGATCAATTTGTCCATTGCTGCATCCATGTCTACTTCCATTAAGAAGTGGACACCACCACGCAAGTCGAGACCCAATTTCATTGGAGAAGCACCAATCGCTTCTAACCAACTCGGGGTCGCCGGAGCAAGGTTAAGTGCAACAATTTTATCTTTACCGAGGCTTTCACTGATCACGTCACGAGCACTGATTTGTGTATCAGTGTCATTGAAACGAACAAGAATCGAACCATTCTCTAGAGCAATGGATTTAAAGGAGAGGCTCTGTTTATCCAGAGCTTGGGTGACAGAATCCAGCGTTGCCATATCTACAGAGGCGCCGCGCGCCCCTGTAACTTGAATTGCCGGATCTTCACCGTAGATATTAGGAAGTGCATACAATGCTGCGATAGCGATGGTAAACATCACCAACAAGTACTTCCATAACGGATAACGGTTTAGCACAGCGAGGATCCTTTAGCTGTCTATAGAGATTTCAGTGTACCCTTTGGTAGCACTGCTGATACGAAGTCTTTCTTGATAACAACTTCGTTGTTCGCATTAAGCTCGATTGTGATGAAATCGTTGTCTTCAGCGATTTTAGTGATTTTACCCACTAGGCCACCGCTCGTTAGAACTTCATCACCTTTGCCCATGGAAGACATTAGGTTTTTGTGCTCTTTAACACGCTTAGATTGTGGGCGGTAGATCATGAAGTAAAAGATCACCGCGAACATCGCAAGCATGATAATCATTTCAAAACCGCCACCTGCTGGTGCGCCTTCAGCTGCTGCATGAGCTTGAGAAATAAACATGAAAAAATCCTCTATTATTTTTTTTGATTATCCAACAAATTGGGCTAAGGCCTTATATATTCAAGCGTGCGAGTCAGTAATAGAGATCGTACTCTCAAAAATAACGTGCTTTTGCTCATTTGTTAGGCTGACACACCATTTGAGTCTGGATATGTCGGCCATTAATAAAAGCCTCAGGATTATATCCTAAGGCTTGTATTGATTACTGTTTGCCAATCGGCGGCACTTCACGATTGCGACGAGCGTAAAACTCTTCAACAAATTGGTCGAAGCGATCTTCGTCAATCGCAGTGCGAATGCTTTCCATCAAACGCTGGTAGTAGCGTAAGTTGTGGATCGTATTCAGACGCGCACCCAGAATTTCATTACAACGATCTAAGTGGTGTAAGTACGCCTTAGAGTAGTTCTTACAAGTGTAACAGTCACATTGTGGATCTAATGGTGTTGTATCTGTTTTATGTGTCGCATTACGGATCTTGATCACACCGCCAGTCACAAATAGGTGACCGTTACGAGCGTTACGCGTTGGCATTACACAGTCGAACATGTCGATACCACGACGTACACCTTCTACTAAATCTTCCGGTTTGCCAACACCCATTAAGTAACGAGGTTTGTCTTCAGGAAGTTGCGGACACGTGTGTTCAAGGATACGGTGCATATCTTCTTTAGGTTCGCCTACTGCTAGACCACCCACGGCATAGCCGTCGTAACCAATTTCCGTTAAACCTTTAACTGACACATCACGTAGATCTTCGTACACGCCACCTTGAACAATACCAAATAGGCTGTTCGGGTTCTCTAGCTTGTCGAAGTGATCGCGTGAGCGCTGTGCCCAACGTAGCGACATTTCCATCGATTTTTTCGCTTCATCGTGTGTCGCAGGGTATGGCGTACACTCGTCAAAGATCATCACGATGTCTGAACCTAAATCTTTTTGGATTTCCATCGACTTTTCAGCGTCCATAAAAATCTTGTCACCGTTTACCGGGCTACGGAAGTGAACACCCTCTTCAGTGATTTTACGCATCTTGCCTAGGCTGAATACTTGGAAACCGCCTGAATCGGTCAAGATAGGACCTTGCCAGTTCATAAAATCGTGCAAGTCACCGTGCATTTTCATCACTTCTTGACCAGGACGTAGCCATAGGTGGAAAGTGTTGCCTAGCAGGATTTCTGCGCCGGTCTCTTTTACTTCTTCTGGCGTCATACCTTTAACCGTACCGTAGGTACCGACAGGCATAAACGCAGGGGTTTGAACTGTACCGCGTTCGAAGGTCAATTGACCACGACGCGCCACGCCATCTTTCTTCTTAAGATCAAATTTTAATTTCACGAAGCCTCCAATGTCAGAGAAACAGTCTGACAAGATTTTCGGGGTAGTCCCCATTAAGGGAGCGGTCGCCTTCCATGCGAGATGCAATCCAGCCTTCTGGTCTGCTTCCTAGCGTACTGCTAGCACTCGTAAATTGTTTTCAGCCCATCGCTGAAGATAAGAGATTCCTACTCGTTCGTCATTCCTGATGAATTGAGGCACGAGAGTTCAGAAATCTCTCAACATAATTTATGCCGTTTTTTTCTCGATAAACATCGAATCACCATAGCTAAAGAAGCGATAGTGATTGTCTACCGCATGCTGATAAGCATTCATGGTATTTTCGTAACCGGCAAACGCACTCACCAACATAATCAAGGTTGACTCTGGCAAGTGGAAGTTGGTGATCAAGCAATCCACCAATTGATATTCATAACCAGGGAAGATGAAGATTTCAGTATCACCAAAGAATGGCACCAACTCTGTGCCGTTTTTCAATGCATCTTGCGCCGCACTTTCTAGAGAACGAACCGAGGTTGTACCGACAGCGATCACTCGACCACCGCGCGCTTTAGTCGCGTTAATCGCATCCACCACTTCTTGGGTTACTTCAACATACTCGGCATGCATATGGTGATCGTGGATGTTATCCACTTTAACTGGCTGGAATGTGCCCGCACCAACATGCAAAGTGACGTAAGCAAGATCCGCCCCTTTAGCTTTGATTTTTTCTAGCAACACTTCATCGAAGTGCAAACCTGCCGTTGGCGCAGCCACCGCACCCGGTTTTTGGTTGTAAACCGTTTGGTAGCGCTCTTTATCCGCATCTTCATCAGGGCGGTCAATATAAGGCGGCAAAGGCATGTGGCCAATTTGCTCAAGAATTTCTAACACCGTTTGGTCTGAATTAAATTTCAACTCAAACAAGGCATCGTGTCGTGCCACCATTTCAGCAGAAAACTCATCGTTTTCACCTAATAGAATCACCGTTCCTGGTTTTGGCGATTTTGAGCAGCGAACATGAGCAAGGATACTTTTGGTATCAATCATTCGCTCAACCAACACTTCCAATTTACCGCCTGACGCTTTACGGCCAAACATACGTGCAGGGATCACTCGGGTATTGTTGAATACCACAAGGTCGCCAGCTTCAATATGGCCTAGCACATCGGTAAAGATACCATCGACGAGTTCGCCACTATTGCCATTTAATTGCAGCAAACGGCTCGAAGTACGTTCCGGTTGAGGGTAACGGGCAATCAGTTCATCAGGAAGGTCAAAATGGAAATCAGATACTTGCATGTGCTTTGTCTTAATCGGTTGAACAAGGAGATGTTGCGAAGGTTTTTTCGCAGCCGACTAGTATATGCGGAGAAGGTTTAATAGCAAGGAGAGATGTTGCAATCTCATCACCTGAGTAAAGATTTATGGACAGTACCACGCTCACTCTAAGTGATTAATTTATAGAATAGATGGCGTTCCACCTACGGATGTAACAAAATGTTTCTCAAATCATAAAAGTAACGATGAGATCAACATTAAATACTTGCAGTCAAAGATTTAAACAGGTGGTAAAAATGACATTAAAGCAGCAACTCACATATGGATTTGGAAGCATTATTCTTTTGCTTTTGATTACTTCTTCACTTTCACTTTATCGCTTTAGTGATACAAGCCAAGGCTTTAGCACTTACCGAAATTTGGCGCTAGCCAGTGTAAATAGCGGCCGCATACAAGCCAACTTGCTGGAAGCCCGCCTTGCCGTCGACAACTACATCAAAGAGCAAGACAGCAACAGCTTAAAGCAATTCCAGCAACGCGTACAATCAACGCTGAACTTAATCGACCAAACCACACATCTGAAACTGAAAGACGCCCATATGGGTGAATTCAACGCGATTAAATCTCAGATGCATCAGTATCAAAATGAATTTGATCGCGTTGTCACCTTGATTAAGCAACGCAACCACTTAGTTAATGAAACGCTGGATCCCAACGGCCTCGCGATGCGCCATCAATTAAAACAGATGGTCGAAACGGCCCATCAGAATGGTGATGAGACCCTCGCCCGCTACGCAAGTGAACTGCAAGAAAGCGTGTTGATGGCACGTCTTTATGCCGCAAAATTTCTAGTTAATAACAGCGCACAAGATGCCGACTTAGCTAAACAGCAATTTACCATTATTGAAAATCGTCAGCGCGTGCTGCAAGGCTACCTAGATACTTCACAACAGCAAACGCAATTCAAGCAATACCATCAAGCGTTTAAGGCTTACACCAGCGCTTTTTCCGACATCGTCACCACCATTAACCAACGCAACCAAATCGTTAGCAATCAGCTCAATACCATTGGCGTGCAATCAGCCCAGTCAGTAGAGAACATCAAACTGGCTACTAAAAAAGAGCAAGATAATGTCGGTCCCAATATGGTGGCATCACTTGCCAGCGCCGAAACCATTACCCTTTGGTTAGCAGCGCTTTCAACCTTGATCGCACTCACCGTCGCCTATTTTATCTACCGTAATATCAACCGTGTGGTTGGCGGTGAACCAACAGAAATTGGTCAATTGGTACTGGACGTTTCTAAAGGCGATCTCTCTAGTCACATCACAACCACGGGCAAAGAGAGCGGTATTTACGCCAATATTCTTGAAATGCGCGCCGAGCTGCGCCGCATCATCGATGGTTTCCATACCATTTCCGACAGTGTTTCTTCCGCTTCCGTTGAGCTTGCCGCGGTAATGACACAAACGGAAGTGAATGCGCAGCAAGAGCTTAGCCAAGTAGAGCAAATTGCCACTGCGATCAACGAACTCTCCAGTACCTCAGCAGAAGTTAGCCACAATGCAGCATCCGCGGAACACGCCGCTTCTGGTGCCACAGACAACGTACAGAGCGGACAAGCAGCATTACGTTCGTCCGATGAAGTATCGCGCAAAGTCGAGCATTCAATTGAAGAGACGACAACGATCGTTAACCAGCTACGTGATTATTCGATTGAAATCGGCACCGTGGTGGAAGTGATTAATACGATTTCTGAGCAAACCAACCTACTGGCTCTTAATGCCGCGATTGAAGCCGCTCGCGCCGGTGAGCAAGGGCGAGGTTTTGCGGTTGTGGCTGATGAAGTGCGATCATTGGCTGCGAAAACACAACAATCGACCGTCGATATACAAGAGATCATCTCACGCTTACAAACTCAGGCAGAACAAGCCAACAAGTTTATGGGCACCAACATGGCGCTGGTTGAAGATTCACGTGCTATCAGCCTTCAGCTGGGGAATTCATTCGTTGCGATTGCCGAATCAGTGACCCAAATTTCAGATATGAACACTCATGTTGCCACCGCATCCGAAGAACAATCGAGCGTGACACAAGATATCTCACAAAATGTCAGCATGACTTTTGAGATCGTCAATCAAAACGTGTCTGGCGTGCAAGAGAGTCAAAAAGCCAGTGAAGAGCTGTCACGCCTTGCCGCGCAACAAAAAGATCTATTGGGATTCTTTAAACTGTAACGTGCCACTCTTGCTATTTTCATTTAACACCCATCTTCTGATGGGTGTTTTTTCATTCGTTATCATCAATAAGCCCTGTCATTCTAGCCCTGATATTCACTTGATGATTACTCATCTTGATACTGTACAAATTTCCTTACTCTTAATCTGGATATTTTACTGTGAAAGCCGCGCCCGCTCCCAAAAAAATCCGCCATTTATTCCTATAGTAACAATAGGAATAATTACCTTAGGGTAATCATCTGCGTAAATCTTTAAGGAGGCCACTATGATAAAAGTCGAAGAGATGATGACTCGTAGCCCACATACCTTGTTACGCTCTCATCAGTTAGTGGATGCAAAGCACATCATGGAAGCGTTGGATATTCGTCATGTCCCTGTGGTGGATGCCGATCGTCGTTTACTTGGCATTATTTCTCAACGCGACTTACTCGCAGCACAAGAGTCAAGCTTGCAAGATATCCCTGAAAATCAATCCTTCACGTTAAGCACCCCTTTGTATGAAGTAATGCGTACCAACGTCATGACCGTCACACCAAAAGCGGGTCTAAAAGAAACGGCGCTTTATATGCAAAAACATAAAGTGGGTTGTTTACCTGTGATCGAAAAAGGTCAGTTGGTCGGCATTATTACCGACAGTGACTTTGTTGGCATTGCGATCAATTTATTGGAATTGCAAGAAGAGGCAGAACCAGAAGAGGTCGACGAATAGCGAATAGCCTCGCGGGCAAAAAAAGAGCGGCCCGCGCCGCTCAAAGAACATCAAAAATTTATGCCTAAGTTGTAGCTTCAGTTGTTACTTCATTTGTTAATAGGGGTGTTCTGTAAGGAACATTAAACTATTCCAATAGCCCTCCAAAGAAGGCTAGATGGAGCAGTATGGCTGTTAACGTTGCTGTGCCTTAAGCCATTATCTGGAGGATGACTTAAGGCAAAAGCTTTAAGGTTATGCGGCTTAAAACTGATCTTCTTCCGTTGACCCGGTTAATGCCGTTACTGATGAGTTACCACCTTGAATGGTGTTGGTCATCTTATCAAAGTAGCCTGTGCCCACCTCTTGTTGGTGTGCCACAAAGGTGTACCCCTTGTCTGCTGCTTCGAATTCTGGACGCTGTACCTTTTCAACATAGTGGCGCATACCTTCACCTTGGGCGTAAGCGTGTGCCAGTTCAAACATGTTGAACCACATATTGTGAATACCTGCCAGCGTAATAAATTGATATTTGTAACCCATGTCAGACAGCGCTTGTTGGAACTTAGCAATGGTTTCTGAATCGAGGTTTTTCTCCCAGTTAAACGATGGCGAACAGTTGTAGGCCAAGAGTTGGTCTGGGTACTCGGCATGAATCGCTTCGGCAAATTTACGCGCTTCTTCAAGGCACGGTTTTGCTGTTTCACACCAAATCAGATCCGCGTAAGGGGCATAAGCTAAACCACGCGAAATGGCTTGATCGATCCCCGCACGAACACGATAGAAACCTTCTGCGGTACGGTCGCCTTCAATAAAGTCTTTATCGTACGGATCACAATCTGAAGTCAGCAAATCTGCCGCATTGGCATCAGTGCGCGCAATCACTAGTGTGGTTGTTCCCGCCACATCAGCAGCCAAACGAGCCGCGACTAACTTCTGCACTGCTTCTTGGGTTGGCACGAGCACTTTACCGCCCATGTGACCACACTTTTTCACCGATGCTAACTGGTCTTCAAAGTGCACCCCAGCAGCGCCCGCTTCAATCATTGACTTCATTAACTCATATGCATTCAACACACCACCAAAGCCTGCTTCTGCATCGGCAACAATTGGCAGGAAGTAATCTAAACCACCCTCATCTTCTGGGCTTTTACCATTGGTCCACTGAATTTGGTCTGCTCGGCGGAACGAATTATTAATTCGCTTCACAACCGATGGCACCGAGTCTACTGGATAGAGTGACTGATCAGGATACATGGTCGAAGCCGTATTGTTATCTGCCGCCACTTGCCAACCTGAAAGGTAAATCGCTTCAATACCTGCTTTGGCTTGCTGAACGGCTTGCCCCCCCGTCAGAGCGCCTAAACAATTCACATAGCCTTTTTTGGCATCACCATTAACCAGTGACCACAGTTTGTCTGCACCGCGTTGAGCGATGGTATTGGCTGGCACGATAGAGCCACGTAGATTAACTACCTCTTCTGCAGAGTAAGGACGCTTCACTTGTTTCCAGCGTGGATTACTTGCCCAATCTTGTTCAAGCGCTTCGATTTGTTGCTGTCGAGTTAATGTCATGTTCTATCCCTCATTTAGTGCGCGGTGCGCTATTATCTTTGCCGGCAGTACATCCTGCTCCGCCAGTATTCCTTCACGTTATTGGATTGTTTCTACTACTAAAATTCTTTATTACTTTTCATCGTTATTTGGCGCAGCCTTCGCTTAACGCCGTAACAAATTAGTCAAGATAGTCATAACCGGGAATGGTTAAGAAATTGGTTAATTCATCACTGGTGGTGAGCTTAGCCATCAATTGCGCCGCTTCAGTAAAGCGCCCTGCTTGATAACGCGCTTCACCCACTTCTTGTTTCACCACCTCGATTTCTTCATTGAGGTACTGCTCAAACAGTGCGTTGGTGACAACCTTTCCGTTGTCGAGTTCTTTACCATGCTGGATCCACTGCCAAATTGAAGCACGCGAGATTTCGGCGGTCGCGGCATCTTCCATTAGGCCGTATATCGGCACACAACCATTGCCCGAGATCCACGCTTCGATGTATTGCAGTGCCACACGGATGTTGTGACGCATCCCCTGCTCTGTTCGCTCGCCATCACACGGGGCAAGTAACTGCTCAGCCGTAATCGGAACATCGTCACTGCGACTCACGTCCAATTGGTTGTGACGCTCTCCCAGAACCTTGCTAAATACGTCCATAGCCGTATCGGCAAGACCTGGATGGGCCACCCACGTCCCATCATGGCCATTGTTGGCTTCCAGTGATTTATCGTTATGAATTTTGTCGAGCACTTGCTGATTCTCCACCGGATCTTTTGCCGGAATGAAGGCCGCCATGCCCCCCATCGCAAACGCACCGCGTTTATGACAAGTACGAACCAGCAGGCGTGAATAAGCGTTGAGAAATGGCTTTTCCATTGTCACAACCTGTCGATCGGGTAACACGCGGTCGGGGTGATTTTTCAATGTTTTAATGTAGCTAAAGATATAGTCCCAGCGACCACAGTTAAGGCCAACGATATGCTCTTTGAGAGAAAACAGAATCTCATCCATCTCAAATACGGCGGGTAAGGTTTCGATTAATACCGTCGCTTTAATCGTGCCAGTGTGCAGGCCAAAATACGCTTCGGTGAAATGAAACACATCACTCCACCACTTCGCTTCATGGTGCGATTGCAGCTTTGGTAAATAGAAGTAAGGACCACTGCCTTTTTTCAATAAGGTCTGATAGTTGTTGTAGAAGTAAAGAGCAAAATCAAACAAGGCTCCCGGAATAATTTTGTCATTAAAAGTTACGTGCTTTTCTTTTAGGTGTAAGCCTCGCACGCGGCAAATCAACACGGCAGGATCGGGGTTTAAATCATACTGCTTGCCGTTACTTTGATTGGTGTAACTAATGGCACCTAAGTTGGCATCACGCAGATTCACTTGACCATCCAATACCTTGCTCCACGCTGGCGACATTGAATCTTCAAAGTCCGCCATAAACACCTTCACATTGGCATTAAGGGCGTTAATCACCATTTTTCGATCCGTGGGACCCGTGATTTCAACTCGACGATCTTGCAAGTCAGCCGGAATACCGAGGATCTTCCAGCTTCCCTCGCGAATATCTTGTGTCTCGGATAAAAAATCCGGTAGTTCACCACTATCGATCCGCGCTTGTTGCTGCTCTCTGGCAGAAAGTAAGTGGTCAATTCGACCAGCAAACTGATGACACAGCAAAGCAAGAAAGGTTTGCGCTTCTTGAGGATAGATCGCTTGATGCTGCGAGTTAACCTCACCCGTTGTGGAGAGTAATGATAAAAACTCTTGGGCTTCCAATACGGATTTTGTCTGTTCAGGCGTTTGAGCAAGCATGATTTCTTCCTTTAAATCTTGAGAGTAAGGTTCATAACCCAACTTTCATTTGTAATTATCAGACTACATTTTTTATTCTTCACTTCCGATGTCGACAATGCCTTTATCGTGCTGTTCGAAATTACTTTCCACTAATTTTTGCTCGATAACAATCTAGACATAGGTCTTATAAAACCTTTATTTAACTTACATCACCACTAGGGTAAGCAAAACCCCAAAAATGAAGTTTGAAGTTTTATTCGGTTGGCTTTAACTCATTGAATCATGACCATGAGATGTATGTAGTTACGTAATTAATTTACAGTAAAAAAGACGATGTGAAGTAAATTCAAACGGACGTTTGAATATAAAAAAGGATACTTTTGTTTTTGATAAACAATAGGTTGATTCACAGTAACGACTGGAGTTCAAACGGTAAGCCCTGTGGGCTTTGTAAAATTAACAATGTGTAATTTCACTATTTAATGAAAGCTTCAAAAATAATTATCTGTAAAATTTTACAAGTCAAATCACACCAACAGAATTAAAAACTAAAAAACGCGCCATTGTCAGCGCGTTCATATAGTCATTAATGCGGTTTTCGGCTAATACCAACCGCTATAGTAGCTCTGAAACAACATCTGCTAATTGATTAAAAGTGCTAACGCGAGAGGAACTTGGTCGCCAAACTAAGCCAATATGACGATGAGCTTGTTGGCCAGGAGGATCAACCACCAGCAAGTTTTGATTCTCGATCAGACCATGATCAATCGCCATTTGGGGGATAAAGGTCGTGCCCAGTCCGTTAGCCACCATCTGTACTAAGGTATGTAAACTGGTGGCAGAAAATGGATTTATCTTCTCTTTGGCGGTGAGTTGGCAAGCGGAAACAGCATGCTCTGTCAAACAGTGTTCACGCTCCAACAAAAACACAAATTCATTGGGTAAGTCGTCATAATGAATCGGCACCTTGATGGTATCAGCTTGATTACGACTAATGATCATGCGAAACGGATCACTGCCGACAATACGGCTATGCATTCCATCAATATCAACCGGTAGTGCTAAGATCAATACATCCAAATCGCCATGGCGTAACGCTGCCAATAAGTTAGTGGTGGTGTCTTCACGTAACAGCATATTGAGGCGAGGAAAACGCTGGTTAACTTCCTGCACGAGATTACACAGTAAGAAAGGCGCAATAGTAGGAATACAACCAACACGCAATTGCCCTTCCATCTCCCCCCCTTGGCATACGCGACCTAGCTCAATCAAATCTTGCCCTTTCGCCAGTAAATCACGACCTTGCTGTACCACTAGCTCCCCAGCTTGGGTAAAAACCAATGGGCTTTTTTTGTCTTTCTTTTCGTATAAAGGGCAACCAATTAACTCTTCAAGATTTTGAATACCTTTACTTAATGTTGACTGGCTGACGAAACATTTTTCCGCCGCATCACTAAAGTGGCGCGTTTCATGGAGAGTAACGAGATAGTGCAATTGCTTGAGACTAGGCCATTTATTCATAATTCTATCGCTAACAGCTACCTTTCTAGTGACTGAGTTAATGAATCAAGGTTTTATCGCTTTTTTCGATTAACTTAATCTATTTAATTCACTTTTTTCAATAGTACAATCTGTACTATAGTTTGTCCCGTACAAACAAGGACCAAACCAAAATCAATAATCTGGTTTGGAACATACCAAAATTTTTAGGAGCAAAAAAATGGTACTAGTAGGTCGTCAAGCCCCTGACTTTACTGCAGCAGCTGTTCTAGGTAACGGTGAGATCGTTGATAACTTCAACTTTGCAGAATTCACTAAAGGTAAGAAAGCGGTTGTTTTCTTCTACCCACTAGATTTCACTTTCGTTTGCCCATCTGAGCTAATCGCTTTTGATAACCGCCTAGCTGATTTCCAAGCTAAAGGTGTTGAAGTAATCGGCGTATCTATCGATTCTCAGTTCTCTCACAACGCATGGCGTAACACTGCTATCGCTGACGGCGGTATCGGCCAAGTTAAATACCCTCTAGTTGCTGATGTGAAACACGAAATCTGTAAAGCATACGACGTAGAGCACCCAGAAGCTGGCGTTGCTTTCCGTGGTTCTTTCCTAATCGACGAAGACGGTCTTGTACGTCACCAAGTTGTGAACGACCTACCACTAGGCCGTAACATCGACGAAATGCTACGCATGGTTGACGCACTAAACTTCCACCAGAAGCACGGTGAAGTATGTCCTGCACAATGGGAAGAAGGTAAAGCAGGTATGGACGCATCACCTAAAGGTGTAGCAGCGTTCCTATCTGAGCACTCTGCTGACCTAGCTAAATAATTTAGCCTGAGACGCAAAACGAGTTAAACCGTTAACTCGCTATTACCCCCGCTCAACGGGTAATCGGTTGGACAAATAAAGCATAAGCGCGAAAAAGCGCAGCGCCAATCAGTAATAGTAAAGTCTTAATAAAAAGCCCGAAGCATCGCTTCGGGCTTTTTTGTATCAGTCATATCTATATAGTCAATTTCATATAACCATTACTTTTTATAGCGTAACTCGATCTAAAAAAGCGGTTGTGACATTGCGCGAGTTAGGACTATGATGCCTACACGGTGATGGGGTTCCACCGTGGCCTTTCGGTCAAAACCGCACGATGCTGATGACTCCTACAGAAACGAAAACAGGTCTGCCTGTTGGATATGGTGTCTATTCGAGATGCGCCATATGAGTTCTGTAGTGAGCATGCTAACTCTTTCTCCAACCCCACCTGTTTTCTCAATCGAATTTAATAGATATCCGCGCTGCTATTGCTGAGCGACAAACGCTTTGCTGTCGTATCAGTTGCTTGTTGGATGTCATACTGGGAAAACATCATGCAATATTCACACGAAGTTCAATCCATGTGTCCAATTCAACGGGGCGATCTGCATCCTTCAGCACCGATTCCAGTTGAAGGCACAATGATCAGCCCTAAAGATGTCATTGCAATTTCAGGCCTCAGTCATGGTGTTGGTGCTTGCGCGCCACAACAAGGCGCGGCAAAGCTCACTTTGAATGTTAAAAATGGCATCATCGAGGAAGCATTAATTGAAACGATTGGCTGTTCAGGTATGACACAGTCAGCGGCGATGGCGGCTGAAATCCTGACCGGGAAAACCATTCTTGAGGCCCTCAATACTGACTTAGTCTGCGATGCTATCAACGTCGCCATGCGCGAAATTTTCCTCCAGTTTGTTTACGGTCGTACCCAATCTGCCTTTTCGGAAGGTGGCTTAGAAATTGGTGCGGCATTAGAAGACCTTGGTCAAACTCAACGCAGCCAAGTAGGTACAAGCTACGCCACCATGGCCAAAGGTGTGCGCTATATGGAGTTGGCAGAGGGTTATGTCACTCACCTTGCATTAGATGAAAACAGTGAGGTCATCGGCTATCAATATCTCAACCTCGGCAAAATGATGAAAGCAATCAGTGAAGGCATTCCGGCCGAAGAAGCCGCAAAAGCCGCAAGTGGGACCTATGGTCGTTTTGATGAAGCCATCAAAACCATCAATCCACGTCAGCAATAATTGCCCAGTTAACTTTGACTTACGTTAACTTTGCCTTACATAGAGGAACAAGATTATGACTATCCAACTAACCCCATCAGTCCATCGTGTACTAAGTGAAATGAATTTGACTTCGATTGAGCAAGCTCATCAATATTGTCGTGAGCATGGCATTGATGCCAAAGCTCTCGTGCTTGATACCCAACCTATCGCTTTTGAAAGTGCGGCAGACGCCTATGCTTTAGGTACTGCTCTCGCAATTTACCGCCAAGCAAAAAATGCAGAACAAGCGGCAAATATCATTGGTGAAGGCTTACAGGCATTTACTAAGGCTGGCAGCGTTGCAGAACAGCGCCAAGTCGGAATTGGTCATGGCGCACTCGCCGCACGTTTACTCAATGAAGAAAGCGGCTGTTTTGCTTTTCTTGCTGGTCATGAATCTTTTGCCGCGGCAGAAGGGGCGATAAAAATCGCTCTAAACGTCAATAAATCTCGTCAATCGCCATTGAAAGTGATTCTAAATGGTTTAGGTAAAGATGCCGCTTACCTTATCTCGCGCATTAATGGTTTTACTTATATTCGAACCCAGTTTGATTATCAAACAGGTCAATTACACGAAGTTGAACGTCGTCGTTTTTCTCAAGGCCCGCGTGGCGAGATCTTATGCTACGGGGCTGATGATGTACGTGAAGGTGTTGCCATCATGCACAAAGAGCAAGTCGACGTTAGCATTACTGGTAACTCGACCAACCCAACGCGCTTCCAACACCCCGTTGCCGGTATCTACAAAACAGAGCGTAACCGTGAGGGATTAGCCTATTTCTCGGTCGCATCCGGTGGCGGTACAGGTCGCACTTTACACCCAGATAACGTTGCAGCAGGCCCTGCCTCTTATGGTATGACAGATACCATGGGCCGCATGCACGCAGATGCGCAATTTGCGGGTAGCTCTTCTGTACCAGCGCACGTCGCTATGATGGGCTTCATCGGTATGGGTAATAACCCAATGGTCGGAGCCACTGTCGCTCTTGCTGTCGCAGTAAGCGAATTAAAACTGCAAGCCGCTTAGTCTACGACTAACTCCTAAAAAGTAGAGCAGCCTTTCGCTGCTCTATACTGTATCATTCTCCACGCCTCTATCTTCGAGGTTATCTTTTCATTTACCTTCTCTCGCCCTTCCCAACTCTTTCTCGCTTCTGCTTTTGCTTCTGCTTCTGCTTCTGCTTTTGCTTCTGCTTTTCGCTTCTCTTCTTTTTTCTACTTATCGTCTCTCAATTCTTTTTCTCTATTCTCTTTCTCGCCTCTCTCTTCTCCTTCTCGTCTCTCGATTCTTTCTCTCTTTTCTCAATTCTGCTTTTAGCTTCTCTTTCTTTCCAATCAGACGAAAGTGTCGCTAAAAAGACAAAGCATATCCGTTGATAGACTTTCTGTACCAATCCTCTTTCCACTGCTCAAGAGTCTCTTTATTATGGCTACAACATTATTGCTATAACACTATTTCAATCTCTTGCCATTGAATCGGCGAGATAAAAAGACTCAACACATGGAGATTAACTATGGCTTTCTTTTCAGTTGCCTTTGGTAGCGCGACAAAAAACCGTGACGGTAAAATCATCGAAGCGTTTTTTCCACACCCTCTACTTAACCCAAATGATGCACTGGTTAACGCACTAGCAGCCATCGCAGGTTATGAGCAAGGCAACCAAGCTATCGAAATCTCTGCAGCACAAAGTGCAGAACTTGCTGCGGCCTTTACCGCTCATGGCGACGCTGCGAATGCATCTTTCGCCGCGAAAGCCGCTGAATCTGCACAACCACTTGTACTGGTTGTGTTGGCAACAGATGAACAGCCTCAATCTGTTGCTGAAGGCTTCCTGAAACTGCAACTGATCTCTAACCGTCTAGTGAAACCGCACGGCACGGTACTCGATGGTATCTTTGGTCTACTGCACAACATCGCATGGACTAACGAAGGCCCTATCGATCTTCCTGAATTGGCTGAGCGTCAAATTGAAGCTCGCCTTGCTGGTCGCGCGCTAAGCGTCGATTGTGTCGACAAATTCCCTAAAATGGTGGATTACGTGGTACCAACTGGCGTTCGTATTGCAGATACTTCTCGCGTACGTCTGGGTGCACACGTGGGTGAAGGCACCACTGTCATGCACGAAGGCTTTATCAACTTCAATGCCGGTACCACTGGCGTGAGCATGGTGGAAGGTCGTATTTCTGCGGGTGTTGTGGTTGGTAACGGCTCTGACATCGGCGGCGGCGCATCGATCATGGGTACGCTATCTGGCGGTGGCAAAGTAGTGGTTTCTATCGGTGAAAACTCACTACTTGGCGCGAACGCTGGCCTAGGCTTCCCTATGGGTGACCGTTGTACTATCGAATCTGGCCTGTACGTAACCGCAGGCTCGAAAGTACGTATGCTAGATTCTGCAGGTAAAGAAGTGGAAATGGCCAAAGCACGTGATCTTGCTGGTGTTTCTGATCTGCTATTCCGCCGCAACTCTGTAACGGGTCAAATCGAGTGTTTGGCAAACAAGAGTGCGGTTGAGCTCAACGCTGAGCTGCATAAGAACAACTAATTACGTTGCTCAAACACTGAAATCATCAATCCCTGCAATTAATTGCGGGGATTTTTTATTATTACCATAGAAATATTCAATTGTAGCTATTAAGCTCCGCTCCTTATTATCAAACTCGCCCTGCAGTGTTCGAAGCTTAATTATTCTAATGAAAAAAATCGTTTATCTATCGCTCGTATTATTAACCGGCTGTTCTTTTACGCCCGACGAGCCACAAAATTGTGCCTGTGAAGCGCCGCCATCAGTCTATCCACCAATTTATCAACCTGGTGCTAATCAACAGCAAAATATCAATCAATTACTGGCTTATGTGGCAAAACTGGCCAAAGACCGCTGGGGAGAAGATGAGTTTGTTGAGGCCGGAAAGCATCGCTACGTAAAATACCTTGATGGCTACAATACTCGTGCTCATATCGATTTCGACCAAGGTAAGATTTACGTCTCCACCATTGCACAAAACCAACCACAGCAAAAACTGCAAAAAGCGATCACGCAAACGCTATTGATGCCTGCTGATCCGGCACATGCCGAACTATTTAGCGATAAAGAAGCCATTCTACGCGGCAAACCTTTCTTACTTGGACAAGTAGTCGATCACGAAGGTAAACCGATCGAATGGGAATGGCGCGCTAACCGCTATGCGGACTATTTGATGGCGAACAAGTTACAAAGTAAACCAATCAAGCGTGGTAATGCTTACTACGTTGAAATCACCATGGTGAAAGATCATTTAGAGCAGCGTGAATATCAATATGCCGGTCTTATTCGCGAAGCATCAAATCGCTATGATATTCCTGAAGATTTGATCTATTCAATCATCAAAACTGAAAGTAGCTTTAACCCTTATGCGGTCAGTCATGCTGGCGCGTATGGCCTCATGCAAGTGATCCCGAAAACGGCCGGTGCTGACGTATTTAATTTAGTGAAGAAAAAACCGGGCATTCCAACCAAGGAATACTTGTTTGATCCCGCCAATAATATTGATACTGGTGCGGCCTATTTCTATATTCTAAAAAACCGCTACCTACGTGATGTCAAACACCCAACTTCGATGCACTTTAGTATGATTTCCGCTTATAACGGCGGCACTGGTGGTGTGCTCTCAGCCTTTGATAGCAGCGACCGTAAGCGAGCGATGGTGAAGTTGAATAACTCATCGCCAAAACAAGTCTACGACACGCTGACCACCAAACACCCAAAAGCAGAAGCGCGTCGCTACTTGCAAAAAGTGCTCTATTTCCAAAAAGATTTTAATGAGAACGTCATCTAATCAAAAAAGGCTTAGCACTCGCTAAGCCTTTTCTCTTCTATCGTAAGATGGTTTGAGTAATGAATCAGCCCGGATGACCATCAACACGTGGCGTCACCAGCATGAAACCAAACTTGACGATAAACAAAGTAAAAGCGATCGCCCACAAAGTCGCACTGACATCAATCATCACCAGCATTTGCGCAGGCAACAATGCCACACCAAAACTGCGTACCAAGGCAGCAATAAACAGCAAAGCAAATGCCCATGCCATTTTCGGCCCTTGATAAATTGCGCGTCCCGTGTGACCCATGGTGACACGAGTGACCATGGCTAAGATAAGCCCAGCCAATGCACCAATTGCAAACAAATGAATCATATTATGTTGGGCAAAGGCATTCTGCCATAAACTGCGCGCCAGCAAGCTCAACGGAATACACAAATAAGCCAAATGCAGCGACCAAACCAAAGGTTCTTTCAGCGTTCGCCACGGCTTCCAACGCAGTACTTTGATCAACTGAGCAACCCCCGCAATCACCATCAACGGCTGGCTGAGTTCAGCAAAGGTTAATGGAAAGAAGCTCAACACAAATAAAGCCAGTAATGGAAGGTTGCCCAGCCACTCAAGCCATAGTAAAGGTTGTGGCTTGTCAAAATTAAAACGACGTGCAGTAAAGAAAGGAATAACCCGTCCGCCCATAACCGCCAGTAATAGGGTGAACCACCAAAGCATCGCTTGCCAAACTGCCGATGCTGAAAACGGTGGCATTCCTTTCACACAGGCATAACTGGCGAAGTTAGCGACGATAGCCAAGATAAATAACGGTACAAAAAACAGATTGCGCCAACCTTTAGCTTGGAAGACTCGCCACGCCACTTCATACGCGGCAAAAGCAAGAAAGAGCGCATCAATTATCGAGATTAGCCAAAGTGGCGTAGGTGTCCAGAGTAGCAAGCGAGGTGTCAACCACAGCGCCACAATGACTAAAAGACGATAACTTTTGGTTCCATTAACCCCCGTCCAGTTTTGCACCGCCGTCAAAACAAAGCCGACCACAATGGCCATAGCAAAACCAAACAGCATCTCGTGCACATGCCACCATAACGCGGGAACTTGCAGAGCTGATGGTTGACCGGTACGAAACATCCATACCCAAAGAGGAATGGCGATCAGTGCATAAACGCTTCCCAACAGAAAAAAGGGACGAAAACCGAGGCGTAACACAGCAGGGATTTTATCTTCAACCCGCTTATCAGTAATATTGAGCAAAATGGAACTCCGAAAACAGTAACTCTTTACAATTGCACTGTTTGATTTGCATCTTTTATACCACTTTTCATTTACTTATTTATCAGCCACTTAAATAAATAACTTTATAATAGAAGTCATTATGACACTTACAAAAGTAAGTCCATAACACAACAAGAAGTCAAAGTGACTTATAACGAGTAGCGATAACATCAAACAGATTGCACTTTTGGGCGGTGCTCATTCTCGCTATGATTTAACTTATCTCTTGAGCAAATGTCTCTTTATCAAATGGAAGTAATATGAGTGATTATATTTTTGGTTATGGCAGCTTAATGAACTCAGCGTCACGTCAACTGACCGGCCAAACATCCACTGCCACACCGGCGATTGCTCATGGTTTATGTCGCTACTGGGGAAAAGTTGATGAGAGTTATTTACTCGCCCCCTTGGTTGTCACCAAAGGAGAAGGCATGGTGAACGGCGTCTTACTGCAACTCGATAGTGGACAATTGAGTGAGTTTGACCACCGTGAACGTGGCTATAAGAGGATCAAATTACATCCTAGCGCATTGGTAAGTGCACTCGAACTCAGTGAGCGCGATAACGTCTGGATCTACATTACAGAACAAGCTATTCCGCCCTGTATTATCAGCCCTATAATGCAAACCTATGTTGATACCGTTTTAGCCGGTTGTTTAGAGATCTCAGAAAGCTTCGCCGAGCAATTTATTGAACATACCATTGGCTGGCATCATCCACGCGAAGATGATCGTCACGATCCAAAATATGGCAACCTTGCGGGCGTAACCCAGGAAGTGATGCAAAAAATCGATCGCCTATTAGCTCACCGTTAATCTCTATTGTTAGTTCTAACACTAATTAGCACTTTCTCATTGAGTGATAAAGTGCATTATACGTTCAAAAAGTCGCCGATATAATAGCCCGCCATTTATTGTGGCTAACTTCCGACTGATCGAGCACCCCAATGTCATCTGCGCCCAACACCATCGATAAACGCATGAGCATCATCGCCCTTACGTGGCCGTTGTTTATCGAAATCATGCTTCGCACCGCACTCAATACCAGCGATGTATTTATGCTTAGCGGCTATTCAGATAAAGCGGTGTCAGCGGTTGGGGTAATTGCACAGATCTCTTTCTTTCTGATCATCATTTCCTCTATGGTCAGTAGTGGCACGGGTATTTTAATCGCGCAATACAATGGATCTAATCGTCAACAAGATTCCGCATACGTCGGGGTTGCCAGTGTCATTATGTCTGCTTTTGTCGGCATTTTTCTCAGCCTTTTCGCCGTCTGCGCAGCCTACTCTCTATTGCCTTACTATGGATTAGAGGCTCAAGTAGAGCATTACGCGCAAGAATATTTACTGATCAGTGGCGCGATGACTTTTAATGTCACTATGGGTATCGTTCTCACCACAATCTTGCGCAGTCATGGCTACTCTCGCTCACCGATGGTGGTTAACTTAATTGCGGGTGTCATTAATATTGTTGGTAACTATATCGCGCTTTACCAACCTTTCGGTTTACCGGTCTACGGCGTACAAGGCGTGGCAATCTCGACCGTTTTTGCTCAAATACTAAGTACCGTCATGCTTTGTTATAAGGTGCGAAATTCTGATATTGAATTGCCTTTTGCTCAATGGCGCGCCATTCCACGAGACATTTACCGTCGGATTGTACGGATTGGCTCAATGAATGCGGGCGAAGTGCTTGCCTACAACTTGGCGCAAATCACCATCATTTACTTTGTTGTTCAAATGGGTACGGCATCCTTAGCGGCATTTACCTATGCACAAAACATAGCTCGTATTTCATTTGCTTTTGCGCTTGCTTTAGGCCAAGCAAGCCAAATTCAAGCGGGTTACTTTATTGGCCGAGGGCTAATTGACAGCATTCTCATTCGCGTACAAAAGTACTTTTTGGTCGGCTTTATCGTGACAAATATTGTCACCATCACGACTTACTTTTGCAGTGACATCATCATTGCATGGTTTACCGACCAAGCCGAAATTGCGGCACTTACGGCCACTCTGATCGCGGGCTCTATCTTGCTCGAATCCGGGCGCGTATTTAACCTAATTTTCATCTCAGCACTTAAAGCCGCCGGTGATATTAAGTTTCCGGTGCAAATGGGCATTTTTAGCATGTGGGGACTTGGCGTACTGTTTAGCTATCTACTTGGCGTACACTGGGGATACGGCGTTATCGGCGCATGGATGGCGATTGCACTTGATGAATGGTTTAGAGGGCTGATTATGGCTCAGCGCTGGCGCAGTAAAGTGTGGACTCGCTATCAATTGACATAGCAACCTATCATCACAGTGAATCTTTCTCACCCTATGATACAAGCCACTTATTAATTGATGCATTTGTCATTTAATAATGACAAAATATCATAAATAATTAAGTGATTGATTATTATGCACATCAATTGTACAGCGTTCGTTTCCTTACATTTCTCTGACAAAAGAAGTGCGCCAAACCCTATCCTTTAAGCCGAATTCTCATTCCCCCATTTTTATCATTATGAAAACTGACATCTATACTCATACCAGTGACACAACTCTTATAGAGGAGTTTGCTCTGGATAAATCAAGTTCGAAAATCATTTTAAAACGCTTTCAAAATGCCTTAATTGCTGTCGCTATTTGTCTACTGGTTAACGTAGCGCTGCGCATGGACTATGTCATTTTAGGCAATAAAGTTGGTGAAGCCTCTGTAACTGAAATGCTCGAACTCGTTATGCTGGCGATTTCAAGTGCCTCATTCTTTTTCATCGCCAAACAACGCCCAACGCTAAAGCATGCTGCAGTGTTAATTGGCGCATTTTTCTTAGTGATGTTTATTCGCGAAAACGATGGTTGGCTCGATCATATTTCTCATGGTTTTTGGGTTTACCCTGCGCTTTTTACCACAATTTCAGCACTGATTTATGCGGCACGAAATGGCAAGCAAACCATTACTCAGCTAGCCGTTATCTTGGATACTTCGTACGCTAACCTACTGGTTCTAGGCTTAATACTTTTATTGGTTTATTCACGTCTAATGGGGATGGGCGATTTCTGGAAAGGCGTAATGAGTGCCCACTATGTACGAGACGTTAAAACAATAGTGGAAGAAGGCAGTGAATTGCTTGCTTATTGCATTATTGCCTATGCTTCCATAAAAATTCAGCGCGCCTTAAAGAAAGCTTAAGCGTTCTCCATGATGTCGTGTTAGATATCTAGCACGACATTCAATGCTCTCGTACCTAAAGCACCACTTGCTCACTTAGAAGCAGACTTAGGCGAAACCACTCGTTCAACCAAAGTTCGTAGCCAAATGTTTTTATCTTCACTGCTGCGACTGCTATGCCATAGCATCGCAATATCAAAATCCGCCACCGCAACAGGCGGATGGAACGTAGTCAGCTGATCATCAAATCCCTCAGCATTAGCCATTTTTTCCGGCACAATCGCGATCAATCGACGCTTTTTAAGCAAGCTACGGATTGTGAGAAAGTTACGAGATGCTACGGTCACTCGACGAGACAAGCCATGCTCAGCTAACTTCTTATCCACTTGGGTTGATAAACTCCCATCAGGGCTGACCAATGCCTGCTCTATCTGAGCAAAAGCTTCTAGAGTCAACTCACCACTTAAATTCAGAGCTTGTTTATCGGCTAAGCAAACATGTTTCTCGGTGTATAAATAATGGCTCTCAAAGTCATCATCCAACACTGGCATACTGCCAATCACGATATCCAGCTTTTCTTGCTCAACCAGAGCAACGTAATTACTGCGATTAACGTTGATAAAACTGATTTGTGCATCAGGTGCATTAGTTAGGATCTCATCGTACAGCGCTGGGGCAAAAATAAACTCCGCATAGTCCGTTAAACCAATCCGGCACACCCCTGAATATTTGAAGGGATCAAAGGCTGATTTCGTCAACAAATCTTTCGCAATACTGTTGAGCAGTTGATGCAGAGTCGGCGCAATATGGTGAGCATGATCCGTTGGTTCCATTTTATGCCCTTTACGAACAAACAATGGGTCATCCAACAACACTCGCAATCGCGACAAACTATGGCTCATCGCTGACTGACTAACAAAACTCTTTTTCGCCGCAACACTGACACTACGGTAACGATAGAGATAGGAAAAAGTCACCAATAGATTTAAGTCAATATTTCGCCATGCAATATCATCTAATAACGCCATCACACTATCCCATTTCATTCATACATAAAATTAAAACTATCAATTTGAATCATCATAGCGTTTTTTTTAAAGTAGAGGCAGTCTTGATTAATAGGATAAGCACTGATGCTCTCCATATTTAAAACCTTTTTCTGGCTTGGCTGGATCAGCTTCGGCGGCCCTGCGGCCCATATTGGCTACTTTCGCCAAACCTTCGTCGAAAAACTTAACTGGCTCGATGACAGTGAGTACGCGCAAATAGTGGCGCTCAGCCAATTCCTACCAGGCCCTGGTTCAAGCCAAGTTGGCTTTGCTATCGGCTACAAGCGGGGTGGACTATTAGGCGCTTGTGCGGCATTTATTGGCTTTACCCTTCCATCGGTATTGATCATGGTATTGCTGGCAGTCGTCTCAAGCCAAGTTACCGAAACGACTGCCTTTCAAAGCATCGTACATGGCCTAAAATTACTGGCTGTGGTGGTCGTTGCCGATGCAACCTGGGGGATGTATAAGAATTTTTGCAAAGGCACACTGTCCGTGAGTTTATGCTTGATGACAGCCATTGCACTACTCATCATGCCAAGCATCGCCACACAAATGATTGTCTTGGTGCTTGCGGCACTGATTGGCACAAAATACCTTAAAGGTGAAACGCCTTGCGAACCACGCCCCTTTAAACCGAGCATTGCGCCTTTAGCGCTTTTTGTTGTGCTGCTACTCGGGTTGCCACTGTTCACACACTTAGCACCAACCCTTGGCCTATTTAATGACTTCTTCCAAGCGGGTAGCTTAGTCTTTGGTGGCGGTCATGTCGTCCTGCCACTACTGCAAAATATTGTCGGCGACCAACTCAGCCAAGATGCCTTTTTAACTGGCTATGCTGCCGCACAAGCCGTGCCTGGGCCAATGTTTACCTTTGCCACTTACATTGGGTATGAGCTACAACCTAATGCGCCAATTGTCGGTGCTCTAGTGGCAACCGTTGCGGTTTTTCTTCCGGGCTTCTTATTGCTGCTGGGGGTATTGAAAAACTGGCAATCATTGGCGCAAAAGCCACAAGTGGCTGGCGCAGTCAGCGGTGTCAATGCGGCCGTGGTAGGCTTACTGGTTTCAGCTCTCTATCAACCCGTATTTACCAGTGCGGTCAATGCTCCATTAGATGTCGCATTGATACTGGTCGGTTTCTTCCTGCTAAAACAGTTGAAACTGCCAATTATCTGGATGGTTATTGCCTTTATCGTAGCGGGTTTTGCCACCAGCTTTGTCCCATAACGACAATAAACTCTAGAACGATGGACAATAAAAAGCGCTGAATGTGATGACATTCAGCGCTTTTGCTTTCTGATCCAGCTAACTCTATTTTCCAGCCACAATATCAACGCGACGATTAGCTTTGCGCCCTTCAGCGGTTGAATTCGTTTTGATCGGAACGACCTCCCCCTTGGAGACGGTTGCTAGTGACTCCTTTTTCATCTGCTTTGCAATAAGGTAGTCATTGACACTGTCTGCACGGCGCATACCCAAAGCAAAATTATACTCATGGCTACCGACGTTGTCCGTGTGTCCCTCAAGAATAAGATCTTGTTCGCTCGCGCCCATTTTTTTTACTATCGTATCAAGTACATACTTTGATTCTTGTGTGAGCATCGACTTATCAAAGGCAAAATAGACACGCGCAACTAGCTCACCAGAATTGTATGACTCAATATTACTTTTCGACATCAAATACTCTGCGCAATCAGGATCAATCCCGGCTTTCAATAACTCTTGGATGATCATCTGCTCAGTTAATTGGTAATCGCTACCACGTTCCAATTGCATAAAAGGCCCTTGAACTAACAAGACTTCTTTTGCCGGTCCAAAACGAATGTCTTGTTGTTCATTTAGATCGGGTTTAGCGCAATAACGAATGATTTCCTGACCTTCCGCAGCCACCGCAAGAGAAATTGGACTACATAAAAGTGTCATAATGGTGCATAACATCGCTCGTTGCATGTGACCTCTCCTTTATTATTAATCTGCTAATTCAAAGATCAGCTGTTATTTTAGATGACCAATTTCTTCACTAATCAGCTCCAAAATTTTATTTAAAATTTCATCTTTGTTTTCCGCTTTAAAAACATTTTCAACACCCGCACAGTTTTGTAGCCCTGTATTACCAGAAACGTTGTAATCAAAACCAATCACAGCGATACGCGATGAAACTGGGTCACCATTGCTCGCGGTGAGGCCATCAAGATGTTCTCGAATTTCGTCACACATTTGATATGTTCCACCATATAAGGTTGATGAAATGGTTTTGTGCGTCACGCCATTAGTTGAACCAACATCATTACCATCGGACAAAATAACAATTAAACGACGCGGATTAGTCCCTAAATTGGCCAACTGGGCACCACGGATCAATCCCTGTGCCGAAGAGGTATAACCACTTGGAGTAAATGTAGCGATTTTGGTATTGAATGGGGTAAAACTAGCTGTAGGTAAAATATCCTCTATAACGGCGTTATATGTTCCTGAATTTACACATCCCTGCTTCTCAATAAACACTCGATTTACCGTTTTTCGATAAGCCAAATTACCATTATTTCTGTACTCGAGCTGATCGACGAAACACGTCGTTCCTGCGCCATCGCCATTTACTAATTTAACGTAATTATTAAACCCAACGAATGCGACCGTATTATCATCCGCGTTAACTAAGTCATTGAACTTTTGAAGTTCATCAGTCACCGATTCAATCACATCAATCAAATCAAGATATTTGGCTTGAGAACCTCCAGACCAACCATTTCCCATTGACCCAGAAAAATCTGAGACGAAAACAACGTCAACCGCACTGTTTTGATATTTGCGCGCATTAGACTGTCCAGATACATCATAAGTGCCATCAAAACTGTCAAGATTACCGGAGAAAAAGCCTGTGTGTGCGGTGGTCGCGGTGACTCGGTATTCAAAAAAACGCGGCTCACCAACCGCCAAGCCTGATACACAATCGGGGATTTGATCGCAACTGAGCTTTTGGATACTTAAACTATCAACCTCATCCATATTGGTCATATATTGTTCGATATAAGCATTGGCAATCGCTTGATTCACTGCGCTCCCTTGCCCGGAACCATCATCAACATTATCGTCATTGCGCGCGGCAACCGCGAGGCTTGCGGCCTCTAAACCATCTTGTAAGCGCGCTTTGTCTTGTAGCATTTTTGCACCATCTGTCGCTAAGCTAAAAAGACCAAATAATGCCGGAACCAATAGAGTGAACAGAATTGCCGCATGCCCACTCTGTTTAGAAAGTGATGTGTACATACCTTACCTTCCTATCACTACTGAACTAGAAGAAACCATGTTAAAACCGTTGTCTAATAGGCCATCAACCAAATTATCCGTCGAATAACACAGCGTGACTCGATATAAAGCTGCTTCTCGCCCCCAAGATGTCACAACTGACAGGCTATTTCGCAAGTCACCTAGCGTTTGTTCTAATTCGCAGTTTTGCTGCCCTCTGCGTAGTGTAACTAACGGATTAGGCGTTTGATCAGCGGCATAGGTTTGCTCTTCTATGACCATGCCAAAGCGTCCGTCTTGATACGATGCGGTCGTTCTGTCCAATGAACCACTCAACACATCAAAAACCATGTTTGCATCGGCCGCGGTCGTTAAGTAGTCTTCATCAAATAACTGAGTTCGTTCTTTAATTAGGCTAGTGGCAGAATAAGAGAGACGATCGAGTTTCCCCTTCATCGATAACTTAGCAATCGCATCACCTGCAAACATAAAAAGAATGCCCAAGAATACGCCAACAAACGCAAACTCAATCGCAAATACGCCGCTTTGCTTAGATTTCAAATTTATCTCTTTCATACTCTTGCACCACGATAACTTCACGACCAAAAATTGTCGTGTCGTCAATGAAATAACCAAAAATACTATCGAAATCGTAACTAATGTAATAAATCGCGATAGCAGCATCATCAGCGACGCCGCATTCAGCCGTTTGTGAGGCGTCACCTGGCAAGCAGACGGCATCAACCAGTTGCAACTCATTCATATCTGCGACATAGCGAACCGAAGCTTTGAACTTACTTTTATCAACCAGCCCACTCCAAACACTGTCACTGTTCTCGAGTTGTTCGTAAAAGCTATCGATATAATCCTGAGTATCTTTCTTCGCTGAGCGAGAAGCTTCGGCTATCGCAAGATCGTTGACCGCAGAAATATAAGACATAAAACTCAATTCAGCCCATGCAGCAACCATTAGCCAAAAAGCGAAGAAGCCTAAGGCAAACTCAATGGTGACGACACCTTTCTGTTTTTTTTTCATTACTGCCTCCTAGTGCATCGCGCCTTTATTCAGAGAGGAAGGCGTTGAGGAGGCGAGAAGTTCTTCGGTACTTGCCATGGATACCAAACGAAGCCCAATGAAAAGGTCTTCAATCTCTTGGTTGGTATAACGAGTGGAATATAACGCTTTAAATTGGTCGTACTTACCTGATTTTGCATAAGCTAAGGCAAGATTTGATACGATCTTCGCGTCATAATTTCCCGATTGATATATAGGCTCCAATCGTGAAATCGCCAATCCATAGTCTTCGAGCAGGAGGTCAATAACGGCGAGATTATTTTTAATGGTTACATCATCGAAAAAGTGTTTTCGCGCTAAGTAAAAATATCGCCATGCATTATTAATATCTCGCTGCGATGCATACGCCATCCCCAAAAGATTTTCCACTTCTGGGTAATTATCCCTAGCTTCTAACGCTTCTAAGCCAGCAGCAATGGTCGCTTCCATATTGCCTTTGGCGAATTCGATTTGTGCTTTTAAGTATAGTCCGTCAGGTGAAAACTGAGAGTTATTTGATAAGGTATTAAAGTAAAAATCAGCCGAATCTAAATCCTGAGCATCAAGATAGGCTTCAACTAACTTTAACCGCACTCTTTCATCCTCATCCTGCTTTAAATGCTCTTTGTAATAGCTAATCAGCTTTCCCTGATCGCCCGTTTTCTCTAACACAGACTCTTTCGCTGAAAAGCTGGCCAAGTTGGCTTGTTTCTCTATTGAGTCCGGAGTTGCCATACACCCCTGTAAGAAAAAAATCATCAACAAAGAAATAATCCATCCTCTACTCATGTCTCACTCCTTAGCCGGCCATCAATCGCATAATGCCAGGTGCGGTAATCAAAATAACAATCGGCAACATAATTAATAGAATTAGTGGAATCGACATTTTTGCCGACAATTTACCTATCTTTTCTTCTAGAGATAGCATCTGTATTTCACGAATATCGATCGCCAATGTCGTCAACACGGTATAGATAGAAGAACCATATTGGAGACTTTGGTTTAGTGTCATAACAAAACTGCGTATCTCTGCTGTTGGTACTCGCACATACAATTCTTCTAATGATTGCTCTAACCCGACAATCTTGGCTCGTTCATTAGTTTTATTGAGCATATGTGCAATATCACGGTCAAATCCGACCATTTCTTTGGCTAAATACCCCATTGCAGCTTCGATTGTCATCCCCGTTTGCACACACACACCCATCAGATCCAATAAGTAAGGCAATCGTTCAGACAATTTGCGTTGTAAGTTCTGCTTGCGCCAAGACAGGTAAAAATCTGGACCGATTAAACACAGTACTAACCAAGTACAGCCATAGAGCAATATTTTGCTCATAGCCAATTCAACCTGAATGGCATAAAAACCAATAGCGAAAAAACCGACAATCAAAGCGCCATATTTAATGGGGAATAGCCATTTCACAAACTTTGAATCATAGATCCCCGCAGCGACCATTTTGGCATGTACATCACTTTCAGAGAGCGAAACGAACTTACCAACTAACTGATTGAAATTTTGCAATATAGTTTGAGCACGCTGTTTTTTACTGTATTGCAGGCCAAAGTTGCTAAATCTGTTTTGTCGCGCAACCTTTAAGTACAGACTATAAAAAATCACCGATACGGCTATAACCAAACACCACACCATCAAAATAATTCGAGCGGTCGTGGTATCTAAAAGCGCCATAATCTCAGCCATTAGCGAACCCCTCTCATAAGCATCCAGATGATCAGCATGCCAATCGTTTCACTCGCGAGCATGTAATACAAAATGGGGCGCCCTGCATCAGTAAACATGACAAAATCATAATTCGCTGGGCTCATACTTTGCATGATGAAAAGAAAGATAAACGGAATAGCCGCAACAATTTTTGCTGACATACGAGCTTCAGATGTGAGGGCGTATTTCTTTTTATCGATTGAGCGAGCATCAAACATCAAACGATTTAAACGAGTAATGACATCTTTCAGTTGCCCACCACGATGCATATTGGCACGCAAGGTAATCACAAAAAAATGAAACGAGGCGTAAGGGAAACGACGACAGGACTTCCTAAGAACATCGTCTGTACTCTCGCCTAGCTGAAGTCGCTCACCCATCAAGCGAAATTCAGTGCCGACATCACCATCCAAAGACTTACCGACATACATAATGGCGTGCATAATGCTTTCGCCTGATGAAACCGCACTGGCCAGCATATTGAGTGCATCCGGAAAAGACTCTTCAAACATCTCCCGTTCGCGTTTTTGCAACCACATATAAATAAACGTTAGACCAATCACTTCAACAATCAGTGCAATGAGATAAACGTTGCCACGGAAAAAACGGTTATTAATTTCAACCGCTGCAAAAAAAAGTAGCACCATCACGGCAATAATTTTTATATAGGAAAAACGTCCGATCTGTTTATGCAGATTCGTCCATTTTTCTAGTAGCATTTGCTGCCAAGTTCGGTCAGAAAGAGATTTCAAGTCGACCGCCTGGCCACCACTGCTGGTCATATTATTCACCAAGACCGTGCGATTGAACTCTTCCAAATAAGTTGTTTTTTTCTTTGGCTCAAACAGCCAAGCTAATATCAACAAAACACCAAAACCAACCAAGGCAAAATAGATCATCGCACATTCTCCATTTTAAAGATGGAATCTAGCTGCGATTCAAGGCCAAAGAAGCGAGCTTTCTCAACCAATACCGAACGTTTCATCAAACCAGCCGTCACAAAGTTGCCGCGTACTTTCTTCGCATTCTTTTCACTCAACTCTGGCTCAAAACGGAAAATTTCTTCAAGAACCACGCTATCACCTTCTAATCCAACGACTTCGGTGATGTTCATGACTTTACGGCTACCATCATGTAACCGGCTAATTTGAATGATGATATCGACAGCACTCACGATGGTGCGACGAATCGCTTCAAGCGGTAGGTTATTCGTTGCCATCATCACCATCGCTTCGACCCTCGCGAGTGCATCTCTAGGCGAGTTCGCATGTAACGTCGACATTGAACCATCATGACCTGTATTCATAGCCTGCAACATTTCGAACGCTTCACTACCACGACACTCACCAACAATAATGCGGTCTGGTCGCATTCGCAGAGCATTGATCACTAAGTCTCGCTGATGGACTGCTCCCGTATGCTCAATACCAGCTGTGCGCGTTTCCAGTCGTACCACATGGGGTTGAAGCAAACGCAGCTCCGCAGCATCCTCGATGGTAACGATTCGTTCGGCTTCTGAGATATATTGAGAGAGAGCATTAAGCATGGTGGTTTTACCAGACCCCGTACCACCAGAAATCAGAATATTGAGTCGGCAGCGAGCGGCAATCATCATAATCTTAGACATTTCGGCACTCATCGCGCCAAACTCGACTAACTGATTAAGGTCAATGGCTTGTTTTCTAAATTTACGAATAGAGATAGAAGTGCCGTCAATGGCTATTGGTGCGATGACAATATTGACACGACTACCATCGGGCAATCGGGCATCACACATTGGTTGGGATTCATCCACTCGGCGTCCCACCCGTCCAGCAATACGCTTTGCGATATCAAGCAATTGATTTTCATCAACAAAGCTCACTGAACATGGTTCAACAAGCCCATGACGTTCAACAAAGACATTTTCATGACCATTAATCATGATGTCGGTAATCTCTTCATCATCCATTAAGGTTTGCAATGGCCCCAAACCTTGTAATTCATCAACCAAATTTTTGACAAAGTCATTGCGTAAAACGGCAGGAACAGGCAATTGTTCCTTTTCGATCAGCATACTGATCGCTTGTGAAAGCTGTTCAGTAAGCTGCTGAGCATTCAGTCGATTAATCACTTCTGGATCAAGCGCATCGAATATCTGTTTACGTATCCCTTTATAAATTTCTTTCGCTCCTTGCATGCTCTAAGACCCCCACTTAAATGGGAAGGCTGAACCATTTTTTGCCTCCTCCCCAAAGATGAGTGCTGCTAGGTTATATAGAGCTTTCGCAGGCTGCCCTCGAAGATCGCTGATGCGCTGTTTATCAAGAATCTTAGCATCCAATTTTTTAACATAAGGAATGACAATATCAACAGGCCTGCACAAGAACTCTTCCACCTCATCACGTGTTACCGTTGCATTCGCTTCTGGAGCGTTATAATTCAACACAATAATCACGCGCAAAGGCGTTCCTTTGGTTTCTGCTTCACTTTTAATGTCTTTGTTGATACGGGCCGCTTCGCGTAAGGATGAAATCGAAGCTGAGATCACCAAAATAACGCAGTCAGACATATCAACGAGATCTTGTGAAGAAAAGACCATCTCTGCGGTTGAGGAGAGGTCCTCTAAAATAAAGTTGGTATCTTCTGAAACGAAAGCCGCCACATTTTTGGTGTAATCCTTAAGATCGGTATTGGCGATATCTTCTGAGGTGAGAGACAAGATAGATAAATTTTTGCTCTGTTTTTTCAACAAACTCTGCGAAGAGGTAAAATCTAAGTTGGATGCCAATGAACCCGCACGTATTTCACGCTTCTTAAATTTTTCAATTCCCATCATGATATCTAGGTTGCCGCCGCGATAGCAGTTATCGACCACCACACAAGAAGCATTGCGCTTTTCAGCCAAAATGTAACTCATCTCGGCACAAATCATCGTAGCGCCAACCCCTCCCTTACAGCCGACAAAACTCACCAATTTGGCGCGTCGATTCTTACTGATCCCGCGATTACCAAGCCGGTTATCATTGACGCTCAAGACAAAATCAATCAGTTCGTTTTTATTGATCGGCCAAAACAAATAATAGATACCCATCGATTTAAGCTTACGAATGGTAGAGATACAATCTTCGCTGCCAATCACCACGACTGACGCACTATTGGGCATTAGATGACTCAACCGTTCAGCATCTTTAGCCACATCATCGCTTTTGTTCAGCTCTAAGATAATCACTTCAATAGATTCAGAACGTGTATGTTCAGAGACTTTATCATCAGCTAACGCATAGAATGCAGGCTGCTCTAATCCTTCAAAACGATAAGCCTCAGTAATCAGTTGCTTGCATTCTTCCGTTTGAAAAAAAGCGACGGAATCGATGTGACGAGCGTCTCTCGGTGTCCCCAATTCTTTACTTTTTAGAATATCGACTAGATCAAACATGCGAGCTCCTTCTACTGATCTTTTTCATTGGTAAGAAGCATATTCTCTGGGTGAACCATGCTCTGCCAACGGGCACTTTCGGAGTAACAACCTTCAGGGTGCACACCAAACTCACCGACTCTTGGGTAGTCACAAATGTTAGCAATCACTTTATAATTGGTGGCACGAATAGATAGGTCGAAATGGTTGCTCTCACTATTGCTTACCGACACCATCTTAATCATGTCGTCACTAATCCCTTGTTTTTGCAACTGTTTAGCTAGCTTCATCGCTAAACTTTTTCCTTTACGAGAATACCAATCAATATGAATGGTTTGCACCGAGAGTACGTCCCAATGTTGATCAACGTACGCTTGCAGTTGCTGCCATGCTTGCTGTTCTTTCTTATCTTTGATCGTCAAATGGTAAGCATTGGTGATCGGCACTATTTGTAACTCAGCCCCTTCACGCTCTTTGATGATCTCCGCGCACCCCAGCAAACTAACGACCAACACTGTAGAAAGGTAAACTTTACTTATTGCTGTTTTCATTGCTTAAACCCTCCCGTTGAAAGCACCTCATTCACAGAAGTCTCGGCAGCTTTTGGATAACCATCACCTATTTTGAAAAAACGCTCCAAATTAGATGTTTTTTGCATCGTAGGCAGTTGTATTTGTGAAGGGTGAATAGGTTGAACAAGATTAACGGTCGCAACAATAACCAGCTCGGTTTTGGTTCGCTCGGTGGCAGTATTGCGGAATAACGCACCTAAAATAGGAATATCACCGATATAAGGAATGCGACGTAACGTCTCCCTATCTTCGGTACTTAATAAACCACCAAGAATAAAACTCTGGCCATCTCCCAGCTCTACCGTGGTTCTAGCTCGACGGGTCTTTAACGCGGGTAAGTCGTAATTTTCGTTTTCATATTGGTTATCTAATGCACTCACTTCTGGCATCATCGACAACTTTATCCGTTCATCGCTGAGCACTTTCGCCATTAACTCGAGGCGAACACCATACTCGCGGTATTCTACGTCTGTGGCGCCATCAATTACGGTCACAACGGGGATTTCACCACCAGCAAGAAAACTGGCCGTTTCGCCCGAAATGACAGATAAATTAGGTTCAGCCAAAACCTGCCCTACACTGTCATCACCAATCGCCGTGATCACAGAAACAATATCACTCGCACTAAAACTGGTTAATTGATCGATAAACACGCCTGGAGCGCTCGTCCCAATCTGAATACCAAATTCTTCCAGAAAACTATGCGTCACTTCGGCAATGGTCAACTTCACATTAACCTGCTTTGTTGTGACGACATCAATATTGTTAACCACACCTTCAAAACGGTAGCGACGCATAAATTGCATCTCGTAAATCTGATCGCCTAAATCCCAATTTACGTTGGTAATTTCGACGTCTTTACCAAGTAACTCCCCCGCTAAACGATAGATTTGTTCACGAATTTCATCAGAAGAAACGGTGCCGCTGAGTACCGCTTGCTCACCAAGGTTATAAATAGAAACATCACTATCAGGGAACCGTAGCTGAATTTGCTGCTGTATGTGCACCAAGCTTTTATTCACAACTAATTTGCGCGAAATGAGCGTTTTACCTTCTTTATCGAAAACCATAAAAGAGGCATTACCAATGGAGCGGCCAAAGAAAACCACTTTGTTATTATCAATCACTTGATAATCAGCGATCTCGGGATCAGAGACGAAAACAGAACCAATTTCGACTTCAGTTTGTATAGATTGTGCATCGCCTTCTGAGAGATTCACAATGCGTGCGGCATGTACTGATATGCTAATGGGGACTAATAGAAGGCATAGCAATAATTGATATCCTTTTCTCATGTCTCCCTCCACTATTTGTTTTTGTTATTTTATCGTTGCTTCACCAGCGCGAAACTCAACGATAGCTCTATAGTCAGGCAGTACATCTCCTGAGTTTGCTTGAAGTTCTGAAGCCTCTTGTAGCCCAAGTGATTTGTGCACTTCTAACTGAGCTATATTTTTGGCAATCGCTAATTTTGCGACTTGTTTTTGAGTTAACTCTAAAATAAGCGTAACCGTGGTTACGGACTTATTCCGCCCATCTTGATGGGTTTCCTGACTCACTTTAATCACTTTGACAGCCATTAAAACAGGTGACACAGAAACCGTTTGATAACTTGTCACGGTATCTTCATTGGCTAAATTTTGTTGTTCAGAAGAAAGGGCAACGACGTCCACCAAAGTGCCATGAGTAATCAATCCACCTATAATATCGGTTGGATTTACCGCAATAGCATATGGCACCTTGTCCGCATCAATAACGGCATTTATGTAACCTGCGTCTTCAGGAGAAATAAGCGTTGATGCTGTGATATATTCCCCAGCAGGAATATCTTGCATTGCGACTCCACCTTTAGGCAGATTAAGCGGTTGAGACGTGTCAATCCCCATTTGCAACGCTTGAGCCTCTGGAATACGCTGAATTTCTAGCGATGCTTTCGTCACCGCCTCTCCTTTTAAAATCTCTTTTGCTACGACATATACAGAAGAAAGCTCTGGCTCATTAACCGCACTGCCAGCTGCCACTTCAGCATTTTTTGCAAAATACTGACTTGATAGACCATATAAACCTGCGCCAATAGCAATTAATGCAATAGGCACAAGGACTTTAAATTTCATAAGACCTCCTAAAGAGAGGCTATTGAGGTAATGAAGCAACTCAACGCAATCGGAATACCATAAGGCACAGTGTTAAACTTATTTTTTTTGCTAATTTTTTTAAAAATCAGAAACATGACGCCGGTAGCGAAACCTATTAAACAAATAAACACTACCGTAGTCACATAGTATTGAGATTCAATCATAGGAAAAAATGAAAGCAAAAGCTTACTGTCTCCTGCCCCCCAAATCCCTATTTTCCAAACAATTAAAAAAAATGGTATCGCTAGCAAAAGATAAATTAAACTATCAAACTCTTCCTTTAATATAAGCACTAAAATTGAGATACAAAAAATAATTATGCAAATATAATTTGGAATCTTCCTCAATCGCCAGTCATAAATACAGACCAAGATAGAAAGAAAAAGTAAGAGTAAAATTATCAGTAACACCAACTAGCTCAACTCCAGTTAATTACTCATTGCATCATTAATCGAACTCATACCTTCTTCTAGCGCGCCTTGAAGATCACCATTCTCTCCAAACACTGCCGCAACAATAACAGCAACAGCGACACCAACCAGAGCATATTCAATCGCTGTAACGCCTGCATTTTCCTTCAAGAACTCTTTCATAAGCAATTGTAATTCTAAATATTTTTCAATAATCATAACGCTCTCCTTAACGAACTTTATCAACGATGATCTATTTCAATAGATTCACAGTAAAAACTAGTCAGGTAGTTCCGTTTTATCAACATGACTACTAACTTGATTGTCAATATGATGACTACTGTCAAATTAGCACATTAATAAAACAAACAAAGAGTTAGTTAAAAAAAAGCAAAATAGAACAACAAAAAATTCATATATAATTTTTAAGAGCATGCATATAACCAAGAAGAATACTAAGCCTAAATAGTTACATTTCTAAATCTTTCGTTCTAAACTTACGCATAAAAGTATGTTTAAAGGTCGAAAGCAAAATGCAAAAACCTAATACGTTAATCATTAATTTCGGCAAATCACTTTCTGATTGCACACCAGAATTACATGAAGCATTATCTCATCACTATCACATAACCTTCGCTGACAATCAGATAGCGCTATTAACTGACAAACAAACTGCAATATACATTTTCTTTGCTAATAACAATGATTTATCGACTTTAGAGCAAGCTATTATTATTTGTAGAAACCTAAAAAAGAAAATAATCATCATTCACGATAATTTGGTGCCTAGTTGTAAGTGTTCATCAAATATATTTATACTTTCGTTGAATCAAGTTAATTTTTACGAACGATTACAATTGCTTTTGAAGCTTTGTTGCCCTGCAGAATCCCATAGTTCGATAGCAAAAGAGAACGTAATTGCATCAATCCCTCTCTATATTGATCAAAATCTTGCTTCTATTATCACCGAATCTGAAACGGCACGTTTTTTCGGCTATAGCAGTTCTTATTTCTCTAAGCTTTTTTACAGACATTTTGGCCGAACCTTCAAAGCCTACGTTACCCACGCTCGGATTCGCCAAGCAAAGCGTCTGTTAGCAGAACAAAAGCAAAGTAAAATAACTCATATAGCTTACTGCTGCGGTTTTAACGACGTTGCTTATTTTTCAAAAGTCTTCAAAAAGAAAACCGGCACCACGCCTGCAGCCTATCGACAGAGTTACTGATTCACACTTTTGAACGATTCGTTATCGACATTTTGATTAACATGCTAGTATTAACAAATAATTAACAACAATAATCCTTCATCAGGAAAGTAACGCTTAGCGCAGTTCTTGCTCTCCCAAGTGCTAAGCCATGCCCACCATAGAACGAAGGGAATCTTTGCCAATAACATGGAGTTAGACAATGATTCAGCCAGACCAATTGAGCAATACAAATTGCACGCTTCCCCCTGCCAGTGACATGATTCTTAAATGGGCTCAAGAACGCCCTGATGAAATTTATCTCAAGCAGATCATTAATCGCCAATTTGTCGAATACAGTTACTCTGAGGTCGCCGATAAAGCTCTGAGGTTAGTCAGTGCACTCAACGAGCTAGGGATTCGCCCCGGCGATCGAGTGGCACTCGTTTCGAAAAATTGTGCTGAATGGTTTATTTGTGATTTAGCCATGATGTTAGGTGATTTTGTCAGTGTGCCTATTTTTCCAACCGCCGGCGCGGATACCATCGAATACTGTCTCACTCACAGTGAGAGCAAAGTGGTGATTGGTGGAAAACTGGATGATCCAGCCGCCACTCAGCAAGTGATTGATGCTATGCCTGAGCTAATCACCATCAGTCTTGCTTATGACACCGCACCACGCTGCCAGCATCAATTCACCGCATTAATTGAACAGTCAGAGCCAAGTGAAGCAAGGCCTCAGCATCATGATGATAAACTGATGTCGATTGTCTACACTTCAGGAACATCGGGATTGCCTAAAGGGGCAATGCTGACCTATGGCGCGTTTGCTTGGTCTGTTCAGCAGTTGATTAATCACATTCAAATCGAACGAGGCGATCGACTGTTTTCTTATTTACCTTTGGCGCACATCACTGAGCGAGTCTATATTTTTGGCTCTTCAATTATGGGCGGTATCGAAACCGCATTTCCTGAGTCACTGGATACCTTTATCGATGATGTAAAAATGCAGCGGCCAACCCTGTTCATTTCCGTGCCGCGACTGTGGACATTGTTCCAGCAGCGAATCCAAGACAAACTACCGCAAAAGAAACTCAATATTCTGCTGAAAATCCCGTTTGTGAATACGCTGATTAAGAAAAAATTGGCCGACGGCTTGGGATTAGATCAAGCCCGAGTATTAGGATGTGGCTCTGCCCCTGTCTCTCCTGCACTGCTTGATTGGTATCACCGTGTCGGTCTGAATATTACTGAAGCATGGGGGATGACCGAATCCTTCGCTTACAGCACGCTGAACTTCCCATTTCGCGCCGATAAAATTGGCAGCGTGGGGAATGCAGGGCCGGGGATCGAGCTAAAAATCGCCGACGATGAAGAGATCATGGTACGCGGTAAGGGCCTATTTTCGGGTTACTACAAAAATGATATCGCCACTCAAGAATCCTTTGATCGTGACGGCTGGTTACACACTGGCGATATAGGCTCAATCGACAGTGAGGGTTACCTCACCATTCAAGGCCGTAAAAAAGACACCTTCAAAACAGCCAAAGGGAAATTTGTTGCACCCGTGCCGATCGAGAAAAAGCTCTTTGAATACACTCGTGTTGAGATGATGTGTTTGATTGGTCTTGGTCTGCCAGGACCTATATTGTTGGTCGTGCCGCATGACTTCCCCAACTTTGATCCAGAGCGTTATGAGCGTAGTACGCAAAAAGTGATTGAGCGCATGAACACTAAATTGGCCTCCCACGAGAAGATCAAAGGAGTGTTGATGATCAAAGAGCCTTGGAGCATCGAAAATGGCGTCCTAACACCAACGCTTAAAATTAAACGACATATTCTGGAGAAAAAATACCACGATGTCGGAGCCAACTGGCCAAAAGACCAACTGGTGGTGTGGGAGAAATAATCATGAAAAGGAGCGCGTAGCGCTCCTTTTGGTTTTAACTCTTCAGCGGTTCTTCGCCAGCAGATTTTTCGTCTCTTTTGCGCAGTACTGGGGCCGAGCGATTAGGTAAAACTGAAACCCAATCGTCATATTCCGCACTCCGCTCTATCCTATCGACCATCACCGCTTGCCTCTCCTCGCTAGGTTTGTATGATGAAGATCATTTGTTCAATGCGATGCTTTTGAACACTTCTTTTTTTCTTCTTAAAGAAACCAATATAGTAGAGGCTTATGGACAAGCGACTTAGAACTCTTTCCAGCTTACGTTGCTTTGAAGCGGCGGCACGATTACAAAGCTATAGTAAAGCTGCCGATGAATTATTTGTCAGCCAAGCGGCTGTTAGTCAAACCATCCGACGTTTAGAAGACGATCTAGACTGTAAGCTCTTTCAGCGTAAAGGGCGTGGTATGGCTCTGACTTCTAAAGGTCAAACGCTACTAGAGCATGTTGCTCTTGGTTTTGAACAAGTGATTTGTGGTCTCAACAAGATCCAGAATGAACCGTTAGATGGCTTACTTAAAGTCAGTGCTCCCCCTTCGTTTGCCTCACGCTGGTTGTTACCTCGCTTATGGAAGTTCACCCTCGAGCATCCTAATATTTCCATTCGTATCATTACAACGTGTGAAGCGATGGATGTACAACATGGCGAAGTCGATGTCGCAATTTGGCAAGGAGAAAGCCTAATTGGTGAAGAATCACTGGAAAAAGAGTTACTATTTGAAGAGCCTATTTTTCCTTTCTGTTCGCCATCATTGGCGGAATCGACCACCTTTGATGATCCTAAACAACTGCTCGATTGCTGGTTGATCCACTTTGACTCACCTTCTTTTCAGTGGCATCAATGGTTCGAATGTAATGGCTTAACGATGAATGACAATGCCGTGCATTGGATGGAGGTCGACACCTTCGATATGGCAATGAGCGCCGTTGTTGCAGGACATGGAGCTTGCCTGGCCAGTGATTGTTTAGCCAGTGACTTTGTTGAGCGAGGCTTACTGGTTAAACCTTTTAATATCGGCTTAACACCCGGTATCCAGTTCAACCTATTTACCGCGCAAGAATCACCACGCCGTGAACGTATAAAAGCGTTTACTCACTGGTTACACGCTGAAATCACGTAATAGTAAACCAACGCAATTAAGTCGCCTCTATTTTTAGCCATTGATAAAGAAAAAGCCCCTTGAGCTTACGCTCAAGGGGCTTTGACATTATAGAGTTAACTTAAAGAATTACTTCTTCTCGTTACGCTCTTTAACTTCAGCAATTACTTGCTCAGCTACGTTGTTTGGACATGCTGCGTAACGTGCGAATTCCATAGAGAATTGGCCACGACCAGAAGTCATAGTACGTAGAGTACCGATGTAACCAAACATTTCTGAAAGTGGTACGTCAGCTTTGATACGAACGCCAGTTAGACCAGCCATTTGATCTTTGATCATGCCACGACGACGGTTAAGGTCACCGATTACATCACCAACGTGATCTTCTGGGCTGAATACGTCTACAGCCATGATTGGCTCTAGAAGTTGTGCACCAGCTTTAGGCATAGATTGACGGAATGCACCTTTCGCTGCGATTTCAAATGCGATTGCAGATGAATCGACTGCGTGGAAGCCACCGTCAAGTAGTTCTACTTCAACGTCTAGAGTAGGGAAGCCAGCTAGTACGCCGTTTTCCATCATGCTAGCGAAGCCTTTTTCTACTGCAGGCCAGAATTCTTTTGGTACGTTACCGCCAACAACTGAAGACTTAAACGTGAAGCCTGAGTTTGGCTCACCTGGTTTAACACGGTAATCGATCTTACCGAACTGACCAGAACCACCAGACTGTTTCTTATGCGTGTAGCTATCTTCAACTTCTTTAGTGATAGTTTCACGGTAAGCAACCTGAGGTTTACCAACAGCCAAATCAACACCGTAAGTACGCTTAAGGATGTCTACTTTGATGTCTAGGTGAAGCTCACCCATACCTTTAAGGATAGTTTCGCCTGAATCTTCGTCAGTCTCAACTTGGAACGTTGGATCTTCTGCAACCATTTTACCGATCGCGATACCCATTTTCTCAGAACCGCCTTTATCTTTTGGTGTTACAGCAATAGAGATTACTGGTTCTGGGAAGATCATTGGCTCAAGAGTACACTCGTGCTTAGGATCACATAGAGTATGACCAGTCTTAACGTTCTTCATACCAACTACAGCGATGATATCACCAGCTTGTGCAGTTGTTAGTTCAGTACGCTCATCAGCTTGCATCTCAACCATACGGCCGATACGCTCAGTTTTACCTGTTGCTGAGTTAAGAATAGTGTCACCTTTGTTCATCACACCTGAGTAGATACGGATAAACGTTAGAGCACCGAAACGGTCGTCCATGATTTTAAACGCTAGCGCTTTTAGTGGTTCATCAGCAGAAACAGTCGCTACTTCGCCAGTTGGTTCACCAGTCTCTGGATCAGTTAGAGGCTGAGGATCTACTTCTGTTGGAGAAGGTAGGTACGCAACAACTGCGTCAAGAATTAGCTGCATGCCTTTGTTCTTGAACGCTGAACCACAGAACGTTGGGAAGAAAGTACAAGTACGAGTACCAGCACGGATACAACGCTTGATTTCTTCGATAGAAGGCTCTGTACCTTCCATGTACGCTTCCATTAGATCATCGTCTTGCTCAACAGCAGTTTCGATCATCTCTTCACGGTACATTTCAACGTCGTCAACCATGTCTGCAGGAACTTCAGACACAGTGTAGTTTTCTGGAAGACCAGAATCATCCCAGATGTACGCTTTACGCTCAAGAACGTCTACAACGCCCACGAAGTCATCTTCACGGCCGATTGGTAGAGTCATGATTAGAGGCGTAGCGCCCAGTACTCTCTTAATTTGTTCTACAACATTAAGGAAGTCTGCACCCATACGGTCTAGTTTGTTAACGAAGATGATACGTGCAACTTCTGAGTCGTTCGCATAACGCCAGTTAGTTTCTGACTGAGGTTCAACACCGCCAGAACCACAGAATACGCCGATACCGCCATCAAGTACTTTAAGAGAACGGTAAACTTCAACTGTGAAGTCAACGTGTCCAGGAGTATCGATAACGTTAAAACGGTGGTCTTTCCAGAAACAGCTTACTGCTGCTGACTGGATAGTAATACCGCGCTCAGCTTCCTGTTCCATAAAGTCAGTAGTAGATTCACCATCGTGAACCTCACCAGTTTTGTGGATTTTACCTGTTAGCTTAAGGATACGTTCAGTGGTAGTAGTCTTACCCGCATCAACGTGCGCGAAAATACCAATGTTTCTGTATTTCGATAAATCTGCCATTGTCTTACTCTGTTAATAGGATATAAAATGCGCGCAGAGTATATCACATTCTGTCAAGACTGATACCTTTGCATGCTGCTATGTGAAAAAATATTTATTGGGCGAGTTAACCCCAAAATAATAGCCAATTGTAGTATTTAGTCGTGGAAAATCCCAGTATTTAACGTCTAATAAACGTAGATAATTTAGCCGAAATTCACTTAAATCTCGTCAAAAGCAGCCAATGCTTCAGAAAGCTTTTTCACACCATGGATTTGCATGCCTTCAATACCGCCTTTAGGCATATTAGCCGCGGGGACTATCGCGCGTTTAAAACCGTGTTTAAACGCTTCGTTGAGGCGCTCTTGGCCACTTGGTACCGGACGAATTTCGCCCGCCAGACCTATTTCGCCAAACACCACCACATCTTTTGGCAGCGGACGATCTTTAAAGCTCGACAACAATGCCATAACCAAAGCAAGGTCAGCACTGGTTTCGGTCACCTTCACACCACCAACCACATTGACGAAGACATCTTGGTCCGCCATTTGTAAGCCACCATGTTTGTGCAATACCGCTAATAACATCGACAAACGGTTTTGCTCTAAACCGACGGCGACACGACGTGGGTTGCCCAGTTGTGAATAATCGACCAAAGCTTGAATTTCAACCAAGAGTGGACGCGTCCCTTCCCAAACCACCATCACGGAACTGCCCGAAGTTTCTTCTTCACCTCGAGAAAGGAAGATCGCCGACGGGTTACTGACTTCACGCAGGCCTTGCCCTGTCATGGCAAATACGCCTAACTCATTCACCGCACCGAAACGGTTTTTATGGCTGCGTAAGGTACGAAAACGGGTATCGGTGCCACCATCCAGCAATACCGAGCAGTCAATAATATGCTCAAGGACTTTAGGGCCTGCCAATGTGCCATCTTTGGTGACATGTCCAACCATAAACACGGCGACATTATTTTGCTTAGCATAACGCGTCAGCGCCGTGGCTGACTCACGCACCTGCGCAACCGTACCTGGTGATGATTGCACATCAGCAACGTGCATTACCTGAATAGAGTCGATCACCATAATTCTTGGCTGCTCTTTCTCAGCCACTTGGCAAATACGATCGACATTAGTTTCAGAGAGCATTTTTAGATGATCTTTTGGCAAACCTAAACGTGAGGCGCGCATGGCCACTTGCTGCAATGATTCTTCACCCGTGACATACAAGGTTGGCATTTGCGCAGACAAAAGACACATGGTTTGCAGCAGTAATGTTGATTTACCCGCCCCAGGACTACCACCGATCAAAATCGCCGCCCCAGGTACGATACCACCACCGAGCACTCGGTCGAGCTCTTTAAAGCCACTGCTAAAACGAGGCACCTCTTGCAGATTAATTTCCGCCAAGGTTTGTACTTGGCTTTCATCGCCAGAGCCAGCATAACCGGTCAATCGTTCATTACGTGCAACCGCAGGAGATGCGGCAAGGCGCACTTCGCTGATGGTATTCCAAGCGCCACAGGCACTGCATTGACCTTGCCAACGAGGAAAATCTGCCCCGCAATCATTACAAACGTACGCTCGTTTTGCTTTTGCCATGTGACCTCAATGTGTTTTTGTGATGTTGGCAGCCTAAATAGCCAGCTTATAGACTTGATTCGCCGTAACATATCACTAAAGATCTAATAATCAAGGCCGATATCAGTTTAGACAAGGACAAGCTAAAAAAAACATGCAGAAGCAGGCTATACTCTCTATCTCAGAACGACTGATCCCCGTATATAAAACGGAGGACTTTGAATACCTTCTGTCACAATTGACAGATGGCGAACCACCGTCGTTAAAAATTCTGGTCAAGATGGAACTCAAACGCCTGACTACCCCCTGCTATCGTTCTATCGATTTGCGCGGCAGAGTGAAAGGAGAATGTCGAGAATACGAGTTAGATGGCATCACTCACTGGCTCGATGATGTGGCTTTTAATATCTATCACAAAAACGTACGTAAATTCAGTGGTTATACCGAAGGAGTCTTTGACTCACTCAGTAACACACGTAACAGTTTTAAAGTGATGAATCAAAAAGGTAAGCCGCAAGGCTCTGATCTCACTAACACAGCTATCAGCTTCCACGCCGAACCCATCGTGATGGGCTACGATCTGAAACGAAAAGAAAACCGACTCAAGATCTCAACCCAGATTGAAATCCACCTCGCCAATGATCAACTGGTTCATGGCGTTACAGTGGACATTTCTCCGTCTGGCGGTCGACTTAAAGCCCCTTCTGCTTTTGATTATAAACTGGGGGAAGTGATCTCGGTTGTTTATACCGAAGTGGCTCGTAGCAACAAGATTGTTAATATCGAAGAGGCGATCCAGTATCGCATTGTTGGCATTGATGAATCACATGAAAATGACGCCGTTCGATTTTTACGTGTAATCAAACTCGATGAAACCCCTGTAGTGGATGAAATCATAACCCAATTTCTCCATACCCATTCACTCAAAGCGCGTCACGATAATCAAGATAAAGTAATCCGAGCCCGCTCACGTGGCTATGAACACAACTATCTTAAACACACATGTAACCTGCCGGTGTTCTTTAGTGGCAATGAGTTGAAAATGGTCTTGATGACCGAAAACAACCAAGCTATTTGGCAATATTGGAATGATGAGCGCAACCAGTTAACGCTCTCCAACCTATTTAGCCAAGAACGGATGGAGCAGCTCACCAAACCCGGCGTACGTGGCAGCAATAATGTGCTCTACTCCTTCAAGCATCAACAGGGCCATAAAGAGCGTTTCTTCTCAATGATGATGCCAGAGGCTACGCGTGAACAGCGCCAACTGTTTTGGCATGTAGGCGCAAAAAAAGAGAGCTGGAAAGTGTTTCGCCTTTCGGTATTTGAACTCTCGGAACACGAGCGCGAACATCTGGTGAATTTACCACCGGACTCTTTAGATCTAACCCGAGAACTGACTCACTTTGGTATTTTACAAGAGATCGCCGATCATCATTCTGGCAAAGATTATTTGCTGACGGAAAAGCCGCGTTTAGCCACTAGCGAACTAAACCGTTTCTGTCACAAACGTAATTGTGTCGATACCCCAATCAGTCTCTACTTTGATGCACAAAGCCGTCGTAGAGAACCTCGTTATCAGTTCCGTTCACCGCTATTTTTGTCAGCCAGAGGACAGCAAGCTTCCGGCGTGACCTTAGATATTTCTCGTCGTGGTCTATACGTTGCTTTGAACACCCCGATAGAACTCAAAGCAGGCGATCAATGTGACATCAACTTCAGTGAATTGCAGCTCTATGACCGTTCTTTGCAATTAAACAAAGTGCCTTATACCGTTATCCGCATTAGTCCGGGTGGAAAACGGGTGCAACTGGTGATGGATAACAACAGTAAAAACCGCCGTACCATGACCTTTTTTGGTCGCCTGATTGAACACAATCACGAAAAGTTAGTCGCCAAACAAGAGAACTTGCCAAGCCAAGAGTTACTGGAAAGCCTGCATAATGTTTTGCTCGACAAGATGATCAGTACGCCGCTATTCGTGGAAAAAAAAGGCAATAGCCTAAAACCAAAAGTGATTGGCGTGAACTATCCGCTGCTGCCTCATCTAACGCTGTTTGCCAAGTTAGGACACAATGATAAATACTCTTTAGAGGCAGTCTATAAAGGGCGTACCACTACATTATTAGCGGCGCCGATGAAACGCATCGAGGGGGCAACCCCGCAATATCAAGAGTTGTATATATCGGCAATCAAATTTGGCTCACGTATTCAATCGCTCGAAACCATGCTTTCAAGTGACTTTGAATCGACACAAGAACGTATTGAATTCATTAAAAAGACCCAATTAATGGGTGATTTTTATGCTTTGAGGATCTGTGCAACGCCTGTGTTTGATCCAATTACCGCCTTACTGCGCAAAGATCTCGAAGATCTAAGCAACATCAGCATGCACCAAGCACGTACACTCGAGAAAGAGATCTGTTCGATTGTCGGTTACAGCGAATATATCGATATTACTGAAGAAGTGTTGATTCGCCTTGAGCTAACACAATAGCGCCTCTCAACAATGCGTCGGGTAGAAACAAAAAAAGCGAGCTTCGGCTCGCTTTTTTACTCGATTCGTATCAAGTCACTTAAGGTAGTGGCTTAAAACTGATTTTCTGTTGCTGAATCAGCTGCGCAGATAAGATACACAATACACCACCTAAACCACTGTAGCGCACGGCACTCTGCGCTTGCTGTTCAACCTTCGGCTTAGCATGATAAGCAATACCTAAACCGGCAACACCCATCATAGTGAGATCATTCGCGCCATCACCGACAGCAATCGTATTATGCACTTCTATCTGATATTGCTCTGCCAGTTGCAGCAAAATATCGGCTTTGGTCTGCGCAGAGACCACCTCCCCCAACACTTTCCCCGTCAGCTTACCATCCACAATTTCCAATAAATTTGATTGGGCATGATCAAGGCCAAGCATCTGCTGTAAGTGATCAGAGAAATAGGTGAAGCCACCAGAAGCGATCGCACTCTTCCAGCCAAACTTGTGCAGCGTACTCACCAGCTCACCTAAATCGGGCATTAACGGCAATGACTGACGCACTTGGCTAAGAATACCTTCGTCAGCACCTTCAAGCTTAGCAACACGTTGACGTAAGCTTTGTTCAAAATCGAGTTCACCTTGCATCGCACGCTCAGTGATCGCCGAGACTTCCTCGCCGACACCAGCCAACCTCGCAATCTCATCAATGCACTCAATTTGAATCGCCGTCGAGTCCATGTCCATCACAATCAAACCCGGCTTAGTCAGATCAGGAATATCGCGCAGTTGTGCATAGTCTAGCTCTAGAGCCTGTAAAATCTCTTCCAATTCAGCGGTCAGCTCGCCGGCCATCAAAGCAACTTCATATTGCCCGACCTTCCAAACATCGACGATCGGGTTATATTCACCAGTGAAAAAATCGATGTCATCGAACTGTTGCCCATTGAGATAGTGAGCAAACACAATCCAACCGGCCTTTTTGCGATCGAAATTAGTAGACTGCTGGGTTTCAGGTAAGCGATTAAGTAGCGTCGTATGACGACGTATTGATAAGGTATTAAACATATCCATGTCAAAAATTCCTGTTAAAATTGCTTCCACGTTACCCTATTGCAATTTGGTAACGCAAGTCTCAATATGCGCAGTGTATACGATATTTTATGTTTTAGCCCGCGAGTCACAGCTCACTGCTATACGACTCTAAGGTAATGGAAGGTAACTAATGGACTCTTCTTTGTTTTCATTTCGTATGGCGATAAGAGTGCTGGTCATTCTGTTTTTGATTGCTGGCGGTGCGATGATTGCGGTTAATAGCGTGAAAATCACCAAAGGTAACGAACAGATCCAAGCAAACCAGCTCGAAACATTTACGAAAGTACTCATTTCTCAAGCCTCTCTGTCGGCTGGCACCATGATCTCTGAAGGTGACCAAGAGCGCTTGTTACGCCTCACCAATCAATTGTCACAAGACAAATTGGTGTTTGATGCCACAATCTATAATGCGGAAGGTATTCGCCTTGCCTCCAGCGATAAAGCCAAATCAGTACGTGAAATCCTGGGCTTAGATACCCCATTGGAAACGGCGCGGATTGGCCGTCAGCAGTTGGTTGAACCCATCATGCATGACAATAGCATCGTCGGTTTTATTCGCATGACCTTTGAAACCGGTAAGTTGACCGCCTTTTCCGATCACTATTACCGCAAGAGTGATCGCTACATGTACTCGATGGTCGGGGTGAGTTTTGTGGCTGGTTTCTTATTGGCCTTCATTATTCGCCGTAAGCCAAAGAACAAGGGTGAAAACTTGTTGCTGAAAGAGATGTAGAGCGAGAAGCGAGAAGCGAGAAGCGAGAAGCGAGAAGCGAGAAGCGAGATATTTTAAAGGGTTGAAGTAGTCATACTTCAACCCTTTTATTTTGCTTCAAGACAACGCATAAAGGTTATCTTGATATCTAAAGCGCAACATCTCCAACTCTCGAAGTGAGCACTCTAATCGACGTTATTAGTCTGCGTCGCCAAGTAGAACTGAATCGAGGGCAATCAACATCATGTCGTTAAAGGTGTTTTGACGCTCTTCAGAAGAGGTTTGTTCACCTGTTTTAATATGATCTGAAACAGTACAGATAGTCAGTGCTTTCGCGCCGTATTCAGCTGCAACACCGTAGATACCCGCCGCTTCCATTTCAACACCCACGATGCCGTATTTGTCCATTACGTCGAACATTTCTGGATCTGGCGTGTAGAACAGTTCAGCTGAGAATAGGTTACCAACTTTTACGTCGATACCACGAGCTTTTGCTGCATCTTCAGCTGCACGAACCATTTTGTAATCTGCAATCGCAGCAAAGTCGTGATCTTTAAAACGAATACGGTTTACTTTTGAGTCAGTACAAGCACCCATACCGATAACCACATCACGTACTTTAATGTCTTCGTTAACCGCGCCACAGCTACCAACACGGATCACTTTCTTCACACCAAAGTCTTTAATTAGCTCTGTAACATAGATTGAGCATGAAGGAATACCCATGCCGTGGCCCATAACCGAGATCTTACGACCTTTGTAAGTACCGGTGTAACCGAACATATTACGAACATCACATACTTGAACTACGTCTTCTAGGAACGTTTCTGCAATGTATTTAGCGCGTAGCGGGTCGCCCGGCATTAGAACTACGTCTGCAAAAGCACCCATTTCAGCATTAATATGTGGAGTTGCCATTTGTGTATTCCTTTTCAAAATATAAGTAAGGCGCGACGACTATCCGTAACGCCATTAAGTAATTTACAAGAAGCCTTTGCCATAATCCATCGGAGATGTAGCAAAATAACCTGCTAGTGTCTGGCCGATATCCGCAAACGTATCACGCAGACCTAACGAGCCAGCTGGCACCTTCTGACCATAAACGATCACTGGGATATGCTCACGTGTATGATCGGTACCTTGCCATGTCGGATCACAACCATGATCGGCGGTTAGGATCAGGATGTCATCTTCTTGCATCAATTCTAGAACTTCATTGATACGACCATCAAAATATTCTAGCGCTGCAGCGTAACCTGCGACGTCACGGCGGTGACCGTAAGCAGAGTCAAAATCAACAAAGTTAGTGAAGACAATCGTGTTGTCACCCGCTTGCTTAATCTGCTCTAGCGTTGCATCAAATAGCGCTGGGATGCCAGTCGCTTTAACTTTCTTCGTAATACCGCAGTTCGCATAGATATCAGCAATCTTACCGATTGAAACCACGTGACCTTGCTTCTCTTCAACCAGCTTTTGCAAGACGGTGGTTGCTGGCGGCTCAACCGACAAATCGCGACGGTTACCAGTACGTTCAAACTGACCTTTACCTGAGCCAATGAATGGGCGAGCGATAACACGGCCAATGTTGTAATCTGCCAACTCTTCACGAGCGATTTGGCAAAGATCCAATAGACGCTCAAGGCCAAAGGTCTCTTCATGACACGCAATCTGGAATACCGAATCAGCCGAAGTGTAGAAAATTGGCAAGCCCGTTTTCATGTGCTCTTCGCCCAAATCATCAAGCACTTGTGTGCCTGACGCATGGCAGTTGCCTAAATAGTCTTCTAGGCCCGCACGCGCAAGAATGCGGTCAGTCAGCTCTTTAGGGAAGCTATTGCTCTTATCGGTAAAGTAGCCCCAGTCGAATAATACCGGTACACCGGCAATTTCCCAGTGACCTGATGGAGTATCTTTACCAGAAGAGAGCTCCGCCGCATGACCGTAAGCACCAATGATCTCAACATCACTCTCAAGACCAGCAGCAAAGTGACCGGTTGATTCTTTGTGCGCCATCGCCAAACCAAGCTTAGATAAATTTGGCAGTTTCAGTGCACCGCTGCGCTGATCGTTATCGGCTAAACCTTTCGCACACTGCTCTGCAATGTGGCCCATGGTGTCAGCACCAACATCACCAAATTGTGCAGCATCTGCTGTTTCACCAATACCAAATGAGTCTAGGACTAAAATAAATGCTCTTTTCATTGCTCGTTCCTCAGGCCCACTTGGAATTCGTTATTATTAAGTAGGCCTTAATTAAGTTTAAACGTCTTCAGCGCGAATTTGACAATATACGTTTGGCGTTGGGGTGTACTCACCGCCAATTTGAATTGCGTTACGCAGTGCTTTCGCAGCTTCTTGCCACTGCTCTTCAGAGCGGGCATGAATCAGTGCCAATGGTTTATTCTCGTCAGCCACTTCACCTAAGCGAATGAACTGGTCAAAACCAACTGCGTAGTCAATTTCATCCGTCGCCACACGGCGACCGCCGCCCATCGAAACTACTGCCATGCCAATCGCACGAGTATCCATCGCAGAAACCACACCACTTTGCTCGGCAAACACTGGCTTGATGATCTGCGCTTTTTCTAAATAGTTATCGTAGTTCGCAACAAAGTCTGCCGGACCGCCAAGGCCTGCGACCATCTTGCCAAAACACTCTGCTGCTTTACCGTTATCCAGCACTTCCATCAGTTTAGCGTTCGCTTCTTCGCTGTCTTTCGCCAGCTTCGCCAACACCAACATTTCCGCACAAGACGCTAGCGTCACTTCTAGTAAGCGAGGGTTACGGTATTCGCCAGTTAAAAAGCGCACCGCTTCACGCACTTCAACTGCGTTACCTGCTGACGATGCCAGCACTTGGTTCATGTCAGTCAAGATGGCGGTGGTTTTAGTACCTGCGCCATTTGCAACAGCAACGATTGATTTTGCTAGCTCTTCTGATGCTTGGTAAGTCGGCATAAAGGCGCCAGAACCCACTTTGACATCCATCACCAATGACTCAAGACCCGCAGCCAGTTTCTTAGACAGAATTGACGCGGTGATCAGTGAGATGTTATCCACGGTTGCGGTGATATCACGCGTTGCGTATACACGCTTATCAGCCGGAGCAAGATCGCCCGTCTGACCGATAATCGCCACACCTGCGTCTTTGGTTACTTGACCAAAAACCTCATTGGTTGGCGTAATATTGTAACCAGGGATCGCTTCAAGTTTATCGAGCGTGCCACCTGTGTGGCCTAAACCACGACCAGAGATCATCGGAACGAAACCACCACATGCTGCCACCATAGGGCCAAGCATTAAGGACGTTACGTCACCCACGCCACCGGTTGAATGTTTGTCAACAATCGGGCCACCAAAGTTCATGTGGCTCCAATCAATAACCATACCGGAATCACGCATTGCACACGTTAGGGCAATACGCTCTGGCATGGTCATTTCATTGAAAAAAATCGTCATAGCAAACGCTGCAATCTGACCTTCAGAAACAGTATTGTTTGCTACGCCTTGAATAAAGAAGTTGATCTCGTCGCTGGTCAGCACTTCGCCGTCGCGTTTTTTACGAATGATCTCTTGAGGTAAGTACATTAGATCCTCCCATACTCGTGCGAGTTATGGTTGTAGGGAATAGAGGTAGAGATTGAAGTGATGGCTAGCACCACTTCATCAAACAGACAGAATTTTTACACCATCTTCTAAATAGTTGGAGCGGCAGCTAGGCCGCCAGTAAATTCGCTCTATGAGCATAGATAACTATGTGATTAGGGCGAATTTATGCGGCAAACAACGCTGCAGCTTCAAATATGACGAAGAGATTAGTACGCAGCAGGATCTGCAGTTTCGTCTGTCACTTCTAATGTATTTAATAGGCTTGTTAGTAGGCTTGACGCACCAAAACGGTAGTGGCGAGCATCAACCCAGTTATCACCTAGGATTTCATCAGCCATTGCTAAGTATGCCGCTGCATCTTCAGCAGTACGTACGCCGCCCGCAGGTTTGAAACCAACGGTTTCAGCAACGCCCATATCACGAATCACTTCTAGCATCATACGTGCGTATTCCGGCGTCGCGTTTACTGGTACTTTACCTGTTGAGGTTTTGATGAAGTCAGCGCCCGCTTCGATACAGATTTGCGAAGCTTGCTTGATTAGCGCTTCTTCTTTTAGCTCACCCGTTTCGATGATCACTTTAAGAAGGATATCGCCACACGCTGCTTTACATTGCTTAACTAGCTCAGCGCCCACTTCCGCATTACCCGCAATAAGAGCACGGTATGGGAATACAACGTCAACTTCATCCGCACCGTAGGCAACAGCTGCTTTGGTTTCCGCAACAGCAATCTCGATATCGTCGTTACCGTGAGGGAAGTTAGTGACCGTTGCGATACGTACATTTGGTGTACCTTGTTCGCGAAGTGTCTTCTTAGCAATAGGAATAAAGCGAGGGTAGATACAGATCGCAGCAGTATTGCCAACGGCTGTTTTTGCGTCATGACAAAGTGAAATTACTTTTGCATCTGTGTCGTCATCATTTAGCGTCGTTAGATCCATTAGTTGAAGTGCACGTAACGCTGCTGCTTTTAAATCGCTCATTTCTATCTCCGATAAGTATTCAAAAATGTGACTGCTTCTGGCCTTAAATAGTATAGGTTGAGAATGCAGTTATTGATGAACGGACTTGGTTCCTTGAAGACTCGTGGCAAATAGCGAATCTGCCCCAATTGCTATCCTTGTCACCGCACAGTACCAGTTTGGCCTATGGCACAACAATCTATGATTGCGGTGTCTTTAATATCATATAGTGCGCAAAAACGCTTGCGCTATATGCCTCTGGAGAGCATGGATTTGCTAACCAGTTGAAATTCATTGCTGAGTCGAATCCATTTCAACCCAAATTGCATTGATGGCTCTACATTATCGACATTCACCGCAAAACTGTAGTAACAAAAAGAACGCAAACGGTTTGTATCTCAAAAAAGTTAGCTCGAACTTTTGTGCATACCCGAAGTAAAAAGCACTGCAAAATATGGCCACGAACATTCAAGCAAAAAAATACCCCGCAGCAATCTCTTGCTACAGGGCATCGTGTCAAGTGACGTCTATATTATCGAGCTCTTATTACATGCTTGATAGTGTTAGACAGAAACCTGCAATTGTTGCTGCCATTAGGTTAGATAGCGTACCCGCAAGTACCGCTTTAACACCCATACGTGCGATGTCGCTGCGACGGCTTGGTGCTAGAGAACCCAGGCCACCTAGTAGAATCGCGATAGATGAAAGGTTCGCGAAACCACAAAGTGCAAATGAGATGATAGCCATTGTCTTCGGCGACATGATTTCGCCAGTCGCAGGAACTACCGCATCAGCAACCAATACACCATCAACAAGGTGAGGAATGTATGGAGTGAAGTTTAGGTAAGCAACGAATTCGTTCACAACCAGTTTTTGACCGATGAATGAACCAGCAAAGATTGCTTCGTCCATTGGCACACCGATTAGGAATGCTAGTGGAGAGAACGCGTAACCTAGAATCAGTTCTAGAGTCAGTTCAGGCATACCGAACCAACCACCGATGCCACCAAGCATACCGTTGATTAGCGCGATTAGACCTACGAATGCGATTAGCATTGCACCAACGTTTAGCGCTAGTTGTAGACCTGCTGCTGCGCCGCCTGCTGCTGCGTCAATCACGTTTGCAGGTTTGTCGTCGCCGCCATCCATTGCTTCTTGGATGTCTTCTTGAGGCTTATCAACTTCTGGGTACAGAATCTTAGCGAACAGTAGACCACCAGGTGCTGCCATGAATGATGCTGCTACTAGGTACTCTAGTGGCACACCCATTTGCGCGTAACCTGCTAGTACACCACCAGCAACTGATGCAAGACCACCACACATTACTGCAAATAGCTCAGATTGTGTCATCTTAGGTACAAACGGACGAACCACTAGTGGTGCTTCAGTTTGACCTACGAAAATGTTAGCTGCTGCAGACATTGATTCCGCACGAGAAGTGCCAAGCGCTTTTTGTAGTGCGCCACCAAGAATGCGGATAACCCACTGCATAACGCCGATGTAGTAAAGAACCGAAATCAGTGCAGAGAAGAAAATTAGCGTTGGAAGTACGCGGAATGCGAAGATGAAACCGCCGCCACCGAATAGTTCGAACATCTTGCCAGAAACAAGACCGCCGAATAGGAAGTCGGTACCTGCGTTACCATAGTTGATAACGTTAGAAACCCCTTGTGAAAAACCGTTTAATAGATCACGGCCCCATGGTACGTATAAAACGAATGCACCAAGGATAAATTGGATAGCGAAAGCGCCACCCACAGTTCTAAAATTGATAGCTTTGCGGTTAGATGAAAATGCAAATGCAATAGCAAGAAGCACTACCATACCGACTAGGCTCATAAACAGGCTCATAGTTTATGACTTCCTTATAAGTTATTTGTTGGCGTGTTACAAAATGGAGCTCAAAAAGCGGGGCAATTATACTCATCCCACCTATGATAAAGTAATGTGCCCTTCACACTTTCTGATACGATTCACGCATTGTTCAATCACAAATGTGATCATGATCAATAAAATCACTCTTCAAATTCACAAAGCGTACAAACATTTTAGAATTTATTCACAAATATTTAGAGCCAAATTGCTATTACGCCAAACGTTATCAGCAACCGTTTGCCTATCTTTATTCTGCAATTGTGCCAAATGCTGTAAAACCAGAGGCAAACGTTTGGGATGATTGGGCTCACCTTGATAACTCATTAATGGCATATCTGGGGCATCCGTCTCCAACACTAAAGCGGAAAGAGGTAATTGCGCGACAGCTTGACGAGTTTTATTAGCTCGCGGGTAAGTGATGACTCCGCCAATGCCGAGATAGAAACCTAAATCGATAAATTGCATTGCTTGCTGATAACTGCCCGAAAACCCATGCAGTATGCCACCATATTCAAAGCGCGCTTGTTTAAGCAATTGAATCAGCCGATTGTGCGTTTTTCTCCCATGGAGAATAAGTGGCAAACGATGCTGTTTGGCCAACTCTATTTGAGCAATAAAAATGGCTTCTTGCTGTTCCATAGGGACATCAACTATCGCATCTAAACCACACTCACCAATCGCAACACAGCGCGAGACGCGTTCAGTCATTTTAGCGCCTAAAAGCTTCACATCATTAAGAGACTGCTGAGTAAGAAAATAAGGATGGAAACCCAACGCATAATAGAGTGCCGGAAACTGCTGACTGAGTGAGGCTAAGCGTGACCAGTTTTCAGGCCCAGTGGCGGGCAGAAGCACGCGCTCAACTCCAACTTGCTGAGCACTTTGTAGCTGTTGTTCAATATTCGCTGCAAATGGCGCAAAATCCAAATGGCAGTGGGTATCAAAAAGGCGCATCACTGCTGCGCCTTAGAAGAGGCTTTGGGTTGCTCTTGCAAACTTGGTTCTGCACGATATGCAACGCAACTGCGTTTTTGCTCTGGGGTTAGCCCCATCGACTGACACCATTGATCGTATTTTTTTAACCAACGTGTAAACCAAGCCCACATAAGCCGTTCCTTTTACTGCTCTTCGCGTTTAAACACGAGATCTGTCGGGGTCGACTCTTCTTCGACAAAGTAATAGCCCGCCACATCAAACTGGGTCAAATCAGCGACGCTTGAGATGCGATTCTCAATAATATAGCGCGCCATCATGCCACGTGCTTTTTTCGCATAGAAACTGATCACCTTGTACTGACCATTTTTGCAATCTTTGAAGATCGGCGTAATCACCTGCGCATCAAGTGCTTTTGGTTTCACCGCTTTAAAGTACTCATTCGATGCTAGATTGATCAGCACATTGTCGCCTTGTTCGCTGATCGCTTGGTTCAACTTATCGGTGATCACGTTGCCCCAGAACTGATACAAGTTACTTCCGTTTGTATTGGCTAACTTAGTGCCCATCTCAAGACGGTAGGGTTGCATAAGGTCGAGCGGCTTGAGCAGGCCATATAAGCCAGACAACATGCGCAGATGCTGCTGTGCATAGTCGAAATCGTCCTCTGACAGCGTTTCAGCGTCTAAACCGGTATAGACGTCACCTTTAAAAGCTAAGATCGCCTGACGGGCGTTCTGCGGCGTAAACGTCTCACTCCACTCTTGGAAGCGACCAACGTTCAAATCAGCAATTTTGTCGCTGACCTTCATCAAACTCGCCACATCAGCAGGCGTCAACTGACGACACACGTCAATCAGCTGCTTAGAATACTCAACCAACTCCGGTTGAGTGAACTTTTCTGTCGCCAATGGCGACTCATAATCCAAGGTCTTCGCAGGGGAAACAACTATCAGCATGACTTTACTCTTCCATTTATCATCAGATGATTAGAGTACAAAAAAAGCCATGCAATGTCTGCATGGCTTTATGTATCGATTTAATCGTTTCTATCTATTGGCAACGACTATTTTTTCTTCTCATCGGTATACCAGATACCTTCTTCAAGCTGAGACTTCAGCTCTGGGTACTCATTGGCATCAAACGTCGGCAATTTGCCTTCTTTTAACTGACGGTTGTAGTCTTTCGCCAGCTTAATCACCGTACCAGAAAGTAAGATGATCGCGACCAAGTTAACAATCGCCATAAGACCCATGGAGACATCAGCTAATGCCCATACCACAGGCAGTGACGCTAGCGCGCCAAACATCACCATACCAAGAACAATAATACGGAACAGGCCAAGACCCGCTTTATGATTATGCTCTAAGAAGATTAAGTTCGTTTCAGCATACGAGTAGTTCGCAATGATAGAGGTGAAAGCGAAGAAGAAAATCGCCACCGCAACAAAAATGCTACCCCAATTACCCACTTGAGAGCTCAACGCAGCTTGAGTCAGTTCGATACCCGTCACTTGACCACCTGGTACAAACTCACCTGACATCAAGATGATCGATACTGTCGCCGAACAGATCACAATCGTATCGACAAAAACACCCAACATTTGCACATAACCTTGCGAAGCAGGGTGTGGTGGATATGGTGTTGCAGAAGCAGCCGCGTTTGGCGCAGAACCCATACCCGCTTCGTTTGAGAATAGGCCGCGTTTCACACCGTTAATCATCGCTTGAGCAATCGCATAACCCACACCACCAGCAGCGGCTTCTTGCAGGCCAAAAGCACTCTTCACAATCAAGGTTAGGATTGCTGGCAATTTTTCGATATTGGCGATCATCACAAACAGTGCAAGCGCTAAATAAGCTGTTGCCATGATTGGCACAACCAACTCTGCCACGCGTGCAATACGCTTGATACCACCAAAAATTACAATCGCCGATAGCGCAACCACGACAACACCCACGTACTGATCATCCCAACCAAATGCATTGTGCATTGCGTTGGCAATCGAGTTCGCTTGAACCGCGTTGAAAACCAGACCAAAAGCGATAATCAGGAAAATAGAGAACAGGATGCCCATCCAGCGCATGCCCAACCCTTTTTCCATGTAGTAAGCAGGGCCACCACGGTAGTTGCCATCATCATCTTTGGTTTTGTAAAGCTGAGCGAGTGTACTTTCGGCAAATGAAGTTGCCATACCCAGCATGGCAATCAACCACATCCAGAAGATAGCGCCAGGGCCACCAGCGGTTAGTGCTACAGCAACACCGGCCATGTTACCGGTACCGACACGTGCAGCGAGACTGGTACAAAGAGCTTGGAAAGAAGAAATACCAGCTTTGTCTGCTTTACGACTGTTCTTCAACACTGAGAACATATGGCCAAAATGGCGGAACTGAATGAATCCTAGGCGGATAGTAAAGTAGACGCCCACGCCGACCAAAAGATAAACAAGAATCGACCCCCAAAGCAGGTCATTCATTAAATTAATTAAGTCTGTCATAACATCCTCATAGTGAGTTTCGTCGATTTTGCATCCTTGCCATCCATCTAGCTGCGTCACCAAGTGTCAATTCTTGGTAGTGTATGTTTTATTTTTGGCAGCTGAGATCTGTAAAACTCGCTTCATGCTTCCGTTTCACGTACCGACGTAATTTTTGACGGGCGGATAATGCAGTGAAGAATAGCAAAAATCAATATGCAAACACACGCATCACAATGTTATTTTTCACTATAAACTCACTAATAGTTAACACAAAAAAGAACAAATCAACCACAAAATCAGCACAACAACATCAACTATTAACAACAAGCCAAATCTATCAATAGCAATAAAAACGCCATCCGATAAAAGTAGGCTAACACCTTGTCTCTACTGGTTTTACCAGCAAATTTGTGTGATTTACCCCCCATTTTGTATGTTACCTATCGGATGAGGGGAGAAGAGCAAGGTTGATTAGCATTTTAGCGCTAACTTAAAACAGCCAGTTAACATCAAAAATAGCTAAAATTAATCGTTTTCACACTGACAACTGAACGTTTTTTATACAGCACGCTCTTCTAAAAAGGTACATCGAGCACAAAAAGCCATAAAAATTTCATTGGATCGCAACAAATGAGAAATCAATCATAGATACCCTTCAATCTCAATGGTATTTAATCTAACCAATAACAACGTACAACAGAGGTGGCATATGGATGGCTTGAACTTTGATGAGATGATGGAGATGGACTTTTCACGAGGTCGCTCAGCAAAATCAAAACCTGTTAAACGTAAATGGCGAGAAATAGAGGCAATTCAAGATCGTCGTCGCTTAGAAAAAGAGCTGCTTGATATGGATATCGGATTAGATAAGTTGGAAAATTTAGAATTTTAGTCAGTAAAGGAGGCGCCAAAGCGCCTCTTTATTTTACCGCTCGTATGATAAACGTTAAATACACTCTTTGTCTGTCGCGCGCACGCGTTTCGCCAGTTGCGCATATTGCTCAGCAATCGTGTCCCCAAAGACAGGATCGTCATCTGAACCACTATAGAGCGTTTCCACGTGTTGCCAATCTTCGACACTAAATCGGTCACAAATCATCGGCAAAATATTTTTCTCTTCCAGCTCTAAGTGTGACTTCTGCGCATTCATGAACGCTTCCAATTGCTCAATAAACAGATGATGCGGTACCACAGCATCTTGCAAGATCATCTCGACAATATTCATAAACGCATGCGTTTTACATTCCAACAACTTGTGCTCAAATTCTAAGTTGTCCATATCATCATGCGCACCGTAATGTTCACGGTAATAGTGATAAAGAATATCCTCTTTCGGATGATGATATTTCTCTGAATATTCAGACAAGTAATCGACCACCTCTTTAATCAAACTGTAATTGACTGGCTGTTCTTGCTTTAGCAATTCCACTTTATTGGCAAGGATAGCGAGTAGACGCACCATATAGCCATGTTCACGCCTGATTTGTTCAATCATCATAGCGTTTCTCCTTAAACACACAATCTTTGTAAGTGTATAAGAAAACGCCAATAAAGGTTTAGAGGCTGTTCAAAAAAAGGCCAGATCAGTAACTAAAATCAATACGAGTAATTGAAAAATAAAGAGAAGCCCACCAGGCTTCTCTCGCGATATTCGTTGAGTCGTTGAGTTCACTTAATTAAACCCGCTCAGGCAGTCTCCAATCAATCGGCTTCAAGCCTTGTTTGGTTAAGTGCTGGTTAGCCAAAGAAAAGTGATGGCAACCAAAGAAACCACGGTGAGCCGACAGCGGCGATGGGTGCGGAGCTTCTAGTACATGGTGCTTTGAGCGATCAATAAAGCGTCCTTTTTTCTGCGCATGCGCTCCCCAGAGTAGAAACACAATGCCACTACCATGTTGGTCAAGTGCTGCAATCACTTTATCGGTATAGGTTTCCCATCCGGTTGTTTTTGCATGAGAGTGCGCTTTGCCCTGCTCCACTGTTAGCACAGTATTGAGTAATAGCACCCCTTGTTCGGCCCAAGATTGCAAATAGCCATGCTGAGGAATAGTAAACCCCTCCACATCTTGCGCGAGCTCTTTGTACATATTAACTAAAGAAGGGGGGGTTTTTACTCCTGGTAGAACCGAGAAGCATAAGCCATGTGCTTGATCTGGTCCGTGGTAAGGATCTTGGCCCAAAACAACCACTTTTACGTCGGCAAATGGCGTAGCATCAAAGGCGTTAAAAACATCGGCTTCAGGAGGAAAAACCACCTTACCCTCTGCGCGCTGCTCAGCGACATAACTCAGTGTTTGCTGAAAATAAGGTTGCTGCTGCTCGTCGCCGATCACATCATCCCAAGTCAATAACTTAGCCATTATGATTGTCCTCTATATAGATACCGTTATTGTCGCAAAAAACCACGCAAAAACGAATCAACAAGATGATCGGCGATGGGTATGAAATTACGCTTGGCGATGCCACTCACGCAACTGCTTGATTTCCACTGGCCACAGCTCTGGTTCTATGGTTTCAAGAATAAGAGGGATCGCATCGAACCGGCTGTCTTTCGCTATGTACTCAAAACAGTCCCAACCAATGGCTCCTTTACCCAGCGCATGGTGTCTATCAACCTTGCTACCCAATGTCGATTTGGAGTCATTAATATGCATTGCACGCAAATAATGCATGCCCACCACTTGATCAAACTCGGCAAACGTTGCTTCACACGCGTCATGGCTAGAGAGATCATAACCTGCTGCAAAGGTATGGCAGGTATCAAGGCACACGCCAACACGAGATTTATCTTCTACTTGATCGATGATCGCCGCGAGATGTTCAAATCGCCAACCAAGGTTTGAGCCTTGCCCTGCAGTATTTTCGATTACGGCTATCACATCTGGTACAGCTTGGTGCGCTAAGTTTATTGAATGAGCGATTTTCGCCAAACACTCTGCTTCAGAGATCTTGTTAAGGTGACTGCCGGGATGAAAATTGAGCAGCGTTAACCCCAATTGATGACATCGTTCCATTTCATCAATAAAAGCGGCGCGCGATTTTTCTAATTTCTCTTCTTCTGGCGCACCTAAGTTAATCAAGTAAGAGTCATGAGGCAATATGTGCTCGGCGCTAAAGCCCAGCATTTTACAGTTAGCTTTAAAGGCGCTAATGGTTTTGGCTTCAAGCGGTTTTGCTACCCATTGACGCTGATTTTTAGTGAAAAGCGCAAAAGCATTGGCGCCAATTTCACGTGCTCGCATCGGCGCTTGATCAACCCCACCAGCGGCAGAAACATGCGCACCGATATACTTAGTTCCGAAGTTTTTGTTCATGTTATTTAATCACTTTACTCTTTCAGTTTGACCACCACCTAACAAGTAGTTAGTCCGCATAGTTGACTTAAAAATGGTCATTTTGTAGTAAAATTACTACAAAATGACCGTTGTAACTATTTTTTATATTATAAAATAAATTGTAATTTGCAGTTTTTAAAGACTTTTATTGATTTAACGCAATAAAATCCCCTTCAAAAAAATAAGGTTTTTAGTTGTTTTTTGACCTAAATCAATATTATTATAATGGATATTAGCTATATAATACTTAGCTCAACAAAAATATTGAAAATTAACACCAATAACACCACAGAAAATGTGGATTAGGAGACAGTAATGATTCAAGGTATTCAGATTACTAAAGCAGCTAACGACGATCTACTAAACTCTATCTGGCTACTAGACAGCGAAAAGAACGAAGCACGTTGTGTTGCGGCATCTGCTGGCTACCAAGCTGACCAAGTTATTGCGATTAACGATCTAGGCGAATACGAAAGCCGTGAAGTGGCAATCGAAACTGCACCACGCATTGAAGGTGGTCAACACCTAAACGTTAACGTTCTACGTCGCGAAACTCTTGAAGACGCCGTTGCTCACCCAGAGAACTACCCACAGCTAACCATCCGTGTATCGGGCTACGCTGTACGTTTCAACTCTCTAACGACAGAGCAGCAACGCGACGTTATCGCACGTACGTTCACTGAATCTCTATAATTTAGCTCGTCTCTGACGAAGGTAAATTTAGACACGCATTTGAAAAGCAGGCCTTGGCCTGCTTTTCTTTTCTTCGCCACCTAAAACAGGCGAAACATCTCAAAAAAATACCGCAAATAGAAGCCTAAAGAATCTATCCCGGTAGCGCAAAAGAAAGAAAATCAAAAAGAGGCAATACCAAAGGAGATGTTGATTCCATCTCGCGTTGGATTCTGTCGCGCTCTTTTCACTTTCTAAGCTAAATTTCTCCAGCTCATAACAAGTAGAACAAGCAAAGACTTGTTTTGATTGGTACAAACACACTGTCGGCAAACCATTTGAAAAAATGGGACGCAAAGCTTCCGGTCTAACGATAATATTTATCCACGATAGCGGAGCCGCCACTTGATCGCTCAATCAAGTGTTGAGGGTTTATCGCCCTTTTCACATGCCGAGGTGTGGCAATTTTTTGTCAACCTAAAAAGGAACATGTGATGAAATCACGTCCAAATAAAACCTTATTGGCACTCGCTCTTACCGCTCTAAGTGGGCAAGTTGCCGCTCACGGCTACGTCTCTGCGTTCAATGATGGCATCGCAGCAAGCCGTGTTGCGCTATGTAAATTCCCGACCTCTGATACTAATGAGAAAAACAGCAACTGTGGTGCCATTCAATATGAACCACAAAGTGTGGAAGGCCCTGAAGGCTTCCCTGAAGCTGGCCCTGCTGATGGCAAAATTGCCAGTGCACAATCAGCACTGGCCACAGCATTAGATGAACAAACTGCGGATCGTTGGGTTAAGCGCCCGATTACGGCTGGACAGCAAAACTTTGAATGGACCTTTACTGCCAACCACGTCACTCGCGATTGGAAATACTACATCACTAAAGCGGATTGGAATCCAAATGCGCAACTCTCACGAGCGTCGTTTGATCTGAATCCGTTCTGTGTCATCGAAGGCAATATGGTTCAACCACCAAAGCAAGTTAGCCACGCGTGTAACGTCCCTGAACGTAAGGGCTACCATGTCATTCTTGCAGTTTGGGATGTGGGTGATACTGCCGCTGCATTCTACAATGTGATTGACGTGCAATTTGATGGTCAAGGCCCCGTGCTTCCTGAGTGGAATCAAGCAGGCCAGATCTCACCAACACTCGATCTAAATATTGGTGATCGCGTCTTTACCCGCGTATTTGATCACGCTGGTGAAAACCAAGCTTATCGTACTGAATTGGCGATCGATAGCCCTGCCCTAACTCAAGCTAAAAACTGGTCTTATGCTCTAGCAAACAAGGTAAACCAAGAGCAAACAGCGATCAAAGCAGGCCAACTACAGCAAGGCACTTTCACCCCTGTTTACGGTACCAATCCGATCTATTTACAAAACGATAGCCAACTCACTCGTGTAGAAATTGGCTATGAGATTGACACGGTTGTTCCCGATTACGCACTTAACATTGCAGGCTTACAATCTGAATATACTGTCACAGAACAACCGACTGAACTGGCATTGACGCTAAATGCTAGCGGTGATCTGCACGCGGAGTTAACGGTTTATAATCATGGCCGTGAAGCGCTGGCGAGTTGGAGTGGCGAACTGGTAGATGGGCAATCTAAAGCGGTCGATCTCACGCTGGCTAAATCTCAAGCGGGCCACCATATGTTGATCAGCCGAATCAAAGATCAGGCTGGCAACTTGATCAATCAAGAAACGTTAGATTTCCATCTAATCGCTGAAGTGACGCCTCCGCCAGCGGGTGACTATGATTTTGTCTTCCCTGAAGGACTAAAAAGCTATACCGCAGGTACAAAAGTGCTCGCCAGTGATGGTCAAGTTTACCAATGTAAAGCTTTCCCATACTCAGGCTACTGCGCTCAATGGACACAAACAGCCACCCAGTATGAGCCAGCGACGGGCTCTCATTGGTCAATGGCGTGGGACAAAGTGAACTAAGTTCCTAGCGTTCACAATTTTTAGAGAAGAAACAGCAACGGCACTTTATTAAGTGCCGTTCTTATGTGCGTTGCCAATGACGTTGCGCTACAGTGAGGTATTCATTCCGATTTTTCATAAGTCACTCTATGTTGCTTGAAGGTATTGAAACACTTCTGACGTTAAGCAAAGCTAAAACCATGAGTCGCACGGGTAGCTTGCTCTATATTAGCCAATCGGCAGTGAGTAAACGCATTGCTAACTTAGAAAAGAAACTGGGCAAGAAGCTGATTGTTCCCGACGGCAGAAACGTGCAGCTAACACGTGAGGCGCTCAATCTTATTGAGAGTATCGGTCCCACTTTTAATGAGTTACGGGGACTTATTTATGAACAGCAAAACATCATTGAGAACAGCCCTTTAAAGCTGGACTGTTCTGAAACACTGGTTGCCGGTTACTTAGCGGAAATATTCGGCGAGTATTTTACTCATGATCCTTACCTAAGCATCACGACCAATCATACGCCAAGAATTGTTGAGCATGTTCAATCCGGAAAAGCACACCTTGGGATATGTGCTGGTAATCTCCCCACGCACCACCAACTGATGGTTTTCCATCTCTTTGATGAACCCTTCTACATTGTCTTTCATCGCCCAATCAGTACGCTGCCAGAGACAATCATCACCAATGATCTCTCCAACCCAGCGAACTCATACCAACAAGCGATTCTAAGCCAACTCAATATGTTACCTATCATGGAGATGGACTCTTACGCGGCGGCTGCAAAGTTAGCGCTGGCAGGTATCGCCCCGGCACTCGTGCCGTTATCGGTGATAAAAACACTCAATATCGAGGAGAAACAGTGCCACTATTTTCCCTCACTAAAATCGCTTTCACGGCCCATTCACATCTGTGTTCGCCCGGCATCCTATCGTAATAGCCGCATTAAAACATTGATAGCAACCATTGGTGATGCTGTTGCCAAAGTAACTTGCCTGCCATCAACATCGACATAATGATCACTAAAGGTCTTATCCATTTTTGACCTTTAGTCACCACCACTCGCGCGCCAAGTTGAGCGCCAAGAAAACCACCCACCGCCATCACTAAGCCAAGCTCCCATACTGGTAAACCAGCGAGAATAAAGAACAATAACGCCGCAATATTCGAGGTAAAGTTCAACACTTTAGTACGCGCCGTCGCATCCACCAGCGAAAAGTGCCCTAACGCGACAAAACAAACGGTAAAAATTGAGCCAGTTCCTGGGCCAAAGAAGCCATCATAAAAACCAACACCACCACCAACACAAAAAGCAAACATCGCCTCAGAAATTTTTGCTTTACCTTGCTGCTCGCGAGTTTTTGGCATTAATAAGAAGTAGAGAGAAATGGCCACCAGCAATAGTGGGATCAAACTGGTCAACACCCCAGCATCAATATGCTGCACCGATTCTGCACCAACCGCTGAACCAATAAAGGTACACGCAATCGCCAGGCGCATCTCTTTAATGCTGACAATGCCATTACGGACAAAATACCAAGTAGCAGAAAAGCTGCCAAATGAGCTTTGCAGTTTATTGGTCGCCAGTGCTTGAGTTGGCGGAACACCCGCCGCAAGCAATGCAGGAAGTGTTAATAAACCACCACCACCAGCCATCGCATCAATAAAGCCAGCCAAGCTCGCCACCAAAAACAGCAGCGTGAGTATTTCGAATGAAAGTTCCATTTGTTCGTCACGGTAATAAATCCAATAGCGTTAAGTTATCACTACTCAATCAATTCAGTTAACGAAAGATTCGATTATCACTCATTCCCATTTTTCATTAATTCCAATATCAGTAGAAAAGCCGTCAGTGCCGATTACCAAGGCATAAAAAAACCCGCTCAAATGAGCGGGCTTAATATGACCAATAACTGAGTTTATGCTTGAGAGGCTTTCACTTTCGCGTGCAACTCTTGCACTGACGTCACTGTACTCTTCGCATCAGCAGTATGCGCCATACAGGTCGCAAACGCAGCGTTTAGCGTTGTGGTGTAGTTCACCTTCTCAGCCAGAGCGCCACGACGAAGAACTTTAGAGTCCTCAATCGCTTGACGACCAGCAGCCGTGTTCACAATGTAGGTGTATTCATTGTTCTTGATACGGTCAAGAATATGAGGACGACCTTCATGAACCTTGTTTACCAAGCGAGGGTTAATGCCCGCTTCGCCAAGGATAACCGCAGTACCGTGCGTTGCATCCAGTTGGTAACCAAGCTTAACCAGTTTAGAGGCCAAATCCACTACGCGTTGCTTATCGCCTTCACGTACTGACAGTAGCGCACGGCCACCTTCAGGGTAAACGCTGCCACAGCCAAGTTCTGCTTTTGCGTACGCTTCTGCAAACGTAGCGCCAACACCCATCACCTCACCTGTCGAGCGCATTTCTGGGCCTAACAGTGGGTCAACACCAGGGAACTTGTTAAATGGCAATACCACTTCTTTTACTGAGTAGTAAGGTGGGATGATTTCTTTAGTAAAGCCTTGAGCTTCTAAAGATTGACCCGCCATGACACGTGCAGCGATTTTCGCTAGTGGTGCACCAGTCGCTTTCGAAACAAACGGTACGGTACGTGCCGCACGTGGGTTTACTTCGATTAGGTAAACTTGATTATCTTTTACCGCAAACTGTGTGTTCATTAGGCCACGAACACCCAACTCAAACGCCAGTTTTTCAACTTGCTCACGCATTACATCTTGGATTTCTTGGCTTAACGTGTATGCAGGCAGTGAACATGCCGAGTCACCAGAGTGAACACCCGCTTGCTCGATATGCTCCATGATTCCGCCAATCACTACGCGCTCACCGTCACAAATCGCATCAACGTCAACTTCAACAGCGTCGTCTAGGAAGCTATCAAGTAATACTGGTGATTCGTTAGATACGCTCACCGCTTCGTTGAAGTAACGACGTAGGTCTTGCTCGTCGTAAACGATTTCCATCGCACGACCACCCAGTACATACGAAGGACGAACCACCAATGGGAAGCCGATTTCACGCGATTTTTCAATCGCTTGCTCCATGGTCGTTACCGTTGCGTTTTGTGGTTGTAGCAGGCCTAAACGGTCAACCGCGACTTGGAAACGCTCACGGTCTTCTGCACGGTCAATCGCATCAGGGCTCGTACCAATGATTGGTACGCCTGCCGCCTCTAGTGCACGTGCCAGTTTCAGTGGCGTTTGACCACCGTACTGAACGATAACACCTTTTGGCTTTTCAACACGGGCAATCGCTAATACATCTTCCAGTGTTACTGGTTCAAAGTACAAACGGTCTGACGTGTCGTAGTCGGTTGATACCGTCTCAGGGTTACAGTTGACCATAATGGTTTCGTAACCGTCTTCACGTAGTGCCAGTGATGCGTGTACACAACAGTAGTCAAATTCAATACCTTGGCCGATACGGTTTGGACCGCCACCCAAAATCATGATTTTGTCTTTATCGGTTGGATTAGCTTCACACTCGTCATCATAAGATGAGTACATGTATGCTGTATCTGAAGAAAATTCTGCCGCACAAGTATCAACACGCTTGTAAACCGGGTGAATATCGAACTGGTCACGTAGGCGACGGATTTCGCTTTCCGCAACACCCAGCAGTTTCGATAGACGCGCATCCGCAAAGCCTTTGCGTTTCAGTTTACGCAGTAAGTCTTCGGTCAAACCAGCAAAGCCTCCGGCTTTAACTGACTCTTCCATTTTGACTAGATCTTCAATTTGAACGAGGAACCAACGGTCGATTTGCGTTAGGTTGAACACGCCATCAACAGATAAGCCTGCACGGAATGCATCGGCGATGTACCAAATACGCTCTGCGCCAGCTTCTTTTAGCTCATGGCGAATTTTTGATAGTGCGTCTGGTGACTCAAGGTCAACCATTTCGTCAAAACCACTTGCGCCCACTTCTAGGCCACGTAATGCTTTTTGTAGTGACTCTTGTTGGTTACGACCAATCGCCATCACTTCACCCACTGACTTCATTTGCGTCGTCAGACGGTCGTTTGCGCCGGCAAATTTCTCGAAGTTAAAACGAGGAATCTTAGTCACAACATAGTCGATAGTTGGTTCAAATGATGCTGGTGTTGCGCCACCAGTGATGTCATTCATCAACTCATCAAGCGTAAAGCCAACCGCCAGTTTTGCTGCTACTTTAGCAATCGGGAAACCCGTTGCTTTTGAAGCAAGCGCGGAAGAGCGAGATACACGTGGGTTCATCTCGATGATAACCATACGGCCATCTTTCGGGTTGATACCAAACTGAACGTTTGAACCGCCAGTTTCAACGCCGATTTCACGTAGAACCGCTAGCGATGCATTACGCATCAACTGGTATTCTTTATCGGTTAGCGTTTGTGCTGGTGCCACCGTGATTGAGTCACCGGTGTGGATACCCATTGGGTCGAAGTTTTCAATCGCACAGACGATGATGCAGTTGTCGTTTTTGTCACGAACCACTTCCATCTCGTACTCTTTCCAACCGATCAATGACTCATCGATTAGCAGCTCGTTAGTTGGCGATAAATCCAGGCCACGACGACAGATTTCTTCAAATTCTTCTTTGTTGTATGCAATACCGCCACCCGTACCACCCATGGTGAACGAAGGACGAATGATACAAGGGAAGCCAACCATATCGAGAACTTTGTAAGCTTCTTCCATTGTTTTGGCTGTATCTGCCGTTGGACACTCAAGGCCAATCGACTTCATTGCTTTATCAAAGCGAGAACGGTCTTCTGCTTTATCAATCGCATCAGCGGTTGCACCGATCATCTCTACGCCAAACTCAGCAAGAACACCGTGTTTCTCTAAGTCTAGTGCACAGTTAAGCGCTGTTTGACCGCCCATGGTAGGCAATACAGCATCAGGGCGCTCTTTTTCAATGATCTTACGTACGACTTCCCACTGGATAGGCTCGATATAGGTTGCATCGGCCATCTCTGGGTCTGTCATAATGGTGGCAGGGTTTGAGTTCACAAGGATAACTCGGTAACCCTCTTCACGCAGTGCTTTACACGCTTGTGCGCCAGAGTAGTCAAACTCACATGCCTGACCGATTACAATCGGACCAGCACCAAGAATTAGAATACTTTGAATGTCAGTACGTTTTGGCATTATCTACTACTCCGAATTAAGCGCTGTGTTTTTTAATGAGTTCGATGAAATGGTCAAATAGTGGAGCCGCGTCTTCAGGACCTGGGCTCGCTTCTGGGTGACCTTGGAAGCTGAATGCTGGTTTGTCAGTACGGTGGATACCTTGCAAAGAACCATCAAACAGAGATACGTGTGTCGCACGTAACGTTTCCGGTAGCGTTTTTTCATCCGCAGCAAAACCGTGGTTTTGTGAAGTAATCATCACAACGCCGCGATCCAAATCTTTTACTGGGTGGTTAGCACCGTGGTGACCAAACTTCATTTTCACCGTTTGCGCACCAGAGGCGAGCGCAAGAATTTGGTGACCCAGACAGATACCAAATAACGGGATGTTTTTTTCTAGGAAGACTTTGGTTGCTTCAATCGCGTAAGTACATGGCGCAGGGTCACCAGGACCATTCGATAAGAAAACACCATCTGGATTAAGAGCTAGAACTTCTTCCGCTGAGGTTTCAGCCGGTACCACCGTTAAGCGGCAGCCGCGGTCAACCAACATGCGCAAGATGTTTCGCTTGGCACCGAAGTCATAAGCGACAACGTGGTATGGCAACTCACTGTCATCTTTTGCTTCTGGAAGGCCACCCGTAAGCGTCCACGAACCTTGTTTCCATTGATACGCTTCTTTTGTTGTAACTTCTTTCGCAAGATCCATACCTTTCAAGCCAGGGAATTCTTTTGCTTTCGCAAGCGCTAATGCTTCATCAAGGTTATTGCCAGCGACGATACAGCCGTTTTGGGCACCTTTTTCACGAAGAATACGAGTGAGTTTGCGAGTATCAATATCTGCGATGCCGACAATGTTTTGCGACTTGAGATAATCAGAAAGGGATTGTTCGTTACGGAAATTAGAAGCGATAAGAGGGAGATCGCGAATCACAAGGCCTTGAGCATGAATGGAAGAGGATTCTTCGTCTTCGGAATTGGTTCCGGTATTGCCAATGTGAGGATAAGTAAGAGTGACGATTTGTTGTGAATAGGAAGGATCAGTGAGAATTTCTTGGTACCCCGTCATCGAGGTATTAAAAACGACTTCCCCAACGGAAATACCATCTGCGCCGATGGACACTCCGCTGAACACTGTCCCATCTTCCAGGACTAACAGTGCTAATTTACTCAAGGCAACCTCCAGAATAAAAATGCATAAAAAATAAATAACTTTGCAACATTGCCTTCCATTTCGCCATAAAAAAGCATTTTTAGGTCTGACAGACAAATTGGCGTTATTCTAATAACGGTTGTGACCAGTGTCAACATTCATAGTAAAATAAAATGCACATTTACGACGCTTTATAAGAAAACCTCACCAAAACAGTCAAAAAACCAAGTTTACTTGCTTTTAACTTAACCAACAGCAGTAACTCTTGGTTATCGCCTCAAATTAGAAAGCAAAAAGACAGACAACCAGAAAAAACCATAAAGCAAACGTTACTCACACCAACTAAACACACAAAATACAAGCCCTATCACCACTTATTAACTCAAAGAGCCATAAATAGCATCATAAAGGGCTAATATGCGCATATTTTGTCTAGTTAATTTTTTTTGCCATATCGAGCAGATACAAAAAGCGCCAGCCGAGGCTGACGCATAAATATGTTTAATGGTCTTTATAGATTTTTACTAACGAAGAGATCAAAGATCATTTAAACCCAGTACATCGGTCATAGTATAGAAGCCTGCTGGCTTACCATTCAGCCAAACAGCAGCCTTTACTGCGCCATTAGCAAAGGTCATACGATCCGTCGCTTTATGAGTGATCTCAACACGTTCACCAATATCAGCAAACATTGCCGTATGCTCACCAACAATGTCGCCTGCGCGAATGGTAGCAAAGCCAATTTCGTCTTTGGTTCGTTCACCAGTGATGCCCTCTCGAGCATATACGGCCACATCGTTGAGCTTATTACCCATTGCACCGGCAATCGCTTCACCCATACCAATCGCAGTGCCTGATGGCGCATCGACTTTGTTACGGTGGTGTGCTTCGACAATTTCAATATCGCAGTAGTCACCCATGACTTTGGCGGCTTTTTCCAGCAGTTTAAACACCAAGTTAACGCCGACTGAGTAGTTCGGAGCCATGACGACAGGAATTTCCTTCGCGACCGCATCAATGTGTTCACGCTCTTGATCGCTAAAACCCGTTGTGCCAATCACGATGCTCTTACCGTGGGTACGGCAAAGCTCTAAGTTGGTTAATGTGCTGCTTGGTGCAGTAAAATCGATGATGACATCAAAGCTGTCAATTTGAGAGGCAAGATCATTGGTTAGGACAACTTCAAATTTGCCTTCACCACATAGTTCACCAACATCTACCCCAACCAACGAAGACTCAGGGCGCTCTGATGCAGCTCCAACTTGAGACTCAGGATTAAGATGCGTTGCTTTAACTAAGTTTCGGCCCATACGGCCTGCCGCTCCTGCGATTGCAATTCTGACCATTGCACTCATTCTCCATTTTGGTGTATCGAGATGAAAAGATCCTCACCTCGAGAAAACGATCTTGTGCACTAAACTACCAATAAATGGCTGTGCTGGCTAGCTTTTTGAGACATAGATCAAGAAAACTCTTTGATCACACGCTGTAAAATCGGCACGTTTGCCTCTGGAAATGCGTAATTTTCTAACTGTTTGATCTTTACCCACTCGCCTTGCTGGCCTTCGCGCCCATAAGGATCACCCGCAAAATTGGTGACCAAGATAAAATCAAATTTAAGCGATTTATCCGGATAATCATATTCAAAGTGTTCAAATAGACTCTGCTCAGTGACGTGAATGCCGATCTCCTCATCGAGCTCACGGATCATCGCTTGCTCTGTCGTTTCGCCTAACTCAACTTTGCCTCCGGGAAACTCCCAAAATCCGCCTTTATGTTTATCATCGGGACGCTTAGTAATAAAAATCTGCGATTTGTCTTGATTGAAAATCACCGCCGCAACGATATGGATTCTTTTCATATGATGGTGTTCCTAACTAAAACTCTTAACTAACCTGGCTCATATTGCGTCATCCTCAAGAGGGAGGAACGACCGAGTTGGGGATCTCATCCCACAGCAAACCAAAGAGAACCGATCAGATTCCCTATTACGCTCATGCTTCGCTCTAGGGAATGACGTAAAAAGATGAGAATACAAATTTTACTTAAAAAAAGAGCCGCCTAAGCGACTCTCTATTTAGTAAGCATTATGGACCTAAGTTGTAACTCGGTGAGTGCGAGGGGGTGGCACGGAGCTTACGTTAGTAAGTGAGTACCACCGACACTGCAATCATCAGCTACAGCGACGATTCAAACGAAGTTAGCCAATTTGACCGTGACACTGCTTGTACTTTTTGCCGCTACCACATGGGCAAGGCTCATTACGACCAACTTTGCGCTCATCACGAACCACTGTTTGTGGCTGTGCTTCTGCCGCTTCTTCGCCATCAGCAAGAGGGTTTTCTGCGCTCGCATGTTGAGCATGTGCAAGACGTGCCGCCGCTTCTGCTTGTGCACGACGTTGCTCTTCCATACGCTCAACTTCTTCTTGTTGTTGAACACGTACACGTGACAACACCATGATAACGTCGGTTTTCAATGAATCTAGCAAACCTTCAAACAGTTCAAACGATTCACGTTTGTACTCTTGTTTCGGGTTTTTCTGTGCATAGCCACGTAGGTGGATACCTTGACGCAGGTGATCCATCGCTGCTAGGTGCTCTTTCCACAGTGTATCGAGTGTTTGTAGCATCACTGATTTTTCGAAGTTGCGTAGTACTTGCTCGCCAACGACTTCTTCTTTCTTGCGGTACACTTCAACGGCAAGTTCGATGATTTTTTCACGTAGTGCTTCTTCGTAAAGTTTGTCATCGGCTTCTAGCCACTGTTGAATTGGCGCTTCAATATCAAAGTCGTTCTTCAATCGGTGTTGCAAACCTTCAACATCCCACATCTCTTCAAGAGATTGAGGTGGAATGTATTCGTCGATCATTGCCGTCAATACGTCAGCACGGTTTTGCTCGATCATCTCGCTGATATCTTCAGCAACCATTAGCTCATCACGCAGCTCGTAGACAACTTTACGTTGATCGTTCGCTACATCATCGTATTCAAGTAGCTGCTTACGAATGTCGAAGTTGCGACCTTCTACTTTACGTTGCGCTTTTTCAATTGAACGAGACAACATCTTCGATTCAATCGCTTCACCTTCTTCCATACCACTTTGGATTAAGCTCGCCATGCGATCTGAAGTAAAGATACGTAGAAGAGAGTCTTCCATTGATAGGTAGAAGCGTGAAGAGCCAGCATCGCCTTGGCGGCCAGAACGACCACGTAGCTGGTTATCGATACGGCGAGATTCGTGACGCTCAGTACCAATGATGTGTAGACCACCCGCCGCAAGAACTTGATCATGGATGACTTTCCATTCCGCTTTAATCGCGTCGATTTGTTCTTTCGTTGGGTTATCAAGTTGTTCAACTTTAGACTGCCAACTGCCACCTAACACGATATCGGTACCACGACCTGCCATGTTGGTTGCAATCGTAACCGCACCCGGAGTACCCGCTTCAGCAACAATTTCCGCTTCACGTTCGTGGAACTTAGCGTTCAAAACATTGTGTTTAATCTTGGCTTTTTGCAGTGCATTAGAAAGTAGCTCAGATTTTTCAATCGAGACGGTACCCACCAATGATGGCTGGCCTTTCGCAACGCGCTCTTTAATGTCTTCAATGATCGCATTGAACTTATCAACTTCAGTGCGGTAGACCATATCTGGCATATCGTTACGAATCATTGGTTTGTTGGTTGGGATAACCACCGTTTCCAAACCGTAGATTGATTGAAATTCAAATGCTTCAGTGTCTGCTGTACCTGTCATGCCTGACAGTTTGTCGTAAAGGCGGAAGAAATTCTGGAAGGTGATCGATGCGAGTGTTTGGTTCTCGTTTTGGATCTTAACGCCTTCTTTTGCTTCCACTGCTTGGTGCAGACCTTCTGACCAACGACGACCCGGCATTGTACGCCCGGTGTGTTCATCAACGATAACCACTTCGCCTTCTTCATTGACGATGTAGTCGACGTTTTTCTCGAACAGAACGTGGGCACGCAGTGCCGCGTTTACGTGGTGCAATAGGCTAATGTTAGTCGGAGAGTAAAGCGTATCACCCTCTTCCATTAGGCCATTCTTCACCATCAGTTCTTCAACAAACTCTTGGCCAGTTTCCGTTAAGTAAACTTGCTTAGATTTCTCATCGACTGTGTAGTGACCATCACCACGGTACTCTTCTGAATCTTCTTGATCTTGTTTTTGCAGTTCAGGAATCAAGGTGTTAATACGCGTATAAAGATCTGAGCTGTCTTCCGCAGGACCGGAGATAATCAAAGGGGTACGCGCTTCATCGATTAAGATCGAGTCCACTTCATCGACAACAGCGAAGAAACGAGAACGTTGAACGCGGTCTTCCGCACGGAAAGCCATGTTGTCACGTAGGTAGTCAAAACCAAATTCGTTGTTTGTGCCGTATAGAATATCGGCTAGGTAAGCTTCTTTTTTCGCTTGAGGAGGCATGTTTGGCACGTTAACGCCAACCGTCATACCTAAGAATTCGAATAATGGGCGGTTCGTTTCCGCATCACGAGAAGCAAGGTAGTCATTCACCGTTACAATGTGAACACCATGACCAGGAAGCGCGTTAAGGTAAGCTGGTAAGGTCGCCGTTAGCGTTTTACCTTCACCAGTACGCATCTCTGCAATTTGGCCTGCATTAAGCACCATACCGCCGACCAGCTGCATATCGAAATGACGCATGCCATAAACACGTTTAGACGCTTCACGTACCGTAGCAAATGCTTCAGGTAACAATTTATCAAGGTCTTCACCTTGCTCTAAGCGCAGGCGGAACTCTACCGTTTTAGCCTTTAGTTCTTCATCAGAGAGAGCTTCAAACGTTGGCTCGTAATTATTGATCTCTTTTACAATTTTCTTAAGGCGACGCAAGGTACGGTCATTGCGACTGCCAATTACCTTTGTCAGTAGCTTAGTAATCATCTTGTATGAATCTCTCTATCATTCGATCGGGCACGATCGTATCTTAATGCCTTCAGTCTCTACCAGTTTTAAACTAAGAATACTGAGTTAAATCATTAATCCCAAATATTGTGGTGAGAACTCAAATTTTCAAGGCTTAACTGATTTTTAAGTGGGGAGTAGTTTAAGGAATTTTATCACGAACAACCAATCTGTTAGTGATTTGTTTGAAGCACTTGTGATTTTTTGCCCTTGAATGGCGTAACTTTATCCGTTATTGGGCTATTCGCTTGGTGCTGGGTTGGTTAAACTAACACTATCACCTTTGATAAGAGCCTCTCATGCGCGACCATCGTCCCACGCTCAGTAACGATATTATCTCCGACTCTCGCTTTGCGGATTTGCAAAAGCATGCCAAAGAGATCATGGCGATTAATGAGCTGCTGAAAGAAATTTTACCTAAACAAACGGTGGATCATTGCCGCGCGGCAAATGTGCGCGATGGTCAGTTGGTGATTGAGGTCGCCAGTGCCGCAATGAAAATGAAGCTAAGCTATGATCGCTTACACATTCTGAGCCAATTGCGCAGCCAAGGTTTCGCTCGTTTAATTGCAATTGATGTGCAGATTAATCCTGAGCTATATCGTAGCCGCAAGGACTATAAGCCACAGGATATAAAGCCACGTGAGCCGATTTCAGATATCGCCGCAGAGTATTTGCAAGGTATCGCTGAAAATGCGCCGCCAAAAATTAAGGCTCGCTTAGAAAGCTTGGCCAAATTGGCTCAACGTAAGCAAGAGCAATAATCGCCGTTTGCATACCGTTAACTAAATTTAGACGTAAAAAAACCAGTCGATTGACTGGTTTTTTTTATTCTTTCGCGCTTACGCTAGAACCATGCTTGGGTCAGCGAAGGCAACCGGTGAGGTTTGCTCTTCTTCAAAGGTTACCCATTCCCAAGCTTCTTGATCAGCAAGTACTGAGCGTAGAAGTTGGTTATTTAAACCATGGCCTGATTTGAATGCACGGAATTCACCGATGATTGGGTGGCCACACATGTAAAGGTCACCAATCGCGTCTAACACTTTATGAGTCACGAATTCGTTCTCAAAGCGCAGACCTTCTTCATTCAGAATGCGGTATTCGTCCAGTACGATAGCGTTATCAAAGCTGCCGCCTAAAACAAGGTTTTGTGATTGAAGGTATTCAATATCACGCATAAAACCAAAGGTACGAGCTCGTGAAATCTGCTTCACAAAATCTTGTGATGAGAAATCAAACACTAGGTGTTGCTCGTCAGCATCGATGGCTGGGTGATTGAACTCAATCTCAAAATCCATACGGAAACCGTTATAAGGCTTAAATTCAGCCCACTTGTCGCCATCTTCAAAGCGAACAGGTTTCTTAATACGGATGAAGCGTTTTGCTGCGTTTTGCTCTTCGATACCTGCTTGTTGAAGCAAGAATACGAATGGGCTCGCACTGCCATCCATAATTGGAATTTCAGGTGCATCCACTTCAATAATGACGTTATCGATACCCATGCCTGCTAATGCCGCATTCAAGTGTTCAACCGTTGAGATACGAATACCTTGGTCGTTCACAAGTGCAGTACACAGCATGGTGTCACGAACTGATTCTGGGTCCGCTGGAAAATCAACAGGTGGATTAACATCGGTACGACGGTAAATAACACCTGTGTTTGCAGCAGCTGGGCGAAGAGTTAAAGCGACTTTACGGCCGGAGTGTAAACCAACACCGATCGTTTTCACTATTTCTTTCAGAGTACGTTGTCTGATCATCTGCTTGCCTCAGGGTTTAGTGCTACAAATCACGGACGATGAAATCATCGGCCGCGAATCATACCACATTTTAGAACCATGTCAAAAATTGACGCGATTAGTCAGCTTGACGACGTAGAAACGCTGGAATATCTAAATAACCATCTTTTTCTACTTTCGGCGCCGTGCTTTGGCCTGAGCCATTGCTTGCTGACGCAGAGCTTGCCGGCTGTGAAGTGACTTGCGGTTTTTCCTGCAATGTCTGTGCCGGTTTCTCTTCTACTTTTACCGCTGCTGGTTGCTGAGTTGCGACTTGTGACTGAGGTTGTGCTACCGGTGCCACTTTCGCTTTGCCGCCCGCCACTAATGTGATGTCAGGCTTTTTCTCGTTACCAATACCTGTTGCAACTACTGTTACACGAATCTCATCCGCCATATCAGGATCAAGTGAAGTACCAATAACAACCGTTGCGTTGTCTGATGCAAACGCTTTCACTGTGTTACCCACAGTTTCAAACTCGTCTAGACGCATGTCTAGGCCAGCCGTAATGTTCACAAGAACACCACGAGCACCAGCAAGATCGATGTCTTCTAGAAGTGGGCTTGAGATAGCCATCTCTGCCGCTTCTTCTGCACGATCTTCGCCTTTTGCTACGCCGCTACCCATCATTGCATGACCCATTTCCGACATCACGGTACGAACGTCCGCAAAGTCGACGTTGATCATACCTGGGCGAGTAATCAGCTCAGCAATACCTTGAACTGCATTTTTAAGTACGTCGTTCGCACTAGCAAAAGCTTCAAGTAGAGTGATTCCGCGACCTAGTACTTTCAGTAGTTTCTCGTTCGGGATAGTGATCAAAGAATCGACGTGCTTAGACAGCTCTTCGATACCTTGCTCAGCAAATGCCAAACGCTTCTTACCTTCAAAGCTAAAAGGCTTTGTTACTACCGCAACCGTTAGGATACCTAACTCTTTGGCAACTTCAGCAATAACAGGTGCAGCACCAGTACCGGTACCACCGCCCATTCCCGCTGCGATAAATACCATATCGGCACCGGTTAGCTCTTCTTTAATTCTATCTCGATCTTCGAGAGCAGCGTCACGTCCTACTTGAGGGTTCGCTCCAGCGCCAAGACCTTTTGTCATGTCACCGCCAATCTGAATGACGCTGTTCACGCTAGTTTTACGCAGTGCTTGCGCATCAGTATTAATACTGATGAATTCCACACCTTCAATGGACTCACGTACCATGTGCTCAACGGCGTTACCGCCACCGCCACCAACCCCAACGACTTTGATTACCGCATCGTCAGACATTTCCATCATCGGTTCAAACATGTGTTATCTCCGTTTTTCCTGCTGCTCAGGTTAAAACTCTTTTTGTATCCAGTTACGTAAGCGATCGAACATTGAGGTCACTGGTTGGCGTTTAGGTTCGCTGTATTCAGTGTCATCATTAATCTGACTGTCTCTTGCGTAATGAAGTAAACCAACTGCCGTAGAATGATACGGCTCTTTTACGTAATCTGTTAAGCCGCTCACCTCTAGAGGTTTGCCAACTCGAACTTGGTTGCGGAACACGCGCTCCGCACATTCTACCAAACCTTCAATTTGCGCGGCACCACCCGTTAGCACCACACCGGCTGCTAAATGATGTTTAATGCCTTCTTCACGCAACTTATCTTGAACGGTATCGATAGTTTGATTAACCAATCCCATAAGTTCAGTATATCTCGGCTCAATCACTTCCGACAAAGTTTGTCGTTGTAAACTGCGTGATGGTCGCCCACCGACACTTGGGACGTTAACCGTGTCGTCTTTACTAACCAGCTCACTAAGAGCACAGCCGTATTTTACTTTTATCTCTTCTGCATCACTCACAGGAGTGCCAAACGCAAAAGCGATATCACTGGTCACCGCATTGCCTGCGTATGAAAAAACTTCAGTGTGACGCAGTGCGCCGCCGGTCCAAATGGAAACATCCATGGTACCCGCGCCGATATCAACGACACACACACCCAGTTCACGTTCATCTTCAGTAATAACAGCATTACTTGCTGCCAGACCTGAATAAACCAGATGCTCAACCGTCAAACCACAACGTTCAACAGCCTTAATAATATTTCTTGCCATATCATTGTGACAAGAGATTAAGTGCACACTAACTTCCATGCGTACACCTGATAAACCTAGCGGGTTTTTAATCCCTTCTTGGTAATCAATGGTAAATTCCTGCGGGATAACATGAAGAATGCGCTGTTCATCACCAATTTTTATTGATTTAGCGGTATGAATCGCACGATCCATATCTTCTTGTGAGACCTCTTCATCTGAAATAGTTCCCATCCCTTTTTCTATACGGCTCGCAATATGGCGACCTGATATAGAAATGAATACATTACGGATTTGGCATTCAGCCATCAGCTCCGCTTGATCAACTGCACGTTGAACGGACTTCACCACTGATTCAAGATCGTTGACGCCGCCTTTATCCATGCCACGTGAAGGGCTGGTACCTGCGCCAATGATATTGATTTGACCATCCGGTAAAATCTCGCCAACTAGAGCCGACACGGTCGCAGTGCCTATATCAAGACCAACAATAATGTTGTCATCAGCGGTCTTAGTCATCTGTACTCTCTTGTTCTAACTCTTGTTCAGGGAACCAGCCAACCGCGGCCCCCGTATCATACCTAAGATCGATATAGCTGACTCTTAACGCGTCACTACCTAGATTTTGGTATAGCGAAATAAAACGGTCTATGCGTTCATCCAGTGATTCTTTACCCAGCTCCAAACGAATGCCGTTATCGAGAATGATCTGCCATGCTCGGCGATCATTAAGAACCAACGAGGTAATGGTGAGATCCAACGGCGCAAATTGCTGACTCAATTTATGCCAAGTCGCCAACACGTCTGCACTTGTCCCTTCAGGGCCATAAAGCTTAACGCGTTCTCCGTGGAGCTTACCAATATCACCGTCAAACACTTTACCAGCATCATTTAATAGTGCATTGCCATTCCAAATAGCTTCTGCGTGATGCTCGGTAAGAAAAACTTTTACCGTGTCTGGCCACTGTTTACGAATTGAGGCATTGGCAACCCAAGGCAATGATTCGATGCTATCTTGCAATACGTCTACATCTTGCGACATAAAAGTACCGACATGATCCAACTTGGAAAATGCGCGCTGCACATCCAATGCTGTGACGTATTCTAAATCACCTTGCAGAACCAGCTTCGATAACGGTAAGCGTTGATCATCCCACATCCACGAGACGGTGGAATAAAGCAGAGAGCCAATCAATACCACTACCACCAGTAAAAAACTGGCGCCAACGGCGTGTTTTTTTACTAGTGGAAAATCGATTAAACGACGTCCTTGGTTAAAAACAGTTCTAATCAAAGTCCGTTGTCCTTCGCTAATGCTCGCAATTGTTATTCCTATCTCTTCGTATAGGCCAAAGCACTTGCTTTAACCCTCGGATTATACTGGGGTCACTAAAAGTATCAAACCTTGAAAGTAAGAAATCATAGCTTTAACGCTAGAAATGCGCTAAATATTCAAAAAACGGCCTAGATTGCCAGCATTTGATCAATATTCAGCTCTAACGCAGCGAGCTGTTTCGCTACTTTGCCCACATCACCTGCGCCTTGGGTTAGTACTAAGTCACCGTCTTGTAAAACATTTGCCAAAATTGCAGGTAGAGCTTCCGTTTCTGGAACAAAGATAGGATCAATCTTACCGCGGCTACGAATGGTACGGCACAATGAACGTCCATCAGCACCCGCAATAGCCTTCTCACCTGCTGCATAGACATCCAGCATGATCAATACATCGACTTGCTCAAGTACATTGGCAAAGTCATCATACAAATCACGAGTACGACTGTATCGGTGTGGTTGGAAGATCATCACCAGACGTTTCTCTTCCCAGCCACTACGTGCAGCTTGAATCGTCACGTCCACTTCGGTTGGGTGATGACCATAATCATCCACCAGCATTGCGCTGCCATTACCGGTTTCAAATTCACCAAGGTGATCAAAACGTCGGCCCGTTCCTTGCGTACCTAACATCGCGTTGAGGATCGCTTCATCACCAATATCATCTTCCGTTGCAACAGCAATGGCTGCCGACGCATTCAGGGCGTTGTGACGACCAGGGATGTTCAAGGTAATATCAAGATTCGCACGACCTTGGCGTACTACGGTAAATTGACCTTGCTGGCCATTTTGACGGTAATTTTCAATACGCACATCGGCATCTTCAGAGAAACCGTAGGTGATCACTTGACGGCTAATACGCGGAATCAACTCACGAACCACTGGATCATCGATACAAACGATCGCTTGGCCGTAGAACGGAAGATTATGCAAGAAATCGATAAAGGTCTGCTTAAGCGTTTCGAAGTCACCACCGTAGGTATCCATGTGATCCGCTTCGATGTTAGTCACAATGCTTACCATCGGTTGTAGGTGCAAGAATGACGCATCACTCTCGTCCGCTTCTGCAATTAAGATGCGGCTTGAACCAAGGCGAGCGTTAGTCCCGGCACTTTTCACTAGGCCGCCATTAACAAACGTTGGATCGAGACCCGCTTCAGAATAGATTTGTGTCACTAATGCTGTCGTGGTGGTTTTACCATGCGTCCCTGCCACCGCAATTCCGTGACGGAAGCGCATCAGTTCAGCTAACATCTCAGCACGGCGAACCACTGGAATACGCGCTTCACGCGCCGCTTTAATTTCTGGATTCTCTTCATTAATGGCAGTAGAGACAACAACCACACTCGCGTGAGCGACATTTTCTGCCTGATGGCCGATATAAACGGTCGCTCCTTTTTGCGTTAATCGCTCTGTCACTGGGTTTTCAGCGATATCAGAACCGGTAATTTGATAGCCTTCGTTAAGCAGCACTTCTGCGATGCCACTCATGCCTGCGCCACCAATACCAATAAAGTGAATCGACTTTACTCGGCGCATCTCTGGCACCATTGCTCTAATCTGAGCCAAATCTTGGGTATGTTTAATCGTCATTGTCTTTCTCGTTATTTGGTCAGGTCGATGATCGCTTGCGCGACGACGTTATCTGCTTCTAGTTGAGCTGCGCTTCTTGCCTTAATGGCCATCGCTTGCAGTTGGCTGCGATCCAGCATGCGGATTTCATCGACTAACTTTTCTACTGTCAGATCAGGCTGTTCTATCATTTTAGCTGCGCCACATGCCACTAGATGATCGGCATTCAACGCTTGCTGACGATCCTTGTGCATGAAAGGAATAAAGATTGCCCCCACACCGGCAGCCGATACTTCTGAGACCGTTAAGGCGCCAGAGCGACAAACCAGTAAATCAGCTTGGGCGTAGGCGGCAGCAACATCATCGATAAACTCGACCGTTTCAGCCTGTGTCACTTGTTCAGCTTGATAAGCGGCGCTGACTTCTTGCTGGCTATTCTTACCAGCTTGATGCACCACTTGATACCCCTCGCCCAACGCAGCCATCACCAACGGCATAGTTTGGTTGAGAATACGAGCGCCTTGACTGCCGCCCATAACTAAAATACGAATAGGGCCACTGCGTTCAGCAAAGCGCGTTTGTGGTTCAGCCAGAGCCACCACATCTTCACGTACCGGATTACCTACTACTTGCGCGTTAGGAAAAGCACCAGGAAAAGCTTGGAATACTTTTTTAGCGATCTTGGATAGCCACTGATTGGTTAAACCTGCCACCGCATTTTGTTCATGTAGCACCACGGGAATACCCAATAGCCATGCAGCGATACCGCCAGGGCCACTCACATAACCACCCATACCTAAAACCGCATCCGGCTGCCATGCTTTCATATGCGCTCTGGCTTGCAGGATGGCATTGATTATTTGGAATGGTGCTTTAATAAGGCGAGCAATACCTTGACCACGAAGGCCTTTTACTTTGATAAAGTCGATTTCGATGCCGTGTTTTGGCACCAAATCCGCTTCCATACGATCCGCAGTGCCAAGCCAGCGAATCTCCCAGCCTTGCTGCTGCAACTTTTTAGCAACCGCCAAGCCTGGAAAAACGTGACCGCCGGTACCACCAGCCATCACCATTAAACGTTTATTTTTATTCATCTTCTGCATTCTGTGTAGATTGTTGCTGCGCATGAAGGCGGCATTCGTGGTCGATACGCAGCAAAATTGAAACGGCAACCGCCATCACAATCAAACTCGAACCACCGTAACTGATCAGCGGTAATGTTAAGCCCTTGGTCGGAACAATCCCCGCCGCAGCCCCCACATTTACCAAGGTTTGAAAGGCAAACCAAATACCAATGCCAAAAGCGAGATAGCCGCCAAAAAAATCGTCACTTTCAAAGGCGCGACGACCGATAAAAATCGCTTTCAATACCAAGCTAAAGATCAGCATTAAAACTAAAACAACGCCAACAAAACCTAACTCTTCCGCCAGTACCGCAAAAACAAAGTCGGTATGCGCTTCTGGTAAATACGCCAGCTTTTGGACCGAATTACCCAAACCTTGACCAAACCACTCCCCGCGACCAAATGCCATCAAAGATTGGGTTAACTGATAACCACTACCGAACGGATTTTCCCATGGGTCAAGAAACGAGGTGACACGCTTCATACGGTAAGGTTCTGCGAGAATCAAACCAATAACAGCAGCAATGCCCACCACCACCAGAGCAAGGAACTGTGTCAACTTTGCCCCAGCAATGAACAGCATACCGAACAGCGTCACCAGCATAACGATCACGGTACCTAAGTCTGGCTGAAACAATAACAGTACCGCCAAGGTACCAAATACGGCGATCGGTTTGATAAAGCCACCAACAAAGGTTTCCCGGACTTCATCTTGTTTGCGGACCAAATAGCCCGACATAAAGATAAACAGCGATAACTTCGCTACTTCAGCCGGTTGTAGGTTAAACAGACCGAGTGGGATCCAACGTGATGCACCGTTAACCGATTTACCGCCAACTAACACCACGACCAAAAGGAAAATGGATAATCCCAGCAGCGGATAACTGTATTGCAGCCAGCGCTTCATCGGGATTTGTACGATCACCGCAGCGGTTGAAAATGCCAAGAACAAGAAGATCGCGTGGCGGAACATAAAGTGAAACGGTTGCCCGGTTAAACGGGTACTGATCGGAAAAGAAGCCGAAGTTACCATCACGAGACCCGTCAACATCAGGCCAAGCGAAATCCACACCAACTGGCGATCAAAAAGCGCCTCGGGTGCAGAGTGAGTAAACCACTGTTTTAGATTGGCGAACGCATTTCGCAACGGCATCTTCTCGTTTATCTCATTTATGTTGAAAGAATCAGGTTTAAGGATCGGTTAAGCAAACTGCTCGGCAAGCTCGGCAAAAGCATCGCCACGCGCCATAAAGTTACTGAACTGATCAAAGCTTGCACACGCAGGTGATAACATCACCATATCGCCCGCTTGCAGTTGTGGGGTTGCCCACTCAACGATCTCTTGCATGGTAGCAAAACGTAGAGCAGATGCATGCAAAGGCACAAATTGATCGCCATCTGCGCCAAAGCAGCACAGTTGCACATTGAGTTGCGCCAGTACGGGTGCCAAATCACTAAAATCCGCACCTTTGCCGTTACCACCAACCAATAAGTACAATTTACCGGCCAAATTTAGGCCAGACAGCGCCGCGAGGGTACTCGCCACATTGGTCGCCTTGGAATCATTGACCCACTTGATACCACGATTATCGGCAACAACCTGACATCGATGTGTCAGACCGTTGTAAGACTTCATTGCAGCAAGGCCAGCTTTCACGTCAACACCGGCCGCACTGAGCAGCGCAATCACGACTAAGCTATTCGCCACATTGTGACGACCAACCAAACTCAACTCATTTACCGCTAGAATGGTTTCACCCTTATAAGCTAAAAACTCAACGCCATCGTGCTCGATCACGCAAGCATCACTTGACTGCTCTAGTGAAAACTCAAGCAGCGATTTTTCATCATCAGGATAAGTCGCTTTGTCGTCAGCATTAACCACGCACACTTGGGCATGATCAAAAATACGCAGTTTCGCAAGACGGTAATCTGCCATACCTTGGTAGCGATCCATATGATCTTCAGAAAGATTCAAAAAGGCAGCGGCTACCAGAGGTAAGCTTGAGGTTGTTTCGAGTTGGAAACTTGATAACTCAAGCACATAGAGATCGGCCGGTTGTTCAAACAGATCAAGCGCTGGTACACCAATATTGCCACCAACGCCTACATTCCAGCCTGCCGCTTTCGCCACCACGCCGGTCATATCGGTTACCGTACTCTTACCGTTAGAACCGGTAATGGCAATCACAGGCTTATCGACATGCCATGCAAACAGCTCGATATCACCGACGACGGGAATACCTGCGGCGATCACTTGTTGGATCTCAGGCGTCGCTAACGCAATCCCCGGGTTAGTCACCACTAAATCAGCCTCTAATAGCCAATCGGTGCGCCAACCACCGGTATGCAACTCAACATCTTCAGGCAGTGACTCTTGACCGGGTGGTGTCGCACGCGTATCAATCACTTTCACCTGCAAATCTAGCGGTAAACGCTTGAGATGCTTAACGACAGAGAGCCCGGTAATCCCGAGCCCCACAACCACAACTTTTTCGATACCTTGCCAATGTTGCATGGGCATGCTGTGTCTTCCTTAACGTACTTTCAGAGTCGCTAGACCGATAAGAACCAAAACAATAGAGATGATCCAGAAGCGTACAATAACACGTGGCTCTGGCCAGCCTTTTAATTCGTAGTGATGGTGGATTGGCGCCATGCGGAAAATACGTTGGCCGCGCAGCTTGTAAGAACCCACTTGTAGGATCACTGACAGCGTTTCCATAACGAAAACACCACCCATAATCACCAACACAAATTCTTGACGAACCAACACCGCGATCGTCCCTAATGCACCACCGAGTGCCAATGAACCCACATCACCCATAAACACTTGTGCTGGGTAGGTGTTAAACCAAAGGAAACCTAAACCCGCGCCGACAATTGCAGTACACACCACCACCAGTTCTGATGCATAAGGAACATGCGGAATGTGTAAATATTCTGAGAACTGCACATTACCCGTAGCCCATGCAATCGCTGCAAAGCCTGCCGCAACCAGTACGGTTGGCATGATGGCTAAGCCATCGAGACCATCGGTTAAGTTAACCGCATTACTGGTACCGACGATAACAAAATAGGTCAAGACAATGTACATCAAGCCCAATTGCGGCATGATGTCTTTAAAGAACGGCACCACCAGCTGAGTCGCAGAGGTATCTTTGCCATGTGCGTACAGAGCAAAAGCCACCACTAACGCAATGGCTGATTGCCAAAAGTATTTCCAACGCGCAATTAAGCCATCAGTGTTTTTGCGTACCACTTTACGGTAGTCATCAACAAAACCGACAGCTCCGTAGCCAAATAGCACAAAGATCACCGCCCAAACATAAGGGTTACTGAGATCGGACCATAACAATACGGTAATGATAATAGCCGCGAGGATCATGATACCGCCCATGGTTGGCGTGCCACGTTTACTGAAGTGAGATTCAGGACCTTCATTACGCACCACTTGGCCAATCTGCAACATTTGCAAGCGACGGATCAAACGGGGTCCCATCCACAATGAAATACCTAATGCTGTTAATACGCTCAAAATGGCGCGAAATGACAGGTATTCAAATAGACGGAAGAATGAGAAATATGGCTGTAGCAGCTCTGCAAGCCAAATAATCATGAATAAATCTCCTTCAACGCAGTTGCAACCTTACTCATACCAGCGCTGTTTGCGCCTTTAACAAGTAATGTGTGGGGACCAGTATGATGCGGCAACTGCTGTTTTATAAACTCAATCATGCTGTCGTGTGATTCAAAATGTTGACCTTGGCAAACGTCACTGATGGCTTTCGCATCAGCACCAAAAGTCAGTACATGTTCAAAATTAAATGGGGCTGCATGTTCCCCGACTTGTCGGTGAAGTGCAAGGCTTTCATCGCCTAACTCTGCCATATTGCCCAAAATAAGCCAGCGAGTGCCGCTAAATCCAGCTAAAAGATCGGCCGCCGCTTTCATCGCCGGAACGCTGGCGTTATAGCTATCATCAATCAAGCGGATTTCATTGTTCAACGCCACTAACTCTACGCGGCCTTTCACTTTAGACAGTAGCGCGAGACCAGCAGTAATCGTTGCAAGATCAGCACCAAGCTCCACCGCCAGTGACGCTGCTGCCAACGCATTAGAAACATTATGTTGACCAATAATACCCAGCTGTATCGCGGCACTACCGAGCGGCGAATGCAAGGTAAAGCTCGCTTCACCATTGGCATTTATCGCAATATGATCGGCGTAATAATCGGCACTCGGATCGCTCACTGAAAAGGTTTTGACCTGTTTATCAGCTAACGCTGGTTGCCAAAATTGCCCACCATGACTTTCTAGGTTCACAATCGCAACACCACCCGCTTTCAAGCCTTGGTAAATTTCACCTTTCGCTTGTTTGACGCCATCAATCGAACCAAAACCTTCTAAGTGCGCTGCGGCGACATTATTGACCAGCGCCACATCCGGGGTAACCAATGCCGAAGTGTAAGCAATCTCACCGATATGATTAGCACCGAGTTCAATTACGGCAAAATCATCTTGCGGCGTAGAACGCAGCAACGTCAGCGGCACACCGATATCATTATTGAAGTTACCCGCGGTGAACAACACTTGGCCCTGTTGCGCCATGATGCTTGCGACCATCTCTTTCACTGTGGTTTTGCCACAACTGCCGGTAATCGCTACCGTTGGCGTCGCACATTGTTGATGTACGTAGGCTCCCAACAGCCCCAAGGCTTGCTTAGTATCACTGACCACCAGCTGCGGAATTGCGATTTCAAGAGGGCGAGAAACCAACAGTGCTGTCGCGCCAGACTCTAGCGCTTGCTGTGCAAAATCATGAGCGTCAAAACGCTCGCCAATTAAGGCGACAAACAATGCGCCTGCTTGTAGGTTGCGAGTATCGGTAGAGACAAGTGTAATCTCACAATCATCACCGACCATTTCACCGCCAAGTACTTGGGCAATGTGGCTAAGAGTCATATTTATCATAATGATAATCCTAGTAGCTGCTGAGCTGATTCACGATCAGAGTAGTGCACCGTTTTATCCGCTAGGACTTGATAATCTTCATGGCCTTTACCCGCCAATAAAATAATATCTTGCTCGCCGGCATGCTCTAGCGCGTATTGTAAAGCGGTAAAACGTTGATGCTCCACAATCGCTTGTTGAGGATGACTCATCCCCGCCAACATATCTTGTACGATTTCCGCTGGATCTTCACTGCGCGGGTTATCATCAGACAAAATCACGCTATCGGCCAAACGTTCACCAATTTCCGCCATCATCGGACGCTTACCTTTGTCGCGCTCACCGCCACAGCCAAAGATGGCCCAAAGCTGACCTTGGCAATGGACACGCAATGCTAATAGTGCTTTTTCCAGCGCGTCAGGTGTATGAGCATAATCAACGACCACTTTGGCTTTACCTTCGATGGTAAAAAGCTCCATGCGACCAAGTACAGGTTCAAGTTGTGAGGCGGTATCAATCAAACTTTGCTTATCAATACCCAATGCCAGCAATGTCGTCATCGCTAACATCACGTTTGATGCATTAAATTCACCAATCAGTGGCGCGCAGATTTGTCCTGCACCAAAATGACCATCAAAAGCAATATCAATACCTTGCTCTGAATAGGCTACCTGAGTCGCCCACACCGCTGGCACGTCCGCTTTAATGGTTTCGTTTGGTGGTAATAGAGATACCGCAATCGCGTTGTCGAGTCGCTTCACCCACTGCTGACCAACCACATCATCAACGTTGACAATCGCATGCTGGCATTGATGTTGGCTGAATAGGGTAAATTTCGCCTCTGCGTACTCTTCCATCGTGCCATGGTAATCAAGGTGATCACGGCTTAAATTGGTGAATACACCTGCAGCAAAAGCGAGTGCTTGAACGCGCCCTTGAACAAGGCCATGTGAAGAGACTTCAAGTGCAGTGTAATTTGCGCCAAGCTGAGCGAGTTCAGCAATGGTACGCTGCACTTCAACCGCATTACCGGTCGTGTTCGCCGCAGGTCGCAGAGTCTCTAAGAAACCATTACCTGTGGTGCCCATCACTGCAGCGCGCTGCCCAACTAGCTCAAGCCATTGAGCCATCAATTGAGTAATCGTGGTTTTACCATTGGTTCCCGTCACCGCAATCAATTGATTATTGTGGTGAGCGTAGAGACGACCAGCCAGGGCGGAAAGGTGCAGACTTAAATCCGCAACATAGACGATAGCAACACCATCGCGCAGTTCGACTAAGCCATGCGGCTTTTCACTGCACGCTTGAGCAATCACAGCATTTGCACCGTTATTAAGTGCGGCATCAATGAACTGACGGCCATCAGTGGCATGACCTTTAATCGCCACAAACGTCGTTCCAGAGGTGACTTTACGGCTATCTAATTCAAGCTGTGCGACAGCGATATCAGCGGCAAAACCGCTCAGTGGCAGCCAAGGAGCAACCAACTGTTGTAATGTGAGACTTAACGACATACAAAGGTCTCTCTTTATTCCTGAATTGATTTATTTTCGTCTGGTGCGACGTTCAAGATCTGTAGACTGCCTTTCATTATTTCAGCGAAAACCGGACCGGCTACAGAACCACCATAATAATTATCACCTTGCGGCTCATTCACAATCACCACCAAGGCCACGCGTGGATCACTGGCTGGTGCCACCCCCGCGGTATACGCAAAATATTCATCACCATAACCACCGGCAATCGCTTTACGCGAAGTACCGGTTTTCGCCGCAACACGATAGCCAGGAACCGCCGCTTTGGTAGCTGTGCCTCCTGGTTGGGTTACGGTTTCCAGCATGCCCAGCACCATACGAGCGTATTTCTCGCTGATCACCTGACGAGAAAAATCTTGCTGGTTGTTTTCTAAGATGTGCACTGGCTGGTATTTACCATAGTTGCCCAACGTGGCATAAGCGTGCGCAAGTTGCAGAGGTGTAATGGTCAAACCATAACCAAAAGAGAGCGTGGCGATTTCAAATTTCGACCAACGACGGCGATTAGGGAAAATACCGGTCGATTCACCGACCAGATTCAAGCCTGAAGATTCGCCAAAACCGACCGAGCTGTACATACCCAGTAATGCTTCCAATGGCATTTCTAACGCCAGTTTCGCCACACCGATGTTACTCGACTTTTTCAAAATGGTGGTCAGATCGGCTTTGCCCACTTTCGAAGTATCACGAACACGACTGCCGCCAACCTGCATGATGCCGTTACCGGTATCAATCACGGTGTTTTCATCAGCCACACCATTTTCTAATGCCGCTAACACCACGAACGGTTTAATCGTAGAGCCTGGCTCAAAGGCATCGGTGATCACGCGGTTACGCATTTTCGCTGATTGCAAATCTGCGCGGTTATTCGGGTTGTATGAAGGAGCATTGACCATCGCCAATACAGCGCCCGTTTTAACATCAAGTAGTACAGCAGAACCCGATGTGGCGCGGAAATCTGCCACTGCTTGTTTGATCGCGCGATAGGCAATCGCCTGTAGGCGCTGATCAATAGTCAGCGTCAGTGGTTTACCTTCTTCTCGCTCTTCAAGCGAAATGTTTTCTACCACTCGGCCATAACGGTCTTTACGAATAATTCGTTTACCCGCTTCACCGGTAAGCCATTTATCGTAGCTACGTTCAACCCCTTCTAAACCGTGGCCATCAATCCCAGTCACACCCACTAAGTGAGCACTAACCTCACCCGCTGGGTAATAACGACGTGACTCCGGTTTAAGGCCAATACCGGCCAACTTCAACTGACGAATGTAATTCGACATCGCAGGACTGACTTGGCGCTGTAAGTAAATAAAGCGACGAGTTTTGTTGCTATTAATTTTGTCGAGCAAGCCTTGGCGATCAAGACCTAAGACATCCGCGAGAGCATGCCAGCGGTCAACATCAACTAAGCCACCTTCTTTGAAAATGGTTGCCGGATCGGCCCAAACCGCTTCAACGGGAACACTGACCGCCAAAGGTTCACCATTGCGATCGGAGATAATGCCACGTGCGGAATGTAAGGTTTTGGCGCGAATAGAACGCAAGTCACCTTGTTTGATTAGGTTGTCTGGTTCAATAATTTGGATGTAACCAATACGTGCGACGAGCGCCGTAAAAATGGCAAAAACAAAGAAAAGGACTAAGTAGAAACGCCAACGAATCAGTTGAGGAGGCTCAACATCGGGTTTCTTCGGCGTTGGTTTGATTTTCGGAGAACTCATGGTAAGTCAATCACCACTTCTTTATCAGAGTCGGGGCGTTTCATCTCTAACTCTTGCTTTGCAACGGCTTGTACACGGCTATGTTCCGCCAGTGCCGTTTCTTCTAACAGTAAGTTACGCCACTCATTGTCCAGTCGTTCGCGTTCAACCAAAGCTTGGTCTTTTTCGGTTACCGCTTCACGAGTATGGTGAGTCATAAAAACCACCCCCATCGCACTAGCAAAAATCAATAACAACATACCAAGGGGAAAACGCCCGGTGGTAATTAAGTCTCGACCGATGAGCTTGGCAAGATTAGGCGTGGTTTTACTCATGATGAAATTACAGTTTCTCTGCGATACGTAATACTGAACTACGCGAGCGAGTGTTTACTTCCACTTCTTGCGTCGTTGGTTTAATCGCTTTGCCGATTGCTTTTAAGTTCGCACTACCAAGCTCACGGATTTGCGCTTCCGTTAAAGGCAGTCCATGTGGCACTTGTGGGCCTTGGCTCTCTTTACGAATAAAACGTTTCACCATGCGATCTTCCAATGAGTGGAAGCTGATCACTGACAAGCGTCCTTCCGGTGCAAGAATGCTCGCCGCGCCTTTTAGCGCTGTATCGATCTCTTCTAGCTCACTGTTGATGTAGATGCGGAACGCTTGGAATGAGCGAGTTGCCGGGTGTTTTTTCTCTTTGAAGCTTTTTGGCGCAGCATCAGAGATGAGTTTTGCTAACTGGCCGGTACGAGTCAGCGGTTCGTTCTCTTCGTTTTCACGATAAGCAACGATCGCTTTAGCGATGCGGCGAGCGTGTTTGTCTTCACCAAACTCACGAATAACCCAAGTGATGTCGTCCAAATCTGCTTCCAATAACCACTGAGAAACAGAAATACCCGATGTTGGATCCATACGCATATCTAGCGGGCCATCTTTCATAAAGCTAAAGCCACGCTCTGCATCGTCGAGCTGCGGTGATGAAACACCAAGGTCAAACAGTACACCGTCAACTTGGCCAACCAAATTGTAGCGCTCAGCGTATTCGGCAATACCGGAGAATGGGCCATGAACGATAGTAAAGCGAGGATCATCGATCTTGTTTGCTTCTTCAATCGCTTGCGGGTCACGGTCGATACTGAACAGACGACCATTCTCACCCAATTTCGACAAGATTGTGCGGCTGTGGCCACCACGACCAAATGTACCGTCTATGTATGTGCCATCGGGTTTGATTGCCAATCCATCGATCGATTCATTCAGTAATACAGATATGTGTTTAAATGCTTCTGTCATAGTTATCTCATCGGCTAGCGTGTTGATGCGCTCTAACTCTTCAGTGTACTGATTTCATCACGCAGTGCCACCCTTGGTCGCTTGTATCACGTGACATTGCGCTAAGTTTAATACTCAAGCGCCTTCAATATCGACTTTGAGAGCCTAGACGCGGCTTTCAGTTGAAGAAAAATAACGTCAATTATGAACGTTTTTTCAAGCCCATCGGATCATAAAACCCCAGCATTGGCAGGCAAAGAAATTTCAGTCCCACTAGAAAGTTAGCTGAAAAGAGCCTGAGTATATTGCTTAGGAGAATATTTTCGTCAGTAAAATGCAAAAAACCCATCATAACGCAAGCGTTACGATGGGTCTCGAATAGGTGGAGTCGACGTATAAGCCGGGTTCTGTATCCGCTTGCGCGGTGATAGCCATTCGTCTAGGCCAGCAATCGCTCACTGGCTCAAGCAACCTACCCGCCTCCTTACGCGAGCAACGCAATGTGGAGGCCTATTTGGTCTTGCTCCGGGTGGAGTTTACCTTGCTACGAACTGTTGCCAGTCGCACGGTGCGCTCTTACCGCACCCTTTCGCCCTTACCTGTGCTCTTGCGAGCCATCGGCGGTCTTCTTTCTGTTGCACTTGTCGTAGGCTTGCGCCTCCCAGGCGTTACCTGGCACCCTGCTCTATGGAGCCCGGACTTTCCTCCCCTTTGTCAGTCTCCCGAAGGACGTCAACGCCAGTCTCCCGAAGGGACTTCAGCGTCAGTCTCCCGAAGGACATCAACAAAGCAGCGACTATCCAGTCAACTCCGAGGCGGATTGTATAGAGTTCAAGGTACAGTGTCTAGCGAGATCACAAATATGATGAGATATGGATGTTAAACGGCTAAAAAGCGAACATTTCACGGCGAGAAGAGTGAAAAGACAAAGAGTAGAGAACGCTTCGCTTCGAGAGGCAAGAGCGAAAAGCAAGAGAACAAAGAGCCGAGAACGCTGTGCTTCGAGAAACGAGAGCGAAGAGCGAGAAGATAAGAGTTGGGAACGCTGCGCTTCGAGAAGCGAGAGCGAAGAGCGAAAAGACAAAGAGCTGAGAACGCTGCGCTTCGAGAAGCGAGAGCGAAGAGCGAGAAGACAAAGAGCCGAGAACGCCGCGCTTCGAGAGGCAAGAGCGAAGAGCGAGAAGACAAAGAGTAGAGAACGCTGCGCTTCGAGAGGCAAGAGCGAAGAGCGAGAAGATAAAGAGCCGTGTACGCTGCGCTTCGAGAAGCGGGAGCGAAGAGCGAGAAGACAAAGAGCCGAGAACGCTGTGCTTCGAGAAACGAGAAAGGCGCAGCCAAGTAACCTCGCCTCTCGCTTCTATAATCTCGCTTCTAATTTCTCGCCTCTATAATCTCACTTCCAAATTCTCGCCTCTAAAATCCGCTTAACCTAAATTCTCTAGACCCCATTTGTAGAGAGCGTTTTTCTTTAGGTTGTAGATCTCAGCAGCTAAGGCTGCAGCTTTTTTCAGAGGCAGCTCTTTGGTCAAAATAGCGAGGGTGCGAGTCACTTCATCTGGCAGAGTCTCTTCTGCCACTTCACGGTGACCATGAACTAGCAAGACCATTTCACCACGTTGTTGGTTACTGTCCGCTTTAACCCATTCGATCAATTCACCCAGCGGCATACCTTGGAAAGTTTCGAAGGTTTTCGTTAACTCACGAGCCAATACCACTTCACGTTGTGGGCCAAGAATGTCCAACATATCTTCTAAAGAGTCTAAAATGCGATGAGGTGACTCATAAAAGATACAAGTACGCTCAACTTTAGCGATTTCCAATAACTTATCTTTTCTTGCTTTGCTCTTTGGTGGTAAAAAGCCTTCAAAGCTAAATCGATCCGAAGGTAAACCAGACGCGCTCAATGCGGTAATAACAGCACAAGCACCTGGTAGTGGGACAACTTTAACCCCGGCTTGACGACATTGATTGACGAGATGGTATCCTGGATCACTAATAAGTGGTGTACCCGCATCGGAAACCAAAGCGATTGACTGACCTGACAACAATTTTTCGACTAAAACTTGCGCTTTTTGTTGTTCGTTATGATCATGCAGAGGAAAGGTTTTTGTCGGGATATTAAAGTGCGCTAAAAGCTTACCAGTATGACGAGTATCTTCTGCCGCAATCAGATCGACGCTAGAAAGTACTTCAATGGCACGTTGCGTAATATCGCCCAAATTGCCAATTGGAGTGGGTACAATAAAGAGAGTTGGGATCTGTGCTGGTAAGGTTTTATTATCTGTCATTTGTTTAGCATCACTTCAACGATTAATATAGACACAATTTTATACGGAATTAACGAATAACTCATGGCCATAAATAACCAAAAGCGACTAAGTGTAACACGCTTACTGACTCCTGTAGCCCTTGCGGTGGTATTAGCAGCGTGTTCGTCTACTTCATCAACACCCAATTATGTCGATATTACGCTCGACCCGACTCAGTCGGTGACCAACTACCTTATGCGTGCTGACAGCAGTGAAGGAAGCTTACAGAGCGACTGGTTGATTATGGCGCTGAAAGCCGCAGTCGAAGCCAATGACATCAATCAAGCTGATTTATTGATCAAGCGCCTTGCTCGTCAACCGCTATCGGATATGCAGCAAGCTGAATGGCAGTTGGCTCGCGCAACACTGTTGTACAACAATGAGCAAATAAACCAGGCGGCTGAACAGCTTAACTTCCGTCCATCTTGGCGTCTTGCCAATGAGCAGTGGAAAGATTACCACCAGCTACGCGCGGATATTTTTGCTAAGCAACACAACTACTTCGACGCTGCTCGAGAGCTTACTCAACTGGCAGAATTTGAAGACAAATCGCAACAAGGCTACCTAGCAGAAAGCATTTGGCAAAACTTGACCCAATACCCAGAAGCGCAGATCACCCAATTTAATACCGCGGCGAGTAGTGCTGACTTCGATGGTTGGGTGCAATTGGCGATCTACAATGCAAGTTTGGCCAGTAACATTGCTCAATTGAAAAATACGCTCGAACAGTGGTTGGCAGAAAACCCATCGCACCCTGCTGCTCTTTATACGCCACAAGCCATTGAAGACATTCTCGCTTTGGATGTGACAAAACCGGTTAATACCGCCCTACTGCTACCACTATCAGGTAAGTTTGCCAAACAAGCTCAGTTGATCCGTGATGGTTTCATCTTGCAAATGATGAACGACGAGCAACGTGATCCTAACGCAACCTTAACCGTAATCGATACCAATGCCACCGATATCAACTCGCTACAACAGCAGTTCATCGAAAAGAATATCGACTTTGTGGTTGGTCCTTTGGTGAAAGGCAACATCGCTAAACTACAACAAGCACAAACGACGACAGGCCATCCATTGCCAATGCTGGCATTGAATATTCCTGACGAAGTAATGCCAGGTAGCAATATTTGTTACTTAGCACTGTCGCCAGAACAAGAAGTAGCGCAAGCCGCGAAACATCTATTTGCTCAAGGTTATCGCTACCCATTAGTGTTAGCGCCGCAAGGTCGACTAGGACAACGTGTGGTTGAGGCCTTTGAAGCGGAATGGAAAAAGTACAGCAACGATAAAGTTGCCGTAAACCTCTTCACTGAAAAACGTCAGCTACAACGCAATATCAACACCGCTTTTGGGCTGCAAGAGAGCCAACAGCATATCGCACAGATGGAATCATTACTTGGTCTGTCACTGGAAAGCCAACCACGTAGCCGTCGTGATATCGATGCGGTTTACATCGTTGCTGGCAGTGCCGAGCTAACGCTGATCAAGCCGTTTATTGAAGTAGCAATCAACCCAGACACTAACCCGCCGAAACTATTTTCGAACTCTAGCAGCAACAGCGGCCGTCAACAGTACGAAGATTTAACCGGCGTAATGTACAGTGACATTCCACTACTGATCCAACCAAACAGCGCGATTGAAGCGCAAATGAATCAGATGTGGCCTAAAGGTTCAAACGCTGAAAAACGTCTGCAAGCGTTAGGAATGGATGCTTACTTATTAATGGAACAGCTACCGCAAATGAAGGTAGTTAATGGCTACCGTATCGATGGTAATACCGGTGTACTAAGCATCGACAACAATTGTGTCGTGCAGCGTGAAATCAGCTGGGCTGAGCATGGCAACATTGATAGTGCAGACGCGCAAGAAGCTGAGCTCATCGACAACACAGCAGAAGCCAGTGCTGAACAAGCTAACTAAAGGGCTTTTTTTCGAGTCCGCCGCTGAACAACATCTTGTGAGTTGCGGACTCAGCAAAATTGCGAGAAACTTTCGCATCAAAGGTGGTGAGATCGATTTGATCATGCGCGACCAAGACACAATTGTCTTTGTTGAAGTACGCTACCGCCAAAACCAAAATTATGGACATGCTGCAGAGACTGTCACCTACAGCAAACAACAGCGTTTAATTAAAACGGCCAATGTTTGGTTAATTAAACAAGGATTGTCCGTTCATTCGACCAATTTTCGTTTCGATTTAGTCGCTATTCATCATGATGGAAAGCAGATTGATTGGATCAAAAACGCCATAACTCAAGGGTAACCAATGCTAGAGAGCATTAAAGAAAGCTTTACCGAAAGTATTCAAATTCAAATCGCTGCGGCAGAAGCCCTGCCAGATGCCATCACCCACGCGGCGCAAGCCTTGGTCTATAGCCTACTCAACGGCAATAAGGTGCTTTGCTGCGGTAATGGTGGCTCTTTATCTAATGCTCAGCAATTTGTCTCCTGTTTGCTCAACCGGTTTGAAACGGAGCGCCCTAGCCTACCTGCAATGGCATTAACCGCGGACAACACCACACTGACGGCCGTCGCAAATGACTACCACTACGAGCATATCTTTTCTAAACAAGTGCGCGCTTTTGGTCAACCAGGTGATATTTTATTAGCGATCTCAACCAGTGGTAACAGCAAAAACATCATCAAAGCGATGGAAGCAGCGGTAACTCGCGATATGACTATCATTGCACTAACCGGTAAGGACGGTGGTGAAATGGCTGGCTTGCTGGGTGAAAATGATGTTGAAATTCGTATTCCATCTCACAGAACGGCTCGAATTCATGAGGTTCATATGGTGACGTTACACTGTTTATGTGATTTGATAGATCAAGTTTTATTCCCCACTCACGAAGAGTAAAGAGATGAACTTAATCAAAGCCTTATTGATTGCCACCCTGGTAATGTCGACCAGCGGATGTGTCGGCTTATTTGTTGCTGGTGCAGCAACAACCGTCAGCGTTGTCACTGACAACCGTACCACCAAAGAGATTTGGAACGACAATAATATCGAATTTGAAATCGCAGGCATGACCAACAAAGCCCCATATCGTGGCAATGTACGCGCAACCGCGAGTTCTTATAATGGTATTGTGGTGCTAATGGGGCAAGCAAATACCCAACAGATACTGAATGAATTTGAAGCCCAAGCACGTAAAACCCCTGGGGTAACACAAATTCACAACCAAATCAGAGTGCAGCAGCCACTCTCGATTGGTGAAATTAGCCACGATAGTTGGATTACCACTAAAGTGAAGTCAGCACTGCTCACCAATGAAGAGCTGAGTACAGTAAAAATCAAGGTCATCACCGAAGGTGGTGAAGTATTTTTGCTTGGCTACGTGTCTCGCGCACATGCAGATTTAGCGGCAGAGATTACACGTAACGTATCTGGCGTCAAACAAGTGATCAAAGCTTTTCAATACGGTGATTAATACCGGAGAGTCATGATTGATAGGCATAAAAAAAGCAGCGTAAGCTGCTTTTTTTGATTCTGCGGTTGGCGATTAACACCCATCGGCTGATTGGTATTACTTAACCACGCGAAGACTCGGGCGGCCTTTTGGTCTTGGTGGCTCATCATCTGAACCATCATCACCATCAGTTTCAACACTTTCCGTCGCCAATGACAGACTGCTGATTTCACCCATCTCTTCGATGAACTCATCTTCAATCTCGTCAAAGGTATCCATGTACGCATCTTCTGGTTCAAACATAGTGCCTGCACCATTTTCACGAGCGTAAATCGCTTGTACTGCGTAAAGAGGGACAACAACCACATGAGGACGGCCACTGAAGCGCGCGTTAAAGGTGACTTCATCATCACCCAACTGCAAGTTACCCACCGCACGTGGTGCGACGTTCAGAATGATCTGACCGTCTTGGACAAACTCTTGCGGCACACGAACACCTGGCAGTGTAGCTGCAACCACTAGATGCGGTGTCAAGTCGTTGTCCACTAGCCACTCATAAAATGCACGAAGCATGTATGGGCGGCGTGGTGTCATGTTCGAAATATCCATCAAACGACGATTAGCGCAGTAGACGCATTTCGCGCTCAGCTTCAGTCAATGAAGCTAAGAATGAATCACGTTCAAATACGCGGTTCATGTAAATTTTCAGTTCTTTAGAGCCAGGACCTACAAGCTCGATACCTAACTGAGGCAAACGCCATAGTAGCGGAGCTAGGTAACAATCGATTAGGCTGAATTCTTCGCTCATAAAGTATTCATATTCTGCAAATACTGGGCCTAGAGTCAGAAGATCGTTACGTAACTTGTTACGAGCCGCTTCAGATTCTTCAGCAGTACCGTTAACCACTTTCTCCGCTAGTGAGTACCAGTTCTTTTCGATACGGTAGATCATTAGACGGCTGTTACCACGAGCAACCGGGTAAACAGGCATTAGCGGTGGATGAGGGAAACGCTCATCTAGGTATTCCATAATGATTTTTGAATCGTAAAGTGCAAGCTCACGATCAACCAAAGTAGGAACCGTTTTGTATGGGTTCAGCTCGATCAATTCCGCAGGTAGGTTAGCTTCATCAACTAATTCAACCTCAACGCTTACGCCTTTTTCAGCGAGAACAATGCGTACCTGATGGCTATACATATCAGATGCACTTGAAAATAGAGTCATCACGGAACGTTTATTGGCAGCTACAGCCATGGAGCCCTCCAGCACAATTACAGGAATAAAAACAACAATGGAGGCTAAGCCTCCATTGTAAATTATCAAATTTGGTATTTAGCGCTGTATGATAGCATATTTAATGCACATCACGCCAATACTCTTTCTTAAGCAGCACCACGACTATAGTGAAGATCACCAAGAATGCCATCACCCACCAACCTAAAGCATGACGCTCAAGTTTGACTGGGTCGCCTGAGTACTCCAAGAAGTTAACGAGATCACGAACCGCTTGATCATACTCTTCTTGGTTAAGCTCACCCGTACCGTCAGACTCGATACCAACCACTGTTTCAATGGTTTCACCATCAACGACCTTGGTTTCGATGATCGGCATCGGAATGCCTTGCAGCTCTTCAAGTACATGCGGCATACCAACACTTGGGAAAACAATGTTGTTCACGCCAAACGGACGTGCAGGATCTGCATAGAAAGAGCGCAAATAGGTATATAGCCAGTCAGTACCTCGAACTCGTGCTACCAAGGTGAGATCCGGTGGCGGCGCGCCAAACCATTTGGCTGCTGACTCATCTGGAATGGCATTTTCCATCAAGTCACCAATTTTAGCATTTGGATCAAACACCAAGTTTTCTTTCATCAACTCAAGCGGAATACCAATGTCGGTCGCGACACGCTCATAACGTTGGTATTGAGCCGAGTGACAAGCAAAACAGTAGTTCATAAACAGTTTGGCACCGTTTTGCAGTGACGCCTGATCACTTAAATCATTGTTTGCTTTGTCTAATGGTACATTTGCACCCGCAGCCATCGCCAAGGATGGCAACATTGCAAATAGAACTAAAATCCACTTTTTCATTTGAATGTCACCCTCTCTGGTAATGGTTTCGTGGCTTCGTTCTTACTGTAGAAATACAGCAACACGAAGAACATGAAGTAACCTAAGCTAAAGATTTGTGCGAGTAATGTGTATAGCGCTGTTGCAGGCAACGCACCCAACACACCCAAGGCAACAAAACAGATGGTGAACTGAATAATATTGAACAAGTGGAACTTACTGCGGTAACGGTACGAACGTACTTTACAGCGATCCAGCCAAGGTAGTACGAACAGCACCGCAATAGAAGCGCCCATAGCAATAACACCCAACAGCTTATCTGGAACCGCACGCAAGATGGCATAGAATGGCGTAAAGTACCAAACTGGCGCAATGTGTTCCGGTGTTTTCAGTGGGTTTGCTGCTTCAAAGTTTGGTGGCTCAAGGAAGTAGCCGCCCATCTCTGGATTGAAGAACAATACGTAACAGAACAAGAATAAGAAACCAGCCACACCAACGAGATCTTTCACTGTCCCATAAGGGTGGAAAGGTACCGAGTCGATAATGTCGTATTTCTTAGTGTAGTAATCATGGAATTTGAACTGCGTTTTATAGTCATCGCCCATGGTGCCTTTCGGCAGTTTGGTTTCGATACCGTCTGGGTTATTCGAACCGACTTCGTGAAGTGCTAGTACGTGAAGTACGATAAGCAACAGAAGTACAATGGGTAGAGCAATAACGTGCAGAGCAAAGAAACGGTTCAGTGTCGCGCCAGAGATGACGTAGTCACCACGAATCCAAAGCGTCAGATCGTCGCCAATCACCGGAATAGCGCCAAATAGCGAGATGATTACCTGCGCGCCCCAGTAAGACATTTGTCCCCATGGCAATAGGTAGCCCATGAACGCTTCAGCCATCAACACGAGGAAGATCAACATGCCGAAGATCCACAGTAGCTCACGTGGCTTCTGGTACGAACCATAAATTAGGCCGCGGAACATATGCAGATAAACCACAACAAAGAACGCCGACGCACCTGTTGAGTGCATATAGCGCAGTAGCCAACCATACTCAACATCACGCATGATGTATTCGATAGAGGCAAACGCACCATCACCAGATGGTACATAGTTCATCGTCAGCCAAATACCTGTCAGGATCTGGTTAACCAATACAAGCATCGCTAATGAGCCGAATAGATACCAAAAGTTAAAGTTCTTTGGCATCGGATATTCAGAGAGGTGCTTTTTATACGCATTCATTGCGGGTAAGCGTTTTTCTACCCAATCAAGTAGAGCTTGCATTATGCCTCCCCTTCTTCGTCAACACCGATCATGATCTTGGTATCGCTTAGATACATGTGCTTTGGTACTACGAGGTTAAGTGGTGCGGGTACTCCTTGGAATACACGTCCAGCCATATCAAATTTAGAGCCATGACATGGGCAGAAGAAACCTGACTTAACACCTTGAACTTGTTCGCTAAAACTGTCTGGCAAATAGGTAGGAGAACAACCAAGGTGGGTACAAATGCCAACAGCGACAAAATATTCTGGTTTGATGGAACGGTAAGCATTCTGTGCATACAGCGGTTGCTGCTCTTCCCCAGAGGAAGGATCACGTAATTGCCCATCAAGTTCTTGTAGAGTATCAACTACAGTTTGAGCACGACGAACCACCCATACAGGCTTACCTCGCCACTCGACACGCACCATTTGCCCTTCTTCTAGCTTACCGACATCAACGGAAACTGGGGCTCCTGCTGCTTTTGCTTTTTCACTTGGGTTCCAAGATTTAATAAAAGGAACGGCAACCGCAGCAGCCCCTAACCCACCCACAACAGCTGTTGTGGCAGTTAGAAAACGTCTACGACCGTTATTTAAAGGCGCATTGCTCATCCAAACATTCTCCCATTTGCTCCTTTTGGATTCTTGTTATTCCTTACCAAAGAGCATGGCTAACAAATTAAGTTTGTTGTATTTATTTGATTGCAAATGATAAATAAAACCCCACTTTCTGACAAGGTAAAGCTACTTATTTGTAACAATTAAGGATACAAACGCCAATGTCGTCACAAAAGAAGAACACAGAAAACAACTATTTTTGGGGAGGGTGTTGAAGAGGGTATGAGGGAAAGAGATTTTAGAGCGCAGAAAAACAAAAAGCCTGGCATAAGCCAGGCTTTGAAACCACGTCCCAGTAAAAACTGGAAGCGAAATCTTTGAAAAAGATTAACGCTTAGAGAACTGTGGTTTACGACGTGCTTTACGTAGACCAACTTTCTTACGTTCAACGCAACGAGCGTCACGAGTAACGTAACCAGCTGCACGTAGAGCAGGACGGAAAGACTCATCGTATTCCATTAGAGCGCGTGTGATACCGTGACGGATCGCACCAGCTTGACCAGAAATACCGCCACCTTTAACAGTAACGTATAGGTCTAGTTTCTCAGTTAGTTCAACTAGCTCAAGAGGTTGTTTAACAACCATGCGAGAAGTTGGACGACCGAAGTATTCATCAAGGCTACGCTTGTTGATTACGATGTTGCCAGTACCCGGTTTGATAAAAACACGTGCAGCTGAGCTTTTGCGACGGCCAGTGCCGTAGTATTGATTCTCTGCCATTTCGAAATCCCCGATTAGATGTCTAGTACTTGTGGTTGTTGAGCAACATGGTTGTGCTCAGCACCAGCGTAAACTTTAAGCTTACGGTACATAGCACGGCCTAGAGGACCACGTGGCAACATACCTTTAACAGCAAGTTCAAGAACCATCTCTGGTTTCTTAACAATCAGCTTTTCAAAAGTGATTGATTTAAGACCACCAGGGAACTCAGTGTGACGGTAATACACTTTACCTTTAGCTTTGTTACCAGTTACAGTAACTTTCTCAGCGTTGATAACGATGATGTAATCACCAGTGTCAACGTGAGGAGTGTATTCAGCTTTGTGTTTGCCACGTAGGCGAGATGCAATTTCACTTGCTAGACGGCCAAGAGTTTTACCTTCAGCGTCTACAACATACCAGTCGCGTTTTACAGTTTCTGGTTTAGCAACGAAAGTTTTCATGCTAATAATAACCCGTTAATTTAAATTTAAACTTAAAGGAGCAGGAATGCTCCCACTGTCTAAGAGCCCAGTCATCACCCCTTCGAGTGGGTGGCACTCTTGGTCAAAAACTTTGGAAATTCATCCAAAAATGACCTGCAGTAACGGTGGGTCGCAAGATTATAGAGAAGTGAGTTGAAAAAATCACCTCTTTTTTAAATAAAAATATGACTTTTTCTTTACCGTAAATATCACCCAGCCTTTATGCCAAGTGCTCTCTAGCCAGATACTCATGGCTTTGCATTTCTGTTAGGCGTGATATACAACGTTTAAACTCAAATTCCAGCGTCCCAACAGTATAAAGTTGCTCTAATGCGACTTCTGACGAAATAATCAGTTTTACGTTTCGCTCATAAAATTCATCAACTAACGCAATGAAGCGCCTTGCCGCATCATCGACTAACTGATGCATCTGTATTACCTCTGCTAATAACACACTGTGATAAACCTTCGAGATTTCGATGTAGTCATTCTGGCTACGAGCGGTTTGGCACAACTGAGCAAACGTCGCGTGCAATACCCCATCGGCTGCTTTGAGTACATCCACTTGGCGATGATTAATCTCAATTGCGGCCGCAGAGGCTTTCCCCTCTCCCACCAATTGCTCGTAATAGCGACTAAGGTTTTCGTGCGCTGTTACATCCAAAGGGAAGTGATAGATCTCCGCTTGTTCTAGCGTACGCAGACGATAATCAATCCCGCTATCGACATTAAGCACATCACAATGGGTTTGAATCAGTTGAATGGCTGGCATGAAGCGCGCGCGCTGCAAACCATTACGATAGAGATCATGAGGAGGGATATTTGATGTAGCCACCAAAACGACGCCGCGTTGAAATAGAGCTTGGAACAAGGTGCCGAGGATCATTGCGTCGGTAATATCAGAAACAAAGAATTCATCAAAACAGATGATCTCCGCCTCTTGCTTCAAGATATCAGCAACCGCTTCCAGTGGATCGCTCACATCATGCAACTCACGCAATTCATCATGCACTCGCAGCATAAAGCGGTGAAAGTGAACGCGCATCTTCTTCTCAATAGGCAAACTATCAAAGAAGGTGTCCATTAAATATGTTTTTCCACGTCCGACTCCGCCCCAAAAATAGAGCCCATTGGGCGCATCCGGTGGCGCGGGGGTTTTGCCTAGCCAAGATTTCCATTTCGGCACAACGGTCACCGGAGCCTCAATATAAGCAATCATTTGATGATAAAGAGAATCAAGTGCCTGAACGGCTTGGCGTTGAGCCTCATCGACTTGAAAGCCATGGTTCTCAACGTCTTGTTGGTAGCGTTGTAATGGTGTCATTGCTAGACCTTCTATTACTGCTGCACTGAGCTATCCTGAAATCGACCGGTGATATTTTCTACAGATTCATGGGATAGGGTCACACGCATTTTTCTTTATTGGTTTATGGTCTCATAGTAACATGGTCAACGAGCATCTGTAATTAACTAGTAAACAGCATGTTAAACTAAAAATAATAAGGAGTAATTATGCCTTGGATTTATGCCCTTGTTGGCCTGCTTGCAGGAACAGCTCTTGGATTTATCATCTCGCGCTTCACTACCCCGGGATACAAAAAACAAAAAAATCTCCACAAAGATCTAGAAACAGCAAAATTTCAGTTAGAACAACAAAAACAAGAATTGTCTGATCACTTTGCGCAGAGCGCAGAAATGCTCGACTCATTGGGTAAAGAGTACACTCGTCTCTATCAGCACATGGCAAAAACGTCCTCTGAACTCTTGCCAAATATGCCGGAGCAAGACAATCCTTTCGCGCAAAAGGTTGCATCGCAAAACAGCAATAACCACAGCGAAACAAAAACCGCAGACTCAAGCGATGAAGCACCAAAAGATTATGCCTCAGGTGCAACAGGCCTACTGCGTGAGCAGAAAAAAGACATTCTTCACTCTCCACAAGAAGTGACCGCCAAAGCTTCATAATAATCTTTCACTCCAACGAGGTTCCCAGTGAACTTTGTTGGGGTTTCTTAGTCATACCTCCATACGTAGCACCGATTTGTATCCATAAATCAAGACTAAACCGAGCAGTTACCACTGAATCGGCCTTCACTGTATAGGAGTTATTTGATGAAAAAGCCTTTGCTTGCCTTAACGGTTCTCTCTTTAAGCATCAGTTCAATCATCTTGCCATTACCGGCTTCTGCTGCACTGCCTTTGGCCGTCAATGGTGAACAGTTGCCTAGTTTGGCTCCGATGCTCGAACGAGTCACCCCAGCGGTGGTCAGTATTGACGTCGAAGGCACTCATGTCGCCAAACAGCGCATTCCGGATCAATTCCGCTTTTTCTTTGGTCCTGACTTTCCAGCAGAACAGCAGCAAGAACAACCTTTTCGTGGGCTAGGTTCTGGCGTCATTATTGATGCCAAACAAGGTCATATCGTCACCAACTATCACGTCATTAAAGGCGCAGAGAAAATTCGCGTCAAGCTGCATGATGGCCGTGAATACGATGCAGAATTGGTCGGTGGTGATGAAATGTCTGATGTTGCTTTACTCAAACTAGAACAAGCCAAAAACCTCACACAAATTGAACTGGCCGATTCAGATCAACTGCGTGTTGGCGATTTCACTGTGGCGATTGGTAATCCATTTGGTCTCGGCCAAACTGTCACATCGGGCATCGTTTCCGCGTTAGGTCGCAGTGGCTTAAACCTCGAAAACTTTGAAAACTTCATTCAAACCGATGCGGCCATTAACAGTGGTAATTCGGGTGGCGCTCTGATCAACCTCAATGGCGAGTTAATTGGTATTAACACCGCTATTTTTGGCCCTAATGGCGGGAACGTTGGTATTGGTTTTGCGATCCCGGCAAACATGATGAAAAACTTAACCGAACAGATCTTAGAGTTTGGTGAAGTAAAACGCGGCATGCTGGGTGTACAAGGTGGCGAAGTCACATCTGAACTGGCGGAGGCGCTAGGTTACGAATCAAGCAAAGGGGCATTTGTTAGCCAAGTCGTAGTCGACAGCGCAGCAGACAAAGCGGGCATTCAAGCGGGTGACATCATTGTCTCAATCAATGGCAAAACCATCAGCTCCTTCCATGAGTTAAGAGCAAAAATCGGCACATTGGGCGCAGGTAAGAAAGTCACTCTTGGCATCATTCGCGATGGCAAAGAGAAATCGGTCAAAGTGACGTTAGGCGAGCAAGAAAATGTCAAAGCCAGTGCAGACAAGTTACATCAAGGTTTAACGGGGGCAGCACTCACCAATACCAATGCCAGCGATAGCGTACAAGGGGTGAAAGTCTCCTCGGTTGAAACCGGCTCTCCAGCGGAAGCGTATCAACTGCAAGCTGGCGATATTATCCTTGGCGTCAACCGAGTCCGCGTAAAGAACTTAGCCGAACTACGTAAGGTAGTAGAGAAGCAATCAGGTGTATTAGCACTGAATATTCAACGTGATAATCGGACTATTTACCTCGTGGTACGCTAATCAAAGGCGCTAGAACCTCGGCTGTCACAGCCTCAAATAGCATACGTATTCGCGATAAAACGCGATATTGATTTAAAAGGACAGCGGAGAAATTCGCTGTCTTTTTTATATAATGCTATTCTTGATTGTTTGTTGCCTGTATGACATTGATTTTAAGGATAGTATGCTCGGTTTTCTTTTACGTTCAGTAGGATTAGGTTTAGCCACCGCGGCGTTGCTATTAATAGCGGTGCCTTCTCTTCGTAGCAACATACTGCCTGAGAATATATCCAACCCAGTCAGCAATATTTCTTCTGTTCAACTGTCGTTCAACGATGCAGTGCATAAAGCTGCCCCTGCCGTGGTTAACATCTATAGCCGTAAATACACCGAAGATGATCGTTCTAAACTATCAACACAAGGGCTAGGTTCCGGCGTTATCGTCAGTGACAAAGGCTACATCATCACCAACTATCATGTGGTTGCTCAAGCCGATCAAATCATTGTCGCTTTGCAAGATGGTCGCGCAGCAGCAGCGCAGTTGGTCGGTAAGGATCGCCGTACTGACATCGCGATTTTGCGAGTAGAAGGCGCCAATCTGCCAGTGATCCCACTCAACCCTGATTACAAAGCAAAAGTCGGCGATGTGGTGTTAGCGATTGGTAACCCTTATAACCTCGGCCAAACCACCACCTTTGGTATTATCTCCGCAACTGGGCGCTCTTCAATCAGTGCTGATGGCCGCCAAGCCTTTATTCAAACCGATGCTGCAATCAATGAGGGTAACTCTGGTGGCGCTTTGGTCAACACTCGTGGTGAGTTAGTCGGCATCAATACCGCCTCTTTCCAACAAGCGACTGAGTTGGAAACTTATGGCATCTCCTTTGCGATACCTTATTCACTGGCCAATGTGATCATGAATAAAATCATCGCGGATGGCCGTGTGATTCGTGGCTATATCGGTATTGATGGCCAAGATATTACTTCCGTTACTGCGCGACTACTTGGTAATGAACATCTTGGTGGCATCGTCGTTTTGGGCGTTGATCCGAATGGCCCTGCGGCGGATTCAGGATTCCAAGCGCAAGATATCATCCTCAAAATAGATGGTCAGAAAATCAATGGCCGCCAAAGCGTAATGGAAATGGTCACTGACCTAAGACCTGGCACCACTGTCGATCTGTTGGTATTACGTAAAGGTGAAGAGCTCACTATTCCTGTCACCATCATGGAAGACACGCGCGAATAGATTAGTGTCGCCCGTCCAAATAAGCGGCAATAAATACGAATCAAAAAAAACCAGCCAATGGCTGGTTTTTTTATTTCTGTCGATTATTCGCTATCGCTTAGCGTCTCATTCACCGAATCATTCGCCACGTCGACTTCAATACTGGTCACACGCTGCAAACCACGAGGCAATAACGCACCACGACGGCCTCTTTCACCACGGAAGTTTTCCAAATCCGATGGTTTCAAGCCCAATTTACGCTTGCCGGCATACAGTGTCACCGTGCTGTTTTGCGGAATTGAAATCAAATGAGAAACCACTTCCTCACGCTCTTTCGCTTTCGCCGCCGGAATGTTGATGATCTTGTTACCCTTACCCTTACCAAGTTGCGGCAGTTCCTTAATCGGGAACAACAACATGCGGCCTTGGTTGGTAATCGCTAAGATCTCATCATTTTCTAGATCACTGATGGTTTGCGGAACAATCACTTGTGAGTTCTGCGGTAAGCTCACTAGCGCTTTACCACTGCGGTTTTTCGATAAGAGGTCCGCACCTTTACACACAAAACCATAACCAGCATCAGAACCAATCAGCCATAGCTGATCATCCTCACCCATCACCACCTGGCGAATAGAAGTACCTGGTGCAACGTTTAAGCGTCCAGTAATCGGCTCACCTTGGCTACGAGCGGACGGTAATGAGTGCGACTCTAACGAGTAGCTACGGCCATCACTGCCTAAGAACACCGCTTGCTGATTACTCTTACCTCGAGCATGAGCAAGGTATTGGTCGCCCGATTTGTAGCTTAATCCTTCACCATCCACGTCATGCCCTTTCGCATGACGAATCCAGCCTTTTTCTGACAACACAACCGTAATCGGTTCACTCGGAACAAGATCACGCTCAGTCATCGCTTTCGCTTCAGCACGCTCAACCAATGGTGAGCGACGATCATCGCCATATTTCTCTGCGTCAGCTTTAATTTCTTTCTTAAGCAGGGTGTTTAAGCGACGCTCTGAACCTAATAGTTGCTCTAACTTTTCGCGTTCTTTTTCTAGCTCGTCTTGTTCACCACGAATCTTCATCTCTTCTAACTTCGCTAAGTTACGAAGTTTAATATCAAGAATCGCATCCGCTTGAATATCCGATACGCCAAAACGTGCCATCAGCACGGCTTTAGGATCGTCTTCAGTACGGATAATCTCAATCACTTCATCAAGGTTGAGATACGCAACTAACAAACCTTCTAAGATATGCAGACGAGCCATCACTTTATCGAGACGATATTGTAGACGACGAGTCACAGTATCACGGCGGAACTCAATCCACTCAGCAAGAATCTGTACTAAACCTTTAACTTGAGGACGATTATCAAGACCAATCATGTTCAAGTTAACGCGGAAGCTCTTCTCAAGATCCGTCGAAGCAAACAGGTGGTTCATCAACTGGTCGCAATCGATACGGTTTGAGCGTGGCACAATCACGATACGTGTCGGGTTTTCATGATCCGATTCGTCACGTAAATCATCCACCATTGGCAGCTTCTTAGCACGCATTTGGTTGGCGATTTGCTCCAACAATTTCGCACCTGAAGTTTGATGCGGCAATGCGGTGATGACGATATCAGAGCCTTCTTTGTGCCAAACCGCGCGCATTTTAATGCTGCCACGGCCGGTGCGGTAAATCTTCTCGATTTCCGCTTTTGGCGAAGTAATTTCTGCTTCCGTTGGATAGTCAGGGCCTTTAACAAATTGCATCACATCTGATAATTCCGCTTTTGGATTATCAATCATATGAATTGTTGCATCGACCACTTCACGCACGTTATGTGGTGGGATATCTGTCGCCATACCAACCGCGATACCCGTGACGCCATTGAGCAATATATGCGGCAGACGAGCTGGCAACATTTGCGGCTCTTTCATCGTGCCGTCAAAGTTAGGTTGCCATTCGACAGTACCTTGGCCTAGTTCGCCCAGCAGTACTTCGGCAAATTTAGACAGTTTTGCTTCGGTATAACGCATCGCAGCAAATGATTTCGGGTCATCCGGCGCACCCCAGTTACCTTGACCGTCAACCAATGGGTAACGGTAAGAGAATGGCTGAGCCATCAATACCATCGCTTCATAACACGCCGAATCGCCGTGTGGATGGTATTTACCCAACACGTCACCAACGGTACGTGCCGATTTTTTATATTTTGCTGATGCCGAAAGACCAAGCTCTGACATCGCATAGATGATACGTCGTTGAACCGGTTTTAAACCGTCACCAATGTATGGCAACGCACGGTCCATAATTACGTACATCGAATAGTTTAGATAAGCGTCTTCAGTGAACTTGCGCATTGGCAATTGTTCAACGCCATCATAGGTAATTTCTGTAGACATCCGTTAAACCTCTGCCAAATCGCCATTGCTTTGTAACCATGCACGACGATCATCGGCACGCTTTTTACCCAGCAACATATCCATCATTTCCATGGTCGCTTCCGAATCGTCAATGGTTAACTGAACCAGACGACGGGTATTAGGATCCATGGTGGTTTCACGCAGCTGAAGTGGGTTCATCTCGCCCAGACCTTTAAATCGCTGCACGTTGATTTTGGCTTTTTTCTTCGATAAACGCTCAAGCACGCCTTCTTTTTCATCATCATCAAGGGCATAGAACACTTCTTTACCACAGTCGATTCGATATAGAGGCGGCATTGCCACATAAATATGACCAGCTTCTACCAAGGTACGGAAATGGCGCGTAAACAAGGCACACAGTAGCGTTGCAATGTGAAGACCATCCGAGTCCGCATCGGCAAGGATACAGATTTTACCGTAACGTAATCCGCTCAAATCATCGCTATCAGGGTCGATACCCAGAGCGACGGAAATATCATGAACTTCTTGTGATGCAAGCACCTGATCAGCAGCGACTTCCCATGTATTGAGAATTTTACCGCGCAGTGGCATTACCGCTTGGAATTCACGATCGCGCGCCTGTTTGGCTGAGCCGCCAGCCGAGTCCCCTTCCACAAAGAAAATTTCCGTGCGGTTAAGATCTTGTACTGAACAGTCGGTCAACTTACCCGGCAATGCAGGGCCTGAGGCAATTTTCTTACGCACCACTTTCTTGCTGGCACGCATACGACGGTGTGCATTGGCAATACACACTTCTGCTAGCTGTTCTGCTAACTGTGGTTTTTCGTTTAACCATAGGCTAAAGACATCTTTCACCACGCCAGAGACAAATGCCGCGGTTTGACGAGAAGAGAGACGCTCTTTGGTTTGGCCCGCGAATTGTGGATCTTGCATTTTGACCGATAGCACGTATGAACAACGGTCAAAAACATCATCACCGGTTAGCTTCACGCCACGAGGGAGTAGATTGCGGAATTCACAAAACTCACGCATTGCATCCAGCAAACCTTGGCGCAGACCATTAACGTGCGTACCACCTTGAGCGGTAGGGATCAGGTTAACGTAGCTTTCGGTGATCATCTCACCGCCTTCTGGTTGCCAAATTACCGCCCAATGCGCCGCTTCTGTTTCTGCAGAGAACTCGCCAGTAAATGGAACTTCAGGTAGTACGGTGTAGCCTTTAACGCCTTCTGCTAAGTAATCAGTCAGACCATCTTCGTAGTACCAACGATGCTCTTGATTGTTTACTTTATCAGAGAAAGTAATTTCTAGACCTGGACACAATACCGCTTTAGCACGCAGGTTATTAACCAAACGCGTCACAGAGAAGTTTGGCGAGTCGAAGTAGCTCGTATCTGGCCAGAAGTGAACACTGGTGCCTTTATTGCGGCGACCACATGTACCAGTGACGGTCAGTTCTTCTACTTTATTGCCGTGTTCAAATGCCATTTCATAGATCTGGCCGTCGCGTTTCACCGCCACTTCAACACGTTTAGATAACGCGTTAACAACCGAGATACCAACCCCGTGTAGACCACCGGAGAATTGATAGTTTTTATTAGAGAATTTACCACCCGCATGCAGCTTACAGAAAATCAGCTCCACGCCAGAAATCTTTTCTTCTGGGTGTATATCTACAGGCATGCCGCGACCGTCATCAATAACTTCTAATGATTGATCGGCATGAAGAATAACTTGTACCTTAGAGGCATGTCCGGCGAGCGCTTCATCGACACTGTTGTCGATAACTTCTTGGCCTAAATGGTTTGGACGCGCTGTATCCGTATACATCCCTGGTCGGCGACGTACTGGCTCCAAGCCATTAAGAACCTCAATGGCTCCAGCATTATATTGTTCAGTCATAATACGGAATATCGTTATAGAGATTTAATGGTTACCATGCAGAGCGCTTATTCAGCTTGGTGACATTGGTTAAAAAACATCACAAACGCTGAATCTCTCAACGTTTTTCAACTGCAATAGTACAAGGGGAACATAGTCTGGAACAGACCAGTTTATGTCAAGAGAGATACGTAAGTAACAAGCAAATTTATGACTCTTCCCTCAATGAACGGCAAAATAATCGCCAATTCGATCGAGGAAGAAAACCATTAGCTGCGGGCTACAAGGTTAAGAATTCGATAATTTGTGCTGGGTAGCGTTCAAAATCAACAAAGCTATGATCCCTACCCTGCTCAACGGTCTGTTTTGCCAAAGCGTACTTCTCCACCGCTTGGCGATAATCGAGCACTTCATCTTCAGTCTGCTGCAATAGCCAAAAATCACTAGGGTTACTTAATTGAACCACATCCAACGCCTTGAGTTCGCTGATGTGGTGTTCCTGCAAGACATAATGTTCATGTGTGTATGGATTTTCTTGCTCACCCAGATAATCCATCAATAACTCATAAGGCTTTACCGCAGGGTTCACAAGCACTGCTTTAAAACCAAATTTGGCGTTCAACCAAGTCGACATATAACCGCCGAGTGAACTACCCACTAAGCCAATGTGATAGTCATGCTGATAGCGCTCAACCAGGTCGGTTAGATGCTCTGCTGCTTGTTGTGGAAAACAAGGCAATTGAGGAATAACTACTTTGATATCCGGTCTGTACTGCATGCAATATTGCTTCATCACATTGGCCTTATGTGACAAAGGAGAGCTGTTGAAGCCGTGAATATAAAGCAGTAGAGAAGGTTTCATCGCAGAACTCGCAAATAAGATGAGCTCAAGCGGATAAATTAGTAACCGCTTGAATCAAAATTAGGTAAGAACAAACCACCAGCAAGACGTTGTACATGTGTCTCAAACTGGCCATCGGCGTACAAGGTTAGCTCTCGCCAGCCCGGAGAACAAGTGTCTAACGCAAAGTCATCGCTATTAGGTTTGAATTGAACACAAGTGGATGGTGTTGAGATGACGGTTGCACCACTGCGAACTTTTTGCATATCTTGATGAACATGACCACACAAAATCGCGCGCACATTATCGTGCTTCTCCACTACCTGCCAGAATTGCTCAGCGTCTTTCAAGGTGTGCTGGTCAAGCCAAGCACTCCCCACCAATATTGGATGATGATGCAATAACACTAAACTATGACGTTCAGGATGCAAGCTAAGTTGCTCGTCAAGTAAGTCCAGTTGCTGCTGACTCAAGCGGCCATGCGGTACACCTTCAACTTGTGAGTCGAGCAATATCATCTGCCAATGTTCACCCAGCAATGCGTGCTCTGCTTGTACAATCTGTGTTGATGGTAATATCGAGCCCATGCTTGGTTTGTAATCATGATTGCCCGGCAACCAAAAGCACGGTTGCTTTAATGGCTCAATGCCTTGAGCAAAGCGCTGATAAGAGACATCAGAATGATCTTGAGAAATATCACCAGTCGCAAGAATTGCGTCAAAGTCGAAGTCCTGTTGAGTTACGGCTTCAACTACGGCTGAAAAGCTGTCATTCGTATTTACGCTAAGCAAACTCCCGTCCTCTGCGGCAAACAGATGGGTATCGGTAATCTGCACTAGCTTAATCGTGTCTTTAGCTGATGAGCTTGACGTTACTTTCAAAACTAAAACCTAGATATTCAGTGGCGAACGGCTTATGCCATGCTTTAAACAAAACGATAACCAATCCCCTAAAAAACGATTCAATTGAGCTTTTTCATCTTTTTGAACCATTTTATCGTTCGGGTAATCGTATCGAGCTTTGACTCGATTTAAATAATCACTACTACATACTTCTGCCACACGGGCATCGTGGTAGAGCCTGACAGACATTTTCGGCAATGGAAACACTGGAACGTCATCACTTTGACAAATATCGACCAAAGTTGTGTACTTTGTGACTTCTCCCACGAGTATTTGGTAAGACATACTCGCCGCTTGGTAGCAACGTACATCACCGACGCTCGGTTGCGTTGGCAACAGCGCATTCAATTTTGCATAGTTGGTTTCATAGACGCGCATCAACTCTGCTAAATCAACATGATACGGTCTTTTATTTGCTACTTGTCCCATTCGCTCTTCAAACGCTGATAATTAAGCTGTAACCATTGCAGGGCAATAATTGATGCGCCATTTTCAAAACGACCATCTTCGACCCAACGGTAAGCTTGCTCACGACTTACCACATGCACACGAATATCTTCACCTTCATAGTCTAAACCATGAACGCCATACGCGGTGCTTGCATCCACTTCACCGACAAACACATCCAGCTTTTCAGAACAGCCACCAGATGAAGGGTAATAAGAGGTTACTTTAACGATTTTTGCCACCTCGATACCGGCCTCTTCTTGCGCTTCTCGGCGCACGACATCTTGGGCGGTTTCGTTTGGATCAATGATCCCAGCAACAATTTCTAACTGCCACGGCTGAGCATGCTCAAGCGCACCAACACGAATTTGCTCAACCAAGACAACTTGATCGGTTTTCGCGTCGTAAGGTAACAATGCAGCAGCATGACCACGCTCAAACATCTCACGATCAATCTCTTGGCTCCAACCGCCTTCAAACAATTTATGTTTGAATCGGTATTTAACCATTTTGAAAAAGCCTTGATAAAGGGTCTCTTTTGAGATTATTTCGACATCTTCGCTTGTAAACTGTGGTGATTGGTTATCAGCCTGTTGCATTTTGCACCTCTGTCAGTGAATCTAATAGTTTACTCAGAGAACAGCGCTTGTTCCATCGACGCACTTCAACTTTTTGTATAATTCTTCTATATTTTTTTAAGTTGAGACTGTTTTTATTGCACAACTGGACAACTATTTGTAAAAGATTGCAAAGTTTAGAGTGAATTAGCGTCAATTTGAGTTAAACTCTTGAACAATTGACCTCTTTTTATTTGGCAGGGATCGAACCCATGAAAAAATTGCTTCCACTTATTATCAGTGCAGCACTCGGTAGTCTTAGCACTTCTGCTTGGGCAGATACGCTGACAGACATTTACAACCAAGCGAAGGAAAACGATCCGACGCTACTACAATCAGCAGCAACTCGTGACCAAGCTTTTGAAGCCATCGAGTCATCTCGTGCTTCGCTATTGCCGCAAATCGCATTAACCGCAGGCTACGATGTCAACCGTGGTGAGCGTAATAGTATCGATAACGATAGTAATGGCTGGAACGCTGGTATTGGTTTCACTCAAGAGTTGTTCGATCGCTCTAGCTGGATCACTCTTGATACTGCTGAGATGAGTGCTCGTCAAGCCGATGCCGCTTACGCAGCCACTCAGCAAGCGTTAATTTTGCGTGTTTCTCAAGCTTACTTTGACGTACTAAGCGCACAAGATAACCTAGTGTTCGTTCAAGCAGAGAAAGCGGCGGTTGCACGCCAACTCGAGCAAACTAAACAACGTTTTGAAGTGGGTCTATCAGCAATTACTGACGTGCACGATGCACAAGCACAATACGATTCAGTATTAGCGGATGAGGTGCTAGCACAAAACAGCCTCGTCAACAGCTACGAAGGACTGCGTGAAATCACTGGTCAAGAGCATTCAAATCTCGATGTTCTAGATACTAAGCGTTTTTCTGCAACCAAAACAGCTACAGGTATCAATCAACTGATTGAAGAAGCACAACAGAAAAACTTAAGCTTGTTATCAAGCCGTATCGCACAAGATATCGCTAAAGAAAATATCTCAAATGCAAGCTCAGGCCACTTACCAACGCTAAACCTAAAAGGTGGTTACACATTATCTGATATGAACGCAGATATGGGCGACACAGATACAGATAATCTAAATTTAGGTCTACAACTTGAAGTTCCGCTTTACACAGGTGGAGCGGTAACGTCAGCAACTAAACAAGCTGAATTTGGCTATGTAGCGGCAAGTCAAAAATTAGAAGGCACTTACCGCAGTGTAGTTAAAGACGTTCGCGCCTTTAACAACGATATCAGCGCATCAATTGGTGCTCTGCGCGCTTACGAACAAACCGTAATCTCAGCAGAATCTGCACTAGAAGCAACTGAAGCGGGTTTTGATGTGGGTACTCGTACTATTGTTGACGTATTGGATTCAACTCGTCGTCTATATGACGCGAACAAGAGCCTATCAAACGCTCGTTACAACTACATCCTAAGTGTACTTAAGCTACGTCAAGCGGTGGGCACACTGAGTGAGCAAGATATCCTCGATGTGAATGCAGGTCTTAAACCGGCTAAATAAGCCACACTAAGAATCTTTCGCTCTACTAAAAACTCTAGATAAAAAAAGCCTGCTCACTGAG
>NZ_AFWD01000094.1:0-232 GCF_000222565.1 Vibrio sp. N418
CTCGCTCACCATCGATGCGGATGGCAACTGGGTGTATAACGTCGATAATGCCGACGTGCAATACCTGGCGCAAGATGAAACTAAGGTGGAAACGTTCACTGTCGCCTCGATGGATGGCACCACCCACGATATCGTGATTACCATTACCGGTATTAACGACAGCGCGGTCATCTCTGGCGATGCAGTCGGCGCCGTGACCGAAGATGACACCGCTCCAGTGCTAACCGATTCA
>NZ_AFWD01000093.1:0-245 GCF_000222565.1 Vibrio sp. N418
CAGACGTGACCGCGCGTATCGCGATTGAAGCTGGTATTGCTGACTTCTGGTACAAGTACGTCGGTTTTGATGGTCGTATCATCGGTATGACAACGTTCGGTGAGTCAGCACCCGCTGAGCAACTGTTTGAAATGTTTGGTTTCACCGTTGACAACGTAGTGAATACTGCGCAAGAGTTACTGGCTTAATTGCCGCTTGCTAGCTAAATAAAAATAGCTTCTTAAACAAAAACCGAGCTTAATCGC
>NZ_AFWD01000092.1:0-22229 GCF_000222565.1 Vibrio sp. N418
TTTAGATGCCAAACCGGGAGATGAATTCCAAGTGCACTTTACTTTAGGGCCTGAGTTATGACCAAAGTGGTATTAAAGTGGTCAAAATGGCTTTCTTTGATTGTGTTGGGATTAGTGCTGGCTCTGCTGCTAGCACTGGTGGTGGTATTGTTTTCTAAACCAGGTTTAAGCTTGGTGGTGTGGGGAGCGGATCGTTTCGTTCCGCAGCTCACCATCGGATCTCATCAGGGATCGATATTTCCACGTTTCACGCTCAATGACGTCGCGTTTAAAGATGATCAATTGCATGTTGATGCTCAGATAAAATCATTAACCTTAGCGATAAAACCCGCTTGTTTTACCGAACCGAGCGTCTGTATTGATCAGCTAAGTGCGCAAGGTGTGCAATTTAGCATGCCACAACTGCCTGAATCTGAGCCAAGTTCTGAGCCTGACTCTGCCGCCAGCTCAACAATTACCTCGCCTTTACCTATTCGTGTCGGTCGTATTTTCTTACAAGATGTCGCGCTTGATGTACTGGGCAATCAGGTCAGTTGGGAGACATTTGCCACAGGGCTTATCTTCCAAGGTAATCGTCTCAGCATTAACAAAACTCGTTTTGATGGTGGTGTGGTCAAATTAGCCCCTGCGACGCCAGAGCAGAGCGCTACTAACCAATCAGATAACGCGACGGCAAAAAACAGTGATTCTCAGCCGATTGAATTACCTGATGTGGTGCTGCCATTATCGGTTGATGTGACACAACTTGATATTAGCAACTTTAAACTTGATCAAGCGGAGCCGGTGATTATCCATCAGCTTGCTTTAAAAGCCTTAGCAAGCCAATCCAGCGTGAAAGTGAGCCAGCTTGATGTCGATATGCCACAACTTAAAGCGGGCTTAACGGGGGAAGTTACTCTAAACCATGGTTATCCGCTCGATCTTAGCCTTGATGCCTTAGTGAAAATGGCACCAGTCAATGGGCAAAAACTCACCTTAAAAGCAACGGGCAGTGTTGAAAAACTCAAGTTGGAGGCAAAGTTACGTCAGTTGATTCAAGCCGATCTGAGCGCAGAATTGGAACCACTGGATCCAAATTTTCCATTCCAGATCGCGCTTAAAAAGGGCAAAGCACAGTGGCCATTAACGGGAAAAGCTGACTACCAAGCGCTAATCAATCAATTTAACGCTCAAGGATCCTTAGCGGGTTATCAATTGGATCTTGATGGTAATGCCAAAGGTCAGGCAATTCCTGAGGTGGATTTAACGCTTACAGGGAAAGGGGATTTGTCTGAAATTCATTTGTCGGCCCTCGATATCAAAACCCTCGGTGGTGAGATTAAGGGCTCGGCGATGGCTAACTGGCAAGCCCCAATCAATTGGGCAGCGGATCTGACTCTGGCTAATATTCAGCCCGGCCTGCAATGGCCAGAGGCGGAAGGTAATCTTAGTGGGGCATTAAAAACCGATGGCTCGTTAACCCAACAAGGTGGTTGGCAAGTGAATCTGCCAATGCTCGACATTGATGGGGTATTACGTCAATACCCGCTGAATGTGGTCGGCTCGCTCAAGGCATCAGACAAAAAAGGGGTGGGTGATATTCATCTTGAAACACCTCAGTTGGTGCTGTCTCATGGGCCAAACCAAATTGAAGCAAAAGGTAAGCTTGAGCAGCAATGGAATATGGATGTTCGGCTTAATCTACCTGAGCTGGCGAAGTCAATTCCGGAACTGCAAGGCAGCGCTTTGGGTGACTTGAGTTTGCGGGGCAAGCTGAGTGAACCTGAAGTTGGCGTTAACCTTGCTGTGAATAACATCGACTGGCGCGGTGAAGCACAAGTGAAAAGCGTGCGTTTACAAGGTGATGTTGTGCCATTACCGTTACCGCATGGCAAAGTGAACCTCAAAGTGGCGCAAATCAATTATCAAGGCAATCTGATTGATGATGTTGAGCTCAATATTGGCGGTAATCAAGATGCCCATGAATTGAGTCTTGAGGTGAATTCAGAGCTGCTTTCAACCCGCTTGGCGATCAGTGGCAACGTGACCGATAAACCTCATCTTGTCTGGCAAGGTCAACTTGGTCGGATGATGATTCGTACCCAGCAAGGTGATTGGAACCTCAATCAAGCCACGGCGGTTACCTTTGATTTTGCCAGTCAAATGGCGGCGGTTGGTGCGCACTGTTGGCAACAAAATGACAGCTCGGTTTGTCTGGATAAAGATATTCAAGTGGGCGAAAGTGGTGAAGCGCAATTTTCCGTTAAGCACTTCGATTTCAAACAACTGTCGATGTTTATGCCCGAGAAAACCGAGCTTAGCGGTTCGGTGGAAGGCCAAGTTTGGGCTAAATGGGCTCCGCAACAAGCGCCACAGTTAAAGGCTTCGATCACGATGCCAACAGGGCAAGTGAAGCAAATGCTTGATAAGCCGTTGGTGTTTGGTTGGGACAGTGTAAAAATCAATGCTGACGTTGCCAATAATCAATTGAAAGCGGATTGGTTATTTGATGTTACCGACAATGGCGATGTGAGCGGCCAAGTGACGATTCCAGATGTGACGGCACAAGATAAACAGATGGATGGTCAATTGGCGTTGAGCACGTTTAATTTGGACTTCCTCAATGTCTTGGTCGGTGAATACAGCCAACTAAAATCAAACATTCAAACGGATTTACGCTTTTCAGGTCCATTGCTTCATCCACAAGTGAACGGACAATTTGTCGTGGATGACATGTTGTTGCATGGTGATATTTCTCCGATTGATATTGATTCTGGTCGATTAGCGATTGAGTTTAACGGCTACAACGCCAAGTTAAACGCGGCGATTCAAACTCCCGATGGCAAGTTGAATGTTACCGGTGATGGTGACTGGCAAGATCTCCAAGATTGGCGCTCGCACGTGCGGGTTTTTGCTGATGAACTGCAAGTGAATCTGCCACCAATGGTGCGTATTAAGGTGATTCCCGATATGACCATCTCTGCGCAACCTAATTTGGCGCGGATTGATGGCAATATTGCACTGCCTTGGGGCCGTATTGTGATCGATGAACTGCCGCCAAGTGCGGTCGGCATATCAAAAGACTTGGTGCTGGTGGATAGTAAAGGAAAACCGCTGAAGAGTGATTCAACGGTGCCATTTGAAGTGGAAACCAATATTAAGATTAAGATCGGCGATGACTTTAAATTGTCCGCCTTTGGCTTAGAAGGCGGCTTGGTTGGTAATCTTAAAGTGGTGCAGAAAAATAAAGGGCCATTCGTTACGGGAGAAGTCAATATCGTTGACGGTTCTTACCAATCCTTCGGTCAAGACTTGTTGATCAAAGAAGGCAAGATCTTGATGAATGGACCGGTTGATCAACCATATGTGCAAATTACCGCAATACGTAATCCGGATAATACTCAAGATGACGTCACCGCAGGGGTCAAAGTGGTGGGGCCAGCTGATGAACCGCAGTTAACGATTTTTTCTGATCCCGCCATGCCACAGGCAAATGCGCTATCTTATCTATTAAGAGGTCAAGATATTGATGGTGAATCGGGCGGCAATGCGATGACCACCACCTTGATCGGACTCAGCTTGGCCAAAAGCGGTAAAGTGGTTGGCGAGCTTGGCCAAGCGTTTGGTGTGCAAGACCTGCAATTGGATACCGCTGGCTCCGGTGATGATTCGCAAGTGACGGTGAGTGGCTATGTATTACCAGGCTTACAAGTGAAATATGGCGTCGGTATTTTTGATTCTGTCGGTGAGTTTACAGTGCGCTATCGTTTAATGAAGGATCTCTACTTAGAAGTAGTTTCCGGCTTAGACAGTGCGGTGGATCTGCTCTACCAGTTTGAATTCAATTAATCATTGATGTTCTGAAATGATCGCATGCAATAGAAGGGAGGTTGCCAGTGCAACATTTGGTTTTTGTTTACGGCACATTGCGTGAGAACGAGACTAACCACCATTTTGTTGGTCAAGGTCAGTTTTTAGGCCATCACGAAACATTGCCCGAATACGCGTTATATGATCTTGGCGCTTATCCAGCCGTAGTAGAAGGACATCAAGTGATTTTTGGTGAAGTCTATTTAGTTAATGACGCGATGCTAGCCGAATTGGATAAGCTAGAAGATGTACCGGTTGAATATCGCCGTGAGTTAATTCCAACCCCCTTTGGTGAGGCTTGGATTTATCTTTATCAAGATGCATCACAATTGGATGTCATGATTGCATCGGGTGATTGGTGTCAACGGGTATAATGACCAAATCATGATAATGACGACGCATCTAACGCCGTCAAATCAGTGTGAGGGGACAGTATGAAGCAAAAGATAATGTTGATGCCTAGCATCTTAATATCATTGGTGTTGATGGGGTGCGCAGCGCAGCCTATTACCATACCGAATACGACAGAAGCGTGGCAAGATTATGGCCGTCAACAAGCAATCAAAGGCCATCTTTCTCAAAGTGAACAAAAGCTGGCTGAATTGGATCAGTCAGGGGCCTTTACCGATGAGTTGTATAATGCCTATCAAGCGGGATACGCAGCAGGTAAAGAGAAGTACTGCTCACAAAGCGCTTATATGCTCGCTCGCCTAGACAAACCATATTTAGGTATTTGTGATGATGTCGATCCATTCTTTCGTAGTGATTACGAAAACGCCCGACGTGAATCTTGGTAGTAATTGATAAGGTATTGATTAAAAAGCCAGCAATGCTGGCTTTGTTGTTTGCTAAAGGCTACTTTTGAGCGCGCTGATAAGATTCTAGAATCTCTTGTCGTGCTGCTGCGACATCTGCCCAGCCATCGACTTTTACCCACTTTCCTGCTTCCAGTTCTTTATAGCGTTCAAAGAACTGGGTGATCTGCGCTTTGAGCAGCTCTGGGATATCACCAACATCTTGGATATGGTCATATTCTTTAGACAACTTGCTGTGTGGCACGGCAAACACCTTCGCATCTTCGCCAGACTCATCGGTCATCTTTAACACCCCCACTGGTCGACAACGAATGACCGATCCCGGCATTAGTGGGTAAGGGGTTGGAACCAGTACATCAACCGGGTCACCATCAAGTGATAAAGTGTCATTTACGTAACCGTAATTGCATGGGTAGAACATCGGCGCTGACATAAAGCGGTCAACGAAAACCGCACCAGAATCTTTATCGACTTCATATTTGATTGGGTCTGCATTGGCAGGGATTTCGATGACGACATACAGGTCATCGGGTAGAGACTTACCAGCAGGTACATCATTCAAGCTCATGAGAGATATCCTTATTTCTAATTCAAATGAAGAGTGATTGGGTAAAAATACAGCCACTACAATAAAGGCAAAGCGAGTTTGATGTAAACAAACTGTTATTGTTTTGAGGCTAAAAAAGCGCCTCGCGGCGCTTTATCTTTAGTCGGGATGCAATTCCAGCAGCAACTCAACTTGTTTAACCATGTTGGTTGAACCAACGAAAAAGGGCACGCGTTGATGTAGCTCAGTGGGTTTGAGATCCATAATGCGCTGTGCGCCATCCGAGGCTAAGCCTCCCGCTTGCTCAATGATGAAGGCCATTGGATTGCATTCATACAGTAGGCGTAATTTACCTTGCGGATGACTTTGTGTGCTTGGGTAAAGATAGATCCCGCCTTTAAGTAGGTTACGGTGAAAATCAGCCACCAGTGAACCAATGTAGCGCGAAGTGTATGGGCGATGGGTTTGTGGATCGTTTTCTTGGCAATATTTGATGTATTTTTTAACGCCTTGTGGGAAGCGGAAATAATTGCCTTCGTTGATCGAGTAGATCTGACCATCCTCTGGGATCATCATGTTTTCATGTGAAAGACAGAAGGTGCCAAGTGATGGGTCGTAGGTGAAGCCATTGACGCCATTGCCTGTGGTGTACACCAACATGGTAGAGGAACCGTAGATCACATAACCTGCCGCGACTTGCTTGTTGCCCGGTTGGAGGAAATCTTCTTCAGTCGGTGGCGTGCCAATCGGCGACACTCGGCGATAGATGGAGAAAATGGTACCGACTGATACGTTAACATCAATATTTGACGATCCATCAAGAGGGTCCATTAACACCACATATTTGGCATTTTTGTTGAGCTCTTTACTGAAGGCGACCGCTTGATCTTCCTCTTCACTGGCCACTCCACACACCTGATCGCGTGCTTCTAGGGCGGCTTTAAATTTATCGTTAGCGTAAACATCCAGTTTTTGCTGAGCTTCGCCTTGTACGTTTTCAGTGCCGACCGCGCCAGTGATATCCACCAGACCCGCTTTATTGATTTCACGGTTAACGATTTTGGCTGCCAATCGAATCGAAGAGAGCAGCGATGAAAGATCGCCACCAGCGTGAGGGAAGTCTGCTTGTTTCTCAACGATGAACTCGCCAAGCGTGCGCATTCCAGACATGTTATTTCCTTTTAGTCAGCTAAAGATATTGGGCTTGAGTGATGGATTTCTAATGATCCAGTGCAATAGGAGGATTTGCTCAGTGATTAAAAACTCCCTAGATAAGTGTAAGACGTAGATCTTTTTATGGGTAATAAACTAACTGCTTGAGATCCCAATTTATTTACATTGTGTTTTGGACTGATAAAGAGCATAGAAAAGCGCGCGAATAGGGCGAAATAGGTCGATTCAATTGGCAATAGAGTGATCAAAACGGTTCGCTTTTAGTGGCTTTATCGCCATAATGAAGCGGTATTTTTAGCGTAGGACAAGGTTTCGTTTATGCACATTCATATCTTGGGGATCTGTGGCACCTTTATGGGTGGCGCGGCAACACTAGCGCGCCAGTTAGGCCATAAAGTGACGGGCAGTGATGCCAATGTTTATCCACCAATGAGTACCATGCTTGAATCTCAAGGTATTGAAATAATAGAGGGTTTCGATCCTGCTCAATTGAATCCTGCCCCAGATCTTGTGGTGATTGGTAATGCGATGAGTCGCGGCAATCCTTGTGTTGAGTATGTACTTAATAACAACCTACGCTACACCTCTGGACCACAGTGGTTACAAGAGTTTTTATTGCATGATCGCTGGGTATTAGCGGTCTCTGGCACGCATGGTAAAACCACCACCTCAAGTATGTTGTCTTGGATCCTTGAAGATTGTGGCTATCAGCCGGGCTTTTTGGTCGGCGGCGTGTTGGGTAACTTTGGTATTTCTGCTCGCTTAGGTGAAAGCATGTTTTTTGTCGTCGAAGCGGACGAATATGACAGCGCTTTTTTCGATAAGCGTTCAAAGTTTGTTCACTACCATCCACGAACATTAGTGATGAACAACCTCGAGTTTGATCATGCTGACATCTTTGATGATCTTGAGGCGATTAAGCGTCAATTCCATCATCTTGTTCGTACCGTGCCGAGCAACGGGCGTATTTTAGCGCCGAAAGCCGATCAAGCGCTGGCCGATGTGCTAGACCGCGGGTGTTGGAGTGAAACCGAATACACCGGTGAACAAGGGGATTGGCGTGCTGAAAAGATTGTTAAAGACGGTTCACAATTCCATGTGCTGCTTGATGGTGAAATCAAAGGCACAGTGAAATGGGATCTGGTTGGCGATCATAACGTCGATAATGCCTTAATGGCGATCGCAGCTGCTCGCCATGTTGGTGTGACTGCCGATCTTGCTTGTGAATCGCTAGCGAAATTTATCAATACAAAGCGTCGCCTTGAACTGAAAGGGCAAGTGAATGGCGTGACGGTTTATGATGACTTTGCTCATCACCCAACGGCGATTGAACTGACGATGGGGGGCCTGCGTAACAAGGTGGGCGGCGATAAGATCATTGCGGTACTAGAACCGCGTTCTGCGACGATGAAACGTGGCGTACATAAAGATACTCTCGCGGCATCATTGCATCATGCCGATGAGGTTTTCCTTTATCAGCCAGAGAGCATTGAATGGTCGGTGGAAGAGGTTGCTCAGCAATGTTCTCAACCGGCTTATACCAGTGCTGATATTGATCAATTGGTCGATGCGATCGTGGCAAAAGCTGCACCTGGCGACCATATTCTAGTGATGAGTAACGGCGGCTTTGAAGGTATTCATGGCAAGCTGCTAGAGAAACTGGCAGGTTAAACAGCATGACAAACAAGAGTAGTAAAGCGATTACTTTAGCCTTTACTGGCGCATCGGGCGCACCTTATGGGTTGCGTCTACTCGAGTGTTTATTGGCGGCAGATTATCAGGTTTATCTATTGATCTCTTCTGCCGCGCGAGTGGTGTTGGCAACTGAACATGGTTTGAAATTGCCAAGTGGCCCAGAGGCCGCACAGCAAGCATTAGTTGCGCATCTCAATTGTGATGCAGATAAATTGGTGGTGTGCGGTAAAGACGATTGGTTCTCGCCAGTGGCGTCAGGATCGGCTGCGCCAAAACAGATGGTGGTGTGCCCATGTTCTGCAGGCAGTGTGGCGGCAATCGCTCACGGCATGTCGGATAATTTGATTGAGCGTGCGGCTGATGTAGTGATGAAAGAGCGTGGCCAGCTAGTGCTGGTGGTACGTGAAACGCCTTTTTCTACCTTGCATTTAGAGAATATGCATAAGCTATCGACAATGGGGGTTACCATTATGCCTGCCGCGCCCGGGTTTTATCACCAACCACAAACCATTGAAGATTTGATTGATTTCATGGTGGCGAGAATTCTGGATCATATCGGTGTTGAGCAGGGGTTAGTTCCGCGCTGGGGTTATGATCGCAGAGGATAATATCTCGCTAGCCATACATTGGTAGAATGATTACAATCCCATCAATACTCAACGGGGAGCCATGCTGTGATGCGCTGGCTGAGATCGGTCAATGACTGGGACCCGTGTACCTGAACCAGATAATGCTGGCGTAGGAATTGAGTCTGGTCATTTAGTTACTGCGCTAATTAAACGCCGACCTCAAACCTGTGCCGCTCAACTCGGAGAGAGCGAACAGTGAAAACCACCACGTTAACCACCACCTTTAGTACGCTAGCGATTGCTTGCGCGTCTTTTTCTGCCTTCGCGGCGGACAATACCCTAACCGTTTATACCTACGATTCATTTGCCGCAGATTGGGGCCCAGGCCCAACAGTGGAAAAAGCCTTTGAAGCCCAGTGCGGTGGTTGTGATGTTAATTTTGTCGCGTTGGATGATGGCGTGTCGATTTTGAACCGCTTACGTTTAGAAAACGGCAATAGCAAAGCAGATATTGTCTTAGGGTTGGACAACAACCTAATGGCAGAAGCGAAGAAGACCGGTTTACTGAGTGAGCATCAGGTTGATACCAGCAGCGTAACGATTCCCGGCGGTTGGCAAGACACCACCTTTGTCCCTTATGACTATGGTTACTTTGCCTTTGTTTACAACAAAGAAAAGCTCGCTAACCCACCGACAAGCTTGAAAGAATTGGTTGAGCAGCGTGACGATCTAAAAATCATCTATCAAGATCCGCGAACCTCGACTCCGGGACAAGGTTTGATGCTTTGGATGAAATCAGTTTACGGTGATGATGTCGCGGCAGCATGGCAAAAACTGGCAGGCAAAACCGTTACCGTGACGAAAGGTTGGTCTGAAGCTTATTCGATGTTCCTAGAAGGCGAAGCGGATATGGTGCTTTCGTACACCACATCACCGGCTTACCACATTATTGCCGAAAACGATCTTAAATACGCAGCAGCGGATTTTAGTGAGGGTCACTACACGCAAGTTGAAGTTGCCGCAAAAGTGAAGGGCAGTAAGAACCCAGCGTTAGCGGATCAGTTCATGCAGTTTATTTTGAGTGATCAATTCCAATCAGCTATGCCGACGGGTAACTGGATGTATCCTGTCACAGATGTAGCGCAGCCGGAAGGTTTCTCTGTCCTGACAGTGCCGAGCAAAGCGCTAAGTTTTAGTGCTGATGAAATTGCCACGCAACGTAAGACATGGATTCGTGAATGGCAAAGCGCTTTAACGCGTTAAGGTTTTTACTTGAATCGTCTTCCTAAATTAGGACTGTGGGTCGCGATGTTTATCGCGGCCTTTGTCTTTTCAGCTTTGGCGGCGCTCTTTTATGCCGCACCGTCGCTCAATCTATTGCAGGTTTGGCAAGATCCTTATTATCGCCACGTTACGCAATTTAGTTTCTATCAATCATTTCTTTCCACTTTGCTCAGTGTCGGTCTTGCGCTTCCGGTCGCCCATGCACTGTCAAAGCGTGATTTTAAAGGTAAGGGCCTGCTGCTCAAGCTATTTAGCTCCACCTTAGTCTTACCTGTGCTGGTGGGGGTATTTGGCTTATTGGCGATTTACGGAAATTCAGGGCTCATAGCCGATGTTTTAGCGCTGTTTGAGCACACATTACCGTTTTCCATTTATGGTTTGAACGGTATTTTACTTGCGCATGTGTTTTTCAATCTCCCTTACGCTGCCCGCTTGTTGCTGCAAGCATTAGATACCATTCCTCAAGAGCAACATAAACTGTGTGCCCACTTGGGAATGAGCCAGTGGCAGAAATTTAAGTGGGTTGAGTGGCCGCGTTTAAGACAGCAATTACCCCACGTATCGGGCTTGGTCTTTATGCTTTGCTTTACCAGTTTTGCTACGGTGATGGCGTTAGGGGGCGGGCCAAAATCGACCACGATTGAGCTGGCGATCTATCAAGCGATTAAGTTTGATTTTGATCTGCAAGCTGGCGCTTTATTGGCGATTTGGCAAATGGTGTTATGCGGCTTGCTGGCGCTTTCTATTCAGCGCCTCGCTAAGCCTCTCGCGGTCTCTAACGGTTCAACGACACAGCTGCGTTACTTGGTTAATGATGGCCGTTTGGCGCGCGTGTGGGATGCTGGCTGGATTGTGTTTGCCTCTCTATTGGTCGTCCCACCACTATTGATGGTGGTGCTGAGCGGGCTAAATACACAGATTATCGATGTGTTGCGTGATACGCGTTTTTGGCAAGCACTGCTTTCCTCTTTGCTAGTCGCAATCGTCGCCAGTGTGTTTGCTTTGGCGGCGGGCATCGCGATTTTAACCACCAGTCGACGTTGGCGTTTAATGTCGAAAAATCGTCGTGCGGATCAGATTGAGCTGGTAGGAACGATTATTTTGGTGACGCCGGGATTGGTGATCTCCACCGGATTGTTCTTATTACTGCGTAATGTGACGGATGTTTTCAGCCTAGCGTATTTTATTGTTGTAGCGGTCAATGCCTTGATGGGATTGCCATATGTGATCAAAACCTTGTCGCAACCGATGTTACAAATCGAACAGCATTATCAATACTTAGCGGCGAGTTTAGGTTTACGTGGTTGGCAGAGATTTAAAGTGGTTGAATGGCGAGGCTTGAAAAAACCAATGGCGCACGCGTTTGCCTTGAGTTTTATGCTGGCGATGGGCGATTTAAGTGCAGTGGCATTATTTGGCGGAAGTGAGTTCCGTACCTTGCCACTCTACCTGTTCCAATTGCTTGGAAGCTATCAAATGGAGGCTGCCGCAGTGGTCTCTTTGACCTTATTACTGCTCAGTGTCGGTTGCTTTAGCATGATAGAGAAGCTCTTTAAAGCAAATCAGACGACGCATCATTCCATTCGTCACGCCGCTAAGCATGTTACGAAGTCATAGGGGATTTATGTTAAGTATTAAACACGCCCGCTATACCTATCACCACGACCCATTTGATTTTTCTCTTGAGGTGGCCGAAGGTGATATTTTGGCTCTGATGGGGCCGAGTGGCGCTGGAAAATCAACCTTATTAGCTCTGTTAGCGGGGTTTATTGAGCCTGAGTCTGGCGATATTCTGGCCGCAGGACAATCGCTATTGGGTCAGGCGCCGCATCAACGTCCAGTGGCGATGTTGTTTCAAGAGCATAATCTCTTTGCCCATTTGACGGTTGAGGAGAATATTGGTTTAGGACTTCATCCAGGATTAAAGCTCACGGCAGAGCAAAAACAACAAGTGGTGGAAGCCGCGCAACAAGTGGGGATCGTAGAGTATTTAGGCCGCCTCCCTGAGCAGTTATCGGGCGGCCAGCGTCAGCGTGTGGCTTTAGCGCGTTGTTTTGTTCAGCCACACCAAATTTGGCTGCTCGATGAGCCATTTTCTGCGTTAGATCCGCTCTTAAGAGAAGAGATGCTGATGTTGGTGAAGCGCTTAGCTCAAGAGCGCAATTTGACGGTGGTGATGGTTACGCACCATATCAACGATGCCCGCACGATCGCCAGTCAGTTTGCTTTTGTCGCTGATGGACGAGTGGCGGAATCTGGTGCGATTGAGCACTTGTCTGCGCAACATAGTAATAGTGAGTTGGCGGCGTTTGTTAAAGCCAGTCATTGAGCATGGAAATAAAAAAGGTTGCCGATCAAGGCAACCTTTTTTGTTGGGCGAATCTCAATTACTCTTGAGCTTCTTGTAGCGCTCTTAGCACTTGGAAAATTTCGCGGTAAGCCCTTGGTGGCTTGTTCGCTTGTTTTTCTTTAGCCGCTTGACGAGCAAGTTGACGTAAACGCTGACGATCTGCTTCAGGGTACATTGTCATAACCGCTTCAATCGCGCTATCACCTTCCGCTGCGATACGATCACGTAGCAACTCAAGCTTTTGCAGCATCATGGTGTTTTGTGCGTGCTTGTTACGGATTTTATCCAGTGCAGCCTGAATTTGATCCGCATCTTCATATTGCATCAGTTTACCGATGCGTTGCAGCTGGCGACGACGCGCTTCGTTTTTGAAGCGTTGTGCATCTTTCACTGCATCTAAAAGATCTTCACTTAGCGGCATTTTCTTTAGAGTAGACGAACTCAGTTCGACCAGCTCTACGCCAAGTTTTTGTAAAATCTCCATATCGCGTTTCATCTCGGATTTACTAACCCAGATGATCTCTTCTTCCGGTTCCCATGGCGCTTTTTGATTCTTACGAGCCATCTCTTTTGCCTTTAATTGACTATCTCTTCTTCTATTTTAACAAGAATCTTGGGGAGAAAGCGAAATTCTTGTTATCCTAGAAGCAATACTCATGAAAATGTAGAAAAAATATGGACGTAAGAGAGCAAGTCGCTCAGCAGCGTGTTGAGCTTGAAGCCGCCGTCGCTAAAGCGTTAGAGATGGCTGCCGTTAAGGCTGATGCCGCAGAAGTCGCAATTTCTAAATCGACTGGATTAAGTGTATCGACTCGCATGTGTGAGGTCGAAAACGTCGAATTTAACAGTGATGGTGCTTTAGGTATTACGGTTTACCGTGGTCAACGCAAAGGTAGCGCCTCTACGTCAGATTTGAGTGAGAAGGCGATTCAGCAGACCGTCATGGCGGCGTTGGACATTGCCCAATACACCTCGGAAGACCCATTTGCAGGCCCAGCACCCAAAGAATTTATGGTGCAAGAGATCCCTGATTTGGATCTGTTCCACCCAGATACGCCGGATCCCGATTACGCCGCTCAAGTCGCCATTGCCGCAGAAAAGCGTGCGTTGGAATACAGCAGCAAGATCAAACAAAGTGACGGTGCTAGCTACGACAGCCACTATGGGGTGAAAGTCTATGGTAACAGCCATGGTCTGCTTGCTAGCTATGCCAGCAGCCGTCACAGCACCAGTTGTTGTGTGATTGGTCAAGGTGCCAACGGCGAAATGGAGCGCGATTACAGCTACACCATGGCGCGTCACAAAGATGAACTGTGGACACCGGAACAAGTCGGCCAATTGGCGGCAGAAAAAACCGTGAGCCGTTTGGATGCTAAGCGTCTAGCTACGGGTAAATACCCAGTGATGTTTGCCGCGGATGTGGCGACAGGCCTACTTGGTCATCTGGTGATGGCGATCAGTGGCGGCAACCTCTACCGTAAATCGTCGTTCTTACTCGATCATTTAGGTAAGCAGATCCTACCGAGCTGGTTTAACGTTTCTGAGCGTCCGCATATTCTGCGTGGTTTGGCCTCAAGTCCATTTGATAGCGAAGGCGTCTTTACTAAAGATTGTGAGATCATTACTGATGGTGTGTTGGCAACCTACTTATTGACCAGCTACGCGGCACGTAAAATGAAGATGGATCCAACCGGTCATGCGGGTGGTATTCATAACTGGTTCGTGCAATCAACAGGGCAAGATTACCAGCAGATGCTTAAAGAGCTCGGGACCGGCTTCTTGGTGACGGAAGTGATGGGGCAAGGGGTTAATACCGTTACTGGCGATTACTCGCGTGGTGCGGCTGGCTTCTGGGTGGAAAATGGTGAAATCCAATACCCTGTATCAGAAGTGACCATTGCGGGTAACCTGAAAGACATGTTCCAACAGATCGTAGCCGTTGGCAGCGATGTTGAAACACGCTCGCAAATTCAAACTGGTTCGATTCTACTTGAGTCGATGAAAGTCGCTGGCGAATAACGACCGCGGTTTGCAACACGACTGCAGTTTGTAACGCTAGAAGCATAAAAAATCCCGAGCATTGGCTCGGGATTTGTGTTTTTAGCGCAAAATAGTTTTTAACACAGAGTCGCTTTTAACGAATAGGAGACTATTCACCCCACTGGGCTTCAAACCAACTCTCTAAGATCACCACCGCTGATTGGCAGTCGACATTGCCTTTTGATAGCGCTTTATAGCCGCCCATCGCAAACAGATCGGCGCGGGCTTCGCGGGTAGAAAGACGCTCATCATGCATCTCTACTGCTACCCCAAATCGGCCTTGTAGTCGCTGGCCGAATTTTTTCGCACGTGGTGTGATGGTTTCAAGATCCTTGCCGTGCAAGTCAGTCGGTAGGCCTACCACGATTAAGTTTGGTTGCCACTCTTTGATCTGCTTTTCAATATCATCCCAGTTAGGAATACCATCGTTGGCTTTAAATGCTTTGAGTGGTGAAGCGGTTCCGGTAATTTCCTGACCAATGGCGCTACCAATACTTTTGGTACCATAGTCAAAGGCCATAATAGTTCTATTTGACATAGTTTTTGATTCTTTGGTTGTGGGGCTTATGTGGTTGAATCAACACGTAAGCTATGCGTGACCAACATCGCTAGAGAGTTGCGCGACATCAATACCCAACATTTGTACTGCGGTCTGCCAGCGTTCTGTCAGTGGGGTTTCAAAGATCACTGATGGATCTGCTTCAATGGTGAGCCATGAATTTTCGGCTAACTCAACTTCGAGTTGCCCCGCTTCCCAGCCGGAATAGCCTAATGCCACTAAGTAGTGGTTTGGTTCCGCTTCGGTGCCGAGTACGCTGAGGATATCTTTTGAGGTAGTGACGGAAATTTTGTCGGTCATTTGAATGCTTGATTCATAATGATCTTTAGGTTGATGTAAGATAAAACCGCGATCTTCAGAAACTGGGCCACCGTTAAGTACTGGCATTTCAAGCTTATCGCTTTTTAGCTGTGGATGAACCGATTCAACCTTAACCTGTTCCAGCATTTTCCCAACCGTGACTTCAATTGGTGCATTGATCATTAAGCCCATTGCGCCATCTTGATTGTGCTCACACACATAGATCACACTGCGCTTGAAGTAGGGATCTTTCATGCCCGGCATGGCAACTAAAAAGTGGTTAGTTAAATTCATCAGTATCCAGCCTTATGGTTACCCAAACCTCTGCTTAGGCGATACTCTAAGCAGTCAGAGGGCGCGAGCGCCCTCTATTCGGGATTATTTTTTTAGACGGCGCTCAATCGCATCCATCAGCTTGCCTGTGATAGAGATATCGAAGGCTGCTTCAATTTCACGAATACAAGTTGGGCTTGTTACGTTGATTTCCGTTAGCTTGTCGCCAATCACATCGAGGCCAACAAAGATCAGGCCTTTTTCTTTAAGTGTAGGCGCAACTGCCAGTGCGATCTGCATATCTGTTTCGCTCAGTGGTTGAGCCACGCCAGTCCCACCTGCGGCAAGATTACCACGCGTCTCACCCTTAGCTGGAATACGAGCTAGGCAGTAAGGCATTGGCTCGCCATCAACCACAAGGATTCGTTTGTCGCCATTGCTGATATCAGGCACAAAAGTTTGCGCCATGGCGTAGTTTTGGCCGTGATTGGTCAATGTTTCAATAATCACTGAAACGTTTGGATCGTTTTCTTTTACGCGGAAAATTGATGCGCCGCCCATACCATCAAGTGGTTTTAGGATCACATCACCATGCTCTGCACGGAAAGCTTTAATTTTTTCCGCTTTACGCGTCACGATAGTGGTTGGAGTCAGCTCTGGGAACCAAGCGGTAAACAGTTTTTCGTTACAGTCACGTAGGCTCTGTGGCTTGTTGACGATCAGTGCGCCTTCCACTTCAGCGCGCTCTAGAATATAGGTCGCGTAGATGTATTCGGTATCAAAAGGGGGATCTTTACGCATCAGTACCGCATCAAGATCTGCCAGCTTAATGCTTTGCTCAGATTTGAACTCGTACCAACCGTTTGGATCTTCTTTTAGCTCAACGATCTTCGTGTCGGCAATTGCCACGCCTTGATCCAAATGCAGATCTTGCATTTCCATGTAATGGATTTCGTAGCCGCGACGTTGTGCTTCTAGCATCATGGCAAAGCTAGAGTCTTTTTTGATATTGATGGACGAAATTGGGTCCATCACGATGCCAAGTTTAATCATGCTTTTCTCCGGTTAGCCAAGATCGCCAAAACGAACTTGTAGGGCTGTAATTGCTGTTAACGCCGCGGTTTCGGTACGTAATACACGTGGGCCGAGAAGCGTCTCTTCAAATTGGTATTGCTCGGTCATATCGATTTCATCGCTCGACAAACCGCCCTCTGGGCCAATCAATAATCGCACTTTTTCTACAGGCGTCGGCAGGGTATTGATTGAGTATTTCGCGCGAGGATGCAGATTCAGTTTTAAACCGTCGTACTCTTCGGCACACCAATCTTCCAATTTCATGATTGGGCGAATTTCTGGCACGGTGTTACGGCCACATTGCTCGCAGGCACTAATCGCAATTTTTTGCCATTGTTCCATTTTCTTTTCAAAACGCTTTTGGTCAAGTTTGACACCACAACGTTCAGAAATGAGTGGTGTAATAGTATTTACGCCCAGCTCGACCGATTTTTGGATGGTAAATTCCATTTTGTCACCACGTGACATAACTTGGCCAAGGTGCAAATCCAGTGGTGATTCACTGCTGCGTTCGATACGCTCAGTCACGTCAACGTGCACGGTTTTCTTGGTCACTTCACTGATGGTGGCCGGAAATTCTGCGCCGCTGCCATCAAACAATAGCACTTGTTGGCCTTCTTTCATGCGTAGAGCACGGCCGATATGGCCTGCGGCATCTTCACTAAGTTCAACGACGCCAAGCTGCTGAATGATTTCTGGGTGATAAATTCGTGGGATTCGCATGGTGTATTAAGTTCCAGCCAAAAGAGATTTATAAAGAGTAACATGGATGCGTTAAGCGAAAAAAACAAGGGTATTTTCCGCTTAACTTATTGCCTAGAGCTTACGGCAAGCTTCAACAACAAATGGGTTGTGGTTACCCTGAACCTTAGCGATATGCTTATCGCGTTCACATTCCCATTTTTCGGCTGGATATTGTTTATTCCAAGCTTGCATTAAATTGCGTTGCTGTTTGGAAAGATCAAAGCCGTACTCTTGGCTCATATAGAGATAGGTTCGCGCAATTGAACCACGTGCACGAGCGGGTGGCATGACTTTGCGTTGTTTGAAATTCACCTGCATTTCGCAGCTGCCATAGGTGACCCCATCGACACCATTCCATTGGCTAAAGTTAAAGTTGGAGCGGTCGCCATTGACCTCGCCAATTGCAGGTGTGAGGTTATGTAGATCTGCTTCCATTTGACGAAATTGAGGGTATTTTTTCTTTGAACACTCTTTGCGGCCGCCTTTTTGCCAACATTGCATTTGATGGCCGAACTGCCACGCAGGCACGACGTGTTCCCACTCAATACGCGTTGCGCGTACTTTTTGTGTTTGCTTACGGATTTGGTAGCCACAGCCTTCTAAATCGGGAACGCCTTTTCTTCCTTGCCATTTGATATCACAGCCACAGTAAAAGCTGGTGGCGTAATCAAGGTCGCGCTCGAGATCTTTATAGATACTAACCGCTTCGCGTTTGGCGGCCGAAAAGGAACTAGGGGGAGCTGCTACAACATTGCTCGCGGCAAACGCCAGCAATAAACAGGAGAGTGTACGCATGAAAAAGTCTTATAAAGGAATGTCTTTTTGCATGATATCACTCAACTTACTGCTATATAGGTGATAATTTTGTAAATTGAAGTTTGTCGGTGGTCGTTTAGCTGAGTTGTTTGCCTGTAAAGCTAAGCTGCTGTTTGCATTGTTGGCAGCGGTAACTCATTTGCCCGCGCAGAACCTTGTTATGACGGCGAATGGTTAACGGGTAATCGCGGCACCCACAACGATATTGAAAGGTTTTCCCTTCTACTGACTGAGTAGCAAAGCGATGAGTTGTATGAGCGGGAACGCCAAATACGGCCTCCATAACTCCTTTCCATTGCGCGCCATGGGGGCGCACTCGGCCATAGACTTGATAAGTGATCAAGTGCGCGACTTCATGAGGAATGACTTCATCCAAAAAGGCTTTTTGGTTTTCGATGAATAGGACTGGATTGAGGCGGATTTGATTAAGCTGCTGGTAGGCTTTTCCTGCTGCTTTTCCACGCAGCTGATAGTTGAGTGCTGGCTGAGCAAACGGGCGTTTAAAGGCCTGCTCGGCAAGTTTTAGACAATCGGCTACCTTACGTATAGCTTGATAGTTGAGTTCTTTATCCACGCTCTCTCCATAAAAAAGCAGCTCAGCGCAAAGGCTGAGCTGACTGCATCATATAGTGAAGCGCTCAATCTGTTAAGGGTGATGTTTCTTCTTAATCACCTCATGATAAGCGTGCCAAGTTCCGTACCCCAAGATTGGCATAGTAAACAGCATGCCGATGCCATAGGTGGCAAAGCCAATTAAGATCCCACCACAAATGATAGCTGCCCACACAATCATCGCGGGGATGTTGCTTTTCACGGCATTAAAGCTGGTAAAAACCGCTGTCATCATGTCGACTCGGCGTTCCATCATTAGTGGGATGGAAAATGCAGAAAGACAAAATACGGCACAGGCGAGCACAAACCCGACGATGGAACCGATGACCAAAAATGGTAAAAAATCGGTTAGCGGTGCACCCTGCACAGAAGGGTAAAGCGCATGTAGCAAGGCGGCGATACGCATCCAAAAGATCATGCACACAGCAAGCAATACGGCAAATGCCCATTGAGAGCTAGAGTTGCGGCTGATCGCTTTGACCGAATGAAATAGGCTGGCATTGCGGCCACGCTCTCTCGCCCAACTGGCATCATATAATCCCAGCGCTAGAAATGGCCCGATAAGCATGTAGACCACTAAACTCGGCATCACGACTAAATGGGTGCCTTGCCATTGCACCAGTAACACAATACCGATGGCGGCAGCCATAAAGCACAAGCCATAGAAGGCACTAATGATTGGCATTTTTACTAAGTCATGCAGTCCTAGCGCGAGCCAGTGAAAAGGCGCGCTGATGCTGACTTGATTGCAAGGTATGGTTCGAGCGTATTCATGGTTGGGGACTTCCTTTTGTTCTCGCTTAAAGTCCGATGGATTCACAGTACGAGGCATAACTCCTCCTTGATGGTATCCCACAGTAACCACTGTTTCAGTGGTGATGTAATGGCAGACTGACTGGCGGGACATCAAACTCGCTCTAGCTGACATCATTGTCTGAGCATCAATGTTCTTCCTCATAAAGGTCTGAAGATTAATCTCAGCGTTATATGCGCACAATGCACATTTAACATTATTTTAACTATTGGCAACAATGAGCGAATTTACAAATTATTTGCTCATTGGTTGGCCTATTTCACTTTTAGATGGTTGGAGAATGGAGAATGGAGAATAGGGCGGGGGAGCGGGCTAAAACAAAAAGCCCTCGCAAAGGCGAGGGCTTAAAGCGTGGTACCACTAAGCGATTACTTAATGCCAGCGAAATCGCGTAGGATTGCCGCTTTATCAGTCGCTTCCCATGGGAATTCTTCACGACCGAAGTGGCCGTAAGCCGCGGTTTGTTTGTAGATAGGTTGAAGTAGGTTCAACATCTCTTGCAAGCCGTATGGGCGTAGGTCGAAGTGTTGGCGAACGGCTTCGATGATGATGTCGTGTGATACTTTTTCTGTACCGAACGTTTCCACCATGATTGACGTTGGATCCGCAACACCGATAGCGTAAGACAATTGGATTTCACAACGGTCAGCCATGCCAGCAGCGACAATGTTTTTCGCAACGTAACGTGCTGCGTAAGCTGCTGAACGGTCAACTTTTGATGGATCTTTACCTGAGAATGCACCGCCACCGTGACGAGCTGCGCCGCCGTAGGTATCAACGATGATCTTACGACCCGTTAGACCACAGTCACCCATTGGGCCACCGATAACAAAACGACCGGTTGGGTTAATAAAGAATTTGGTTTCTTTATTTAGCCATTCTGCTGGCAATACTGGCTTGATGATCTCTTCCATTACCGCTTCACGTAGATCGGGTGTCGTTACAGAATCACAGTGTTGGGTTGAAAGTACCACAGCATCAATACCAACAATTTTGCCTTGATCGTATTGGAAAGTAACTTGAGATTTCGCATCAGGGCGAAGGAAATCTAGCTTGCCGCTCTTACGCACTTCTGCTTGTTTTTTCACAAGTAGGTGAGAGTAAGTGATTGGCGCTGGCATTAGAATATCAGTTTCGTTGGTTGCATAACCAAACATGATGCCTTGGTCACCCGCACCTTGCTCTTTCGGATCCGCTTTATCAACACCTTGGTTGATGTCTGGCGATTGCTTACCGATGGTGTTGAGAACAGCACAAGAGTTCGCATCAAAGCCCATATCTGAGTGTACGTAGCCAATTTCACGGACAGTTTCACGAGTGATCTCTTCGATATCAACCCATGCTGAAGTTGTCACTTCGCCGCCTACCATCACCATGCCGGTTTTTACGTAGGTTTCACACGCAACACGTGCTTTCGGGTCTTGTTCTAAGATCGCATCAAGAACTGCATCAGAAATTTGGTCTGCAATTTTATCTGGATGGCCTTCTGAAACTGACTCAGAGGTAAATAGGTGCTTAGCCATGTGAACTCCATGTTTGTTCGTCGATACAGACAATCGATATCTGTATCAAAAATAGTCTTCAGCTATGTAGGTGTTTCTACATCTAGACGTCTATTTTAAATTTGAATGTTCGAATTACAAGCTCTTTTTTCAACTATCTAAAAACCAAACGTTTGCTTTTTAAATCGACGAATGAAAGAACTTTAGTAAAAGCGCGGTGAAAATCCGAATATTTGTGGCTTTTTTGTCGGGAAAACGTTTGCAGTGCTATAGGCGCTTTGAGAGAATACCGCCCACAATATATCCCTATATCAACTCGCTTACTTGCACTTAGGAGCAGACATGTCTTCTCGTAAACACCTAGCAAATGCAATCCGCGCACTTAGCATGGATGGCGTTCAACAAGCTAACTCGGGCCACCCTGGCGCACCAATGGGTATGGCAGATATCGCTGAAGTACTTTGGCGCTCTCACCTAAACCACAACCCAGCGAACCCTGAGTGGGCTGACCGCGACCGTTTTATTCTATCAAACGGCCACGGTTCTATGCTGATTTACTCTTTGCTACACCTAAGTGGTTACGAGTTATCAATTGACGATCTGAAAAACTTCCGTCAATTGCATTCAAAAACGCCTGGTCACCCAGAATATGGTTACGCGCCGGGTATCGAAACAACAACCGGTCCTCTAGGTCAAGGCATTACCAACGCAGTTGGTATGGCGATGGCTGAAAAGTCATTGGCAGCACAGTTCAATAAAGAAGGCCACGACATCGTTGACCACCACACTTATGTTTTCATGGGTGATGGTTGTTTGATGGAAGGTATCTCGCATGAAGCTTGTTCTCTTGCGGGCACATTAGGTCTTGGTAAGCTAATCGCGTTTTGGGATGACAACGGCATCTCTATCGATGGTCACGTAGAAGGTTGGTTCTCTGACGATACGCCTAAGCGTTTTGAAGCCTACGGCTGGCATGTTATCCCTGCGGTTGATGGTCACGATGCTGACGCCATCAATGCAGCGATTGAAGCGGCAAAAGCAGACCCACGTCCAACGCTAATCTGTACTAAAACCATCATCGGTTTTGGTTCGCCAAATAAATCAGGCTCGCATGACTGCCACGGTGCACCACTAGGTGCGGAAGAAATCGCAGCAGCGCGTGAATTCCTTGGTTGGGAACATCCAGCATTTGAAATTCCAGCAGATGTCTACT
>NZ_AFWD01000091.1:0-589 GCF_000222565.1 Vibrio sp. N418
GCGGCGTTATGTTTTAATGGAATTTCAATGGCTTAAATGCCTTTGAGTCGTTCTTTTCCCCTTTGGCTACTCGCTGGGAGTAGACTCAGCAAATCACGATTGTCTGCCCCAATTCTTGAATCACTTCACCGGTAAAAATGCCAAGGTTCGTGGGTTGCTTCATTGGATTTTTCGGGTGGTTTGGTCGTCTTGTTTCTCTGGCTCAAAGTCGCTTTGAGCGTATTTTCCAATCAGCCAATAACCTTGGCAGTTGCCTCGGCAAATCGCCATTGTTTTGCGCTGTTGTTGCTAAGAAAGGGCGTTTGTTGAAAGAGTAGCGAGTTGCCTCATTATCAGGGAAGTGGGCTTACTCGTTGTTGGTTTGGTGCATCTGGCAGTCAAGTGAGTTCGAGCTTGTGATTTGGTTCAGAAATATAGGTATGCATCTCAGTTCTTTGCCAAGTAAATCAACGAATTGTGCTAAAACATAACAAAGCATTTAAGACGGATTCTCAACGCTTGGCGGTTTCAGTCTAGGTCGGCTTCAGTGCTAAATGTGGCAAGGTTTAAGGTTGGGTGGTCGCGTTGTTCACCACTTAATGCGGCGTTA
>NZ_AFWD01000090.1:0-480 GCF_000222565.1 Vibrio sp. N418
TAACTGGGTCTATAACGTCGACAACGCGGACGTGCAGTACCTTGCCAAAGACGAAACCAAAATTGAAACTTTCACCGTTACATCGGTGGATGGCACCACCCACGATATTGTTATTACCATTACTGGTGTGAATGACAGTGCGATCATCTCTGGCAATGCGATTGGTGCGGTGACGGAAGATGATACCGATCCAGTACTCACCGATTCAGGCGTGTTAACCCTGACTGATGCTGATACCGGCGAAGCGAAATTTGCCCCGACCAGCGTCGTCACGCCAGCTGGTGCGCTCGGTGAGCTTACCATCGATGCGGATGGCAACTGGGTTTACAACGTCGATAATGCCGACGTGCAATATCTGGCGCAAGATGAAACTAAGGTGGAAACGTTCACTGTCGCCTCAGTGGATGGCACCACCCACGATATCGTGATCACTATTACGGGGGTCAACGACAGCGCCGTCATCGCTGGCGATGCAATTGG
>NZ_AFWD01000089.1:0-78304 GCF_000222565.1 Vibrio sp. N418
CCCCATGAACCACAACCTAGCGTTAGTGATGGTGCAACATTGAAGTTGTACAGGTCACCGATACCGCCGTGAGTTGTAGGAATGTTGATAAGAATACGTGCAGTCTTCATCTTGTCACCGAAGTAACGGATGCGGTCTGCGTTCACGTCTTGGTTAGTGTAAAGACCAGATGTATGGCCGATACCACCGATTTCAACCATTTTCACTGCTTGGTCTACTGCGTTCTCGAAAGAAGACGCGCGGAACATACCAAGAGTTGGAGATAGTTTCTCGTGAGCGAATTCGTCGTCGTAAGATACTTCACCTAGGCCTTCACCCACTAGAATCTTAGTATCAGCTGGCACTTTAACACCCGCCATTTCAGCGATTGCTACAGCAGGTTGACCTACGATTTTCGCGTTTAGTGCGCCGTCGATAAGAAGCACTTTACGAACTTTATCTGCGTCAGCTTTGCTTAGTACGTGACCTTTGTGAGAAGCAAAACGCTCTTTCACTTCATCGTATACTTCGTCCATTACGATGACTGCTTGCTCAGAAGCACAAACTACGCCGTTATCGAAAGTTTTAGACATAAGAACAGAGGCTACTGCACGTTTGATGTCTGCTGTTTCATCGATAACTACAGGAACGTTACCTGCACCTACGCCGATTGCTGGTTTACCAGAAGAGTAAGCTGCTTTAACCATGCCTGGACCACCAGTCGCAAGGATAAGAGCGATACCATCGTGCTTCATAAGAGCATTTGATAGCTCAACTGAAGGTTGGTCAATCCAACCGATGATGTCTTTTGGTGCGCCCGCTGCTACTGCTGCATCTAGAACAAGTTTAGCTGCATCGTTAGTAGAGTTTTTAGCACGTGGGTGTGGTGAGAAGATGATACCGTTACGAGTCTTCAGAGAGATCAGAGATTTAAAGATCGCTGTAGAAGTTGGGTTAGTTGTTGGAACGATACCACAGATGATACCTACAGGCTCAGCGATAGTCATTGTGCCTAGGTTGTCATCTTCTTCAAGGATGCCACAAGTTTTTTCGTCTTTGTACTTGTTGTAAATGAACTCAGACGCAAAGTGGTTCTTGATTACTTTATCTTCAACAATACCCATACCAGACTCTGCAACCGCTTGTTGTGCTAGCGGGATACGAGCATGGTTAGCTGCTAGAGATGCTGCGCGGAAAATTGCATCTACTTGTTCTTGAGAGAACGTAGCGAATTCTTCTTGAGCTGCTTTTACGCGAGCTACTAGAGCATCTAGTTCAGCCAAATTAGTTACAGGCATAGGGAATCTCCTAAAATTAACAAATATTAAAAACTTTTTATTAAGCTCGTTGTTGGTTTTCGTTCACGCTCTTGGGTGATGTAACTAACAACACTCTTAGTAAATTGCTTTCAGGGCTGAGTATAATATTTCAGAGTGTGAAAAAAATTGACTCAGATCAGTTCTGAAAAATTAATTACTCCCTTAGTGGTACCCACCTAAGAAAAACAACCTTAACATACTGATTTAAAAGAAATATAACCCCAAAACACTAATGCTCAAAAAAACCGCAGTTAAACAACAAAAACTCAAAAACTTTCAAAATTCTGTAAAAAAGTTTCATTTTTATACAAAAATGGCTCTTGTAAGTGCTGTTTCACGTGCTACTGAGAGTATATCCAAATCCCATTATCTCTCTACAACTACACATATCTTTTGTTGAAAGTGTGCGAATGTTAACGTTTATGAAATTTGAAACCTTATATTCCACGCCTATGGTGTAACAAATCGTTCCAATGTCGTTCACAAAACCGTCAATAATAAGATTTTCTCACTCGTAGTGGCCTTTATACGTTAGATTTTTTCATTCGTTTACTCTTACGTAATGAACTACATTATGCGCGAAATTACCCCATTAACTTTTTCATTCCGTCAACGCGTGAGTCACTATTATGCAAACTATCGAGCTTGCGATATTTCTTCAGTTCTTTTTAGGCCTTGTGGCCGCTGTTAACCCTATTGGCATCATGCCGGTGTTCGTTTCTCTCACTGGTCATATGACGTTGGAGGAAAAGAAAAAGACAGCCCTCACTGCAAACGTTGCGGTTGTCGTTATTTTGATCGTCTCTTTATTAGCAGGACAAGTGCTGTTAGATATGTTCAGTATTTCACTCGACTCATTCCGTGTGGCGGGTGGCTTGCTGCTTCTTAGCATCGCATTTTCGATGATGAGCGGTAAGTTGGGTGAAGATAAACAAAACAAACAAGAGAAGACCGAGTCAGTCACTCGCGAACAAGTTGGCGTTGTGCCACTGGCTATGCCGTTAATGGCGGGCCCAGGTGCGATCAGTTCAACGATTGTTTATGGCGCACGTTACCCAAGCATGTTCGACACTATGGGGATTATTCTCACCATCATCGCTTTCTGCTTTTGCTCATGGTTATTATTCCGCTCTGCCCCACTGCTTGTTCGCTTCCTTGGCCAAACAGGCATTAACGTTATCACCCGTATCATGGGTTTGATCTTAGGTGCTCTTGGTATTGAGTTTATTGCGAATGGCTTGCGTGGCCTTTTTCCAGCCTTAGTAGGTTAATACTCCTTTGATCGCTGGTTAGCCTCCCCTTCCCTTTCTGGTATGATGTGGCATCTGATTTTTAACGATGACACATCATGCCAAAGACTTCTTTAAAGCATCATCTCTACGTCATTATTTTCGGCACCCATACCAAAGCGGGCCGTGCCTTTGATATTAGTTTGATTATTGCAATCTTAATTTCATTGGTGGTTCTGGTATTAGAATCATTACCTTCAGTCATGACCGAGTGGAGTACCGAGCTACGTTATTGTGAGTACGCCTTTACTGCCTTGTTTACCCTTGAGTACATCCTCAGGCTCTATTGTTCGCCTAAACCCAAAGCGTACGCCACCAGCTTTTATGGTGTGATCGATCTGCTCGCGATTCTGCCGACCTATCTGGCGATATTCTTCCCTGCGGTGTCATTTATGGGTGTGGTGCGTTTACTGCGTGTAATGCGCATTTTCCGCGTGTTGAAGTTAGTGCGTTATTTACAAGATTCTAATATCTTGTTGCGCTCGCTTTTGATGGCAAAACGCAAGATTTTCATTTTCTTTACCACGGTAGCGATTTTAGTCACCATTTTAGGCTCGTTGATTTATGTTATTGAAGGACCTGCCAATGGATTTACTAGCATACCGCAAAGCATTTATTGGGCGATCGTCACCATTACAACGGTTGGCTACGGTGATCTCGTGCCGCAAACAGCATTAGGGAAAGGTATTGCATCAATTACCATGCTATTGGGTTATTCCATTCTTGCCGTGCCTACCGGGATCATTACGGCAGAATTGAACCAAGAGATGAAGTCTCACCGAACATTGGTTAAATGCCCAAACTGTTCAAAGTCTGGGCATGAATCTGATGCGATGTACTGTAAGTTTTGTGGTGGTGAGTTGGCTGAACCCGATGCTCGCATGGTCACGCAAGGTTCAGAGCTCGATTAATCAGCACAAGATTGTGAATTGAAATACTAAAAAGGGTGTCGTGTGACACCCTTTTTTGTTGATCAGATTTAATTAGCGATATTGATATCTTAGAACACACTTAGTCGTGGCGGACTAACAACCATCCGTCACTGTTTCAATGGCATACTCATCACCGACCTGCATTGCCGTTGTGTATTTGACATAGCACTGCGTTGCCTCAATCTCACCATTAAAATCACTGCCCGTGTATCCATGCAGATAGCTCGAACGCGTTGCGATCCAATAATCAGGGGTGGTCACCGAGCCATTATTTCGTGCCGCCCAGACCCATTCTTTACTCAGATCATGATAGCCTTCATCTAAAGTAAGAAATTCAACTAAACCTTGCTTGTTCACCGCGGGATAGCCAAATTGGATCGAGCCCGCCCCGTCAATGGCATAATACGCTTCGTTCTGTTTATTCAATACCACTGCCTTACTATGAGCAAGTTCCACTGCATCATGCACCGCTGCCGATACACCTTGCAGAGCAGAGGTATTCGCACTGTCTTTTAGATTGATGAATTTAGGCATCGCCACCACAGCCAAGATCGCCAAGATAACCATCACCACCACCAATTCAATCAGTGTAAAACCTTGTTTCGTTCGCTTCATCGTTGATCCCCTTTTACCAAGCGGAGTTACGGTAAAGGAGCTAAGTCAGCGGCATGTCATTGATTTGTTAGCGCAAGTCAGAATCCAAATCGTTCGCCACAAGACTAGATATGAAAATACCCGCTCAGTGGCGGGTATTGAGGATAGGTATAACACCGACTACGATCAATTATGCTTGGTTATTTTTGATCGACTCACAAAGTGGGGTTACTGGTGTGATGTTTGCTTTGGCCTCTTGCCATGCAAGATCAGCATTGCCATCACAGATCGCGTCAATCATCGGTTTATGGCTCAGCGCACTTTGCGACAAATCGTAATCAATGTGGGTCATACTTAAATAGCTCAGCAATTGGTTAGCGATCTCACCATAGGCTTTCTCCATTCGCTTACTGCAACTCACCTCGATGATTTTACGATGCAGTTTAAAGTCAGCTTGGCTGATTGCTTGAATATCATCGGGTGCAGAAGCACACAAATCGCAATACTCTTGAAATAACTCGCTTAGTGCTCGCTTATCTTGTTCCGAAGCTTTTTCCGCTGCCATCGCCGCAGCCTGGCTTTCAAGCGCGACTCGCAGGTTATACAGTTCCCATAAATCGTCTTCATCAAGCATGAATACATGCCAGCCAGCGTAAGGCTTTTGCACCACAAGACCTTCGTGGGACAAGGTGTTAAGCGCCATTCGAACTGTACTACGTGACAGCTCCAAATCCTTGGCTAGGGTGCTTTCAACAATTTTCTCGCCTTGTTCCATTTCACCATTCACGATCTTCTCGCGAAGGTAGTCGGTGGCTTGTTCTTCTAAGCTTTGTTTATTGATTATCATTGTTTGAAGTTATCCATTGGCTTTATCTATACACAGTCATCCTAAACTGGCATATCGAGCACATCGTCTGGGATCTGTGGGTATCATAGCAAACTCTGCTTTCCAACCGCACTACTGTAATGTGAAAACAAGTGCAACGGGTTAAATATTGAGTTGTTGGCGACTAACATGGTGATAAATCACGCGCTACCAAAGCCATTACCTCTTTGCTCTGCGATCTATTCTTTATCTAGCACTAATAAGAAAGGCTACCCCATGGTAGCCTTTGATGTTACGCGTCACTCACTCGCCCCCTTACAACGATATGTTACGGGAAGTGATAACGAATTATTGTTTTTCTGCCAGGATGATACGCAATGTACGACGTAGTGGTTCTGCAGCACCCCACAGTAGTTGGTCACCGACAGTAAAGGCATTTAGGAAATCATCACCCATCGCCATTTTACGTAAACGGCCCACAGGAACAGACAGTGTGCCCGTCACTTTTGCCGGGGTCAGCTCTTGTGCAGTGATGTCTCGGTCGTTCGGGATCACTTTAACCCAATCGTTATGCGTTGCGATGATTTCTTCAATCTCATCCATTGGCACATTTTGCTTCAGCTTAATGGTGAGCGCTTGAGAGTGACAACGCATTGCACCGATGCGCACACATGTACCGTCAATTGGCACTGGTGCATTTTGGAAGCCTAAAATCTTGTTCGCTTCAACCCCCGCTTTCCACTCTTCTTTACTCTGACCATTATCACGCTTCACATCGATCCATGGGATCAAAGAGCCTGCCAGTGGCACACCGAACTTATCGGTTGGGAAAGAGCCACTGCGCATGGTATCGGCAACTTTTTGGTCAATATCAAGAATTGAGCTGGCTGGATTTGCAAGCTGTGAGCTGACAGCATCGTTCACCACACCCATTTGTGAAATGAGCTCACGCATGTTTTGTGCACCCGCGCCAGAAGCTGCTTGATACGTCATCGCGCTAGTCCATTCAACCAACCCTTTTTCAAACAGACCACCAAGGCCCATCAGCATCAAGCTCACGGTACAGTTACCACCAACAAAGGTGTTGGTGCCGCCGAGAATACCTTGTTGGATCTGTGCGTGGTTGACAGGATCAAGAGTGATAATCGAATCAGATGCCATACGTAGCGTTGAAGCGGCATCAATCCAGTAGCCTTTCCAACCCGCTTGGCGAAGTGCTGGGTACACTTGCTCGGTATAACCACCACCTTGACAGGTGATAATGGCATCGAGCTGCTTTAAACTTTCGATATCGAAGGCATCTTGCAGATTTCCTGCATCTTTATTGGCAAAAACAGGTGCCGGAATGCCAATTTGCGATGTACTGTAAAATACCGGCTCAATGAAATTGAAGTCACCTTCTTCAACCATGCGTTGCATTAACACAGAACCAACCATGCCACGCCAACCAACTAAACCTACTCTCATCATCTACTCTCCATGTATTCTTTAAAAATGGGTATTCACCCATATTTCAATTTTCAAACAAAAATCTCAAGTGAAAAATCATCCTTTGCTACAACTTTTACGATTATTTTAATAATTTCACCATAAAACGGCCATTTTCATGATGATTTGCCCGCTCAAAGCGACGTCCTCAAACGGCTGTTATTTCAAAAAAGCCAAATTACACCTGTAACACATAAAGATCACACTACAAAAACCCACCAGCATCACACCATTAACAATATTCGGAGTATTTAACCGTAAACAAACCAATTGAAAGCTAAATGAAGCACACAAATGAAACAAGCTCGATATATTCATCTAATTAGGGTAAAGTCCGCACTATCAAAAAGGAGTTAACACTCGTATCAATCACTTAGCATTATCAGAGTCAATCTGAGGGCAGATCCGTTCAACAAACTTGCATAATCAAACTGAAGTGACCACGTGATTCACATGGCCTCGGTCTTTGTTTGCCCTAAATTTTGTTGATTTCACCCCAGCTAAGGAATGAACAGTATTAAATAGCTAAGAGGCTCGCGATGACGCAACGTACACTTCGCCTACCAAGTTTGACACAAGTAATTGTTTCACTTGGTTTATTCCTGTTAATGGCATTTTCGTTTACTGCCAAGTTTAACCTACCCATTCAGCTTGCGCTGTATATAGGCTGGTTCATTATTATCGTATTGGGCTTACGACTTGGGCATAAATACAAAGAGCTAGAACAAGCGGCTCTAAATGGCATTTCTAATGGTTTAGGCGCGGTACTGATCCTACTCGCCGTTGGCGCACTCGTCGGAACTTGGATTTCTGGCGGCATCGTACCGACCATCATTTACTATGGCCTAAAAGCGATCCATCCTTCTATTTTCCTACTTGCTACCATGGTGATCTGTTCTTTAACCGCTTTGGCCACGGGAACCTCTTGGGGCGCTGCTGGTACTGCGGGTATTGCGATGATGGGAATTGGCCAAGGCCTTGGCGTACCTGCACCGATTACGGCGGGTGCTATCCTTTCTGGTTGTTACTTTGGCGATAAGATGTCACCGCTGTCTGATTCCGTGATTCTAGCCTCTTCAATGTCAAACGTTGAAGTGGTCGAGCACATCAAAGGCATGCTACCTATTGCGCTTATCAGCTACATCATCACTGGTATTCTGTTTACACTGTTCGGCTTCCACTACGCTGGTAACATCGACATGTCACAAGTAGACGGTGTGATTTCCGCGATGGATCAACAGTTCTACATCACGCCATTCTCGTTTGTTCCGGTCGTTATTGTCTTAGCTTTACTCGCCATGCGCATGCCTTCATTCCCTGTGATCAGCTTTGGTTCTTTGCTCGGTATTGTTTGGGCTGTGATGATCCAAGATGTGAATTTCCTAACTGCATTTCAAACCGCATGGGAACCATACTCGATTTTATCGGGCGTAGACTTCATCGATTCAATCTTAAACCGTGGTGGCATGTCTTCAATGCTGGGGTCGGTTGCGGTTATCGTGTTTGGTTTAGGTTTTGGTGGCTTACTAGATAAAGTGGGCGTACTAGAAACGGTGGCGAAAATGTTTGAACGTCGTGTAAACAGCGCCGGCTCTTTAGCTACCTCGACCATTGCTACCGCGTTTATGGGTAACGTCTTTGGCTCTGCAATGTACGTATCGCTTATCCTTACGCCAAAGATTTGCGCTAAAAATTACGACCGTCTGGGCTATAAACGTAAGAACCTTTCACGTAACGCGGAATTTGGCGGCACATTAACCTCGGGCATGGTGCCATGGAGTGATAATGGCATTTATATGGCAAGTATTCTGGGCGTCGCAACCCTCTCTTATGCGCCATTTATGTGGCTCAGCTTCGTTTGTATTATCGTGACCATCGTAACCTCGTACTTAGGCTTGTTCGTGGATAAATGCGAACCAACCGCACAAGCAAGCGAGGAAGAAGAAAACGGCTTGCAGCAGCAAAACGCCTAATCTTTCCGTTACCAATGAAAAAAGAGCGCCTAGGCGCTCTTTTTTGTTATCCCACCATCGCCTGTTAGCGACTTATTTACTGCTTTGCTTTGACAGCAGATCGTTTACCCAACAGATAACCTAGACCGAGTGGGGCGAAGAAAATCACGCCTATAAACAGCACAAAGTAAAGAATGGTGCTTTTGATTAACTCGATAAGTTTATCCATCGCAAGGTTCACCACCTGTTGTGAAACGTGGTCTAAATCTTGAGCAAACTTCTCTCGCTCATGGCTAATAATTAGCGCTACTTCTTGCCGCTCTCTTGCTACCATCGCCTCTAACGCTTGGCGCTCAACACTCAATTGTGCCAATCTAGCCTCGGTTTTTTGATCGATATCTTCCACCAGCGGTTGCAATTGCAATGCCATTTGCTCGGCTAAATCGCTCATGTACTCGGGATTGTTTTGGATAAAATCGTTCAGTGCATCTGAGGTCACTTTTAAACTATCTAAAGCTTGATTAACCTGTTCAATACTGGCCGTGCTATTTAACGCCAGTAATTGCGCTTTCCACGTCATGATTTTCGGTGTTTGCTCAGAGACTAAACTAAGGCGATCAGACACATCACCTATCGCTTCTGGCATTGTGCCCAACGTCGTGACCGCTTCTTCTTCACTGATGTTATTGGCCTCAAGCCATGCGCGATAAGCGGGCGTACGAATTAAGCTAAGATCGGCAAAGGGATAAGTCGCGACAAACTGGGTAACAAACTCATTTGATTGCGCATACACGCTCGGTTTGAGCAGTGCTTTGGCGAGCTTATCAATCTCTTTGGCAAGATGCGCTGAGACTTGTTTCGCTTCATCACCAATAAACAGGTCTTTGCCTCCGCCTTGCGCGAAAAATTGATTCATTTGATGGGTAAATACCCATGTATCAATTAGCCCTGCCATTGGCGAGACTTGGTATGCTGCTGCTTGTAATCCTTCTTCAGCGTTGATTTTCCATAACAAGATATAAGACTGATGGAGCTGATCTTTAGGTTCATACTGTTTATGCAGTACATCTGCCGCTTGTTCAACTTGGGCAAAGAATTGCTGAGCATATTCACGCGTCATGATACGCATATTGAGCTCTTGCTGGGTCAATGGAACAGTTTGGCTGTCAATTTTGACTTCCAATAATGAACACCCAGAAAGCGTTACCGTGAGCGATAAAAATGCGCCTAATAAACATCGACGGAGAAACATACTGTCACCTACAACTACTTTATCTATCTAACTTTGAACAATGCCAACCGAATTAAGTAAACCCGTTCAAAGGCTTATTGATGGTGACATAAGCCTATTTATACATCAGCTTGCTTAAGTTTAAGTCAGAGTACCTTTAAATCGCTGAGTTATTTATCAACGAATGAGAGAATAACGTACGATATTTCAATATTGCTGTCAGACTTACGCTTCTTCTGTCAGAAATCCCTTTGCTTCTTTAATCGCTTGGCTCAAATAGACATCCAATGTCACTAATAGCTCGGCGACCTGAGTGCTGTCTTTTTGAATCGCCTCTTCTACCTTGCCGGCAATATCGCGTAGACGATCGGCACCAAGATTGCCGCCCACCCCTTTAAGACTATGTGCTTTACGAATCGCTTCCTCTGGCGCATCACTGAGTAAGCGAGTTATTTCAGCAACATCGCGTTGGTGATCTTCAACGAACACTTCCAATAACATACAGAGTGACTCGCGATCATCGCCTAACGAGTCCAACATCAATGGAAAATTGATTTGGCTTTCAACCTCTGTAGGATCGCTCTGCGAGATAGATTGTGGCTCCAGCTCACCATTATTGCCTACAAAATTAACAATATTTGCTCGCTCTTGCTTGTTTGCAATGTAATGCGCTTGTTCTTCCAATTGCGGTGATGTCATCGACTCCGTTTGTTGTTTTTGTGGTGAGACTTGATCGGGACGAGTTTGTGTTTGCGACTCCGTCTGCGCATGAAGCGGGGTCGCTGCGGCGATTTGCGCGACAAACAAAGTAAAGCTGCGATACCACAGCGCCATTAATAGCAGCATCACACAGCCACTCAACAGTGCGCCGATAATAAGATGTTTTTCGAGTAACAAATGATATTGGTCACCGATCGCGGTCACTTCATTATGCACAGAGTGGCTAACCAGTTGAGAGACCAAATACGATCCTTGCGCATAGCTGCCCATGACCTGAGAGGTATTGGCTAAGATAGCTTGCAGTTGCTGCTTATCTTCTGCCGCTAATGACAAGGATTGGGTGTACAAATTATCTAGATCGCGATAGGCAATGGAAGCTTGAGAAGCGTCAGAAAAGAGTGCCTCAAAAACATAAGCACTTAAACGGAAATAATACGATTCAAGATCTGATTGCTCTGCATAGGCAAGACGCTTTGCTTGCACCTGAGTAATCAAATCAACCAAGGCGAGCTCTGTATTGATAAACGCATGACTTTGTTCAACAAACCATTCCGTAGTAAACAACAATTGTTGGACATCAGGATTGAACCATTCTTTGGCTGACGCTTGCGATAATTGCTGGTGCAGCTGTTCGATCTTATTCAGATTGCTGGCTTGTTGCTCGACAAGATTGACACGATAAGGGGCGTCGAAAAAGAGCCGACTGCGGAATTCTTCAATACTGTCACCCAGTTGGGCAACCTTGACCATCTTTGCTTCCGTTTTATGGTAGTTCACCACTAAAGCTGTGAGCGCAATGGCCCAAATTAGAATTAGTCCCCAGCCAAGCATCAGTTGTCTTTTTTGCATGTCCACCTACACATGGTTAATTCTCTAAAATACAAGAATATACGCAAAGTGGCCGTAATGCAGGTTAGGACGGACAAAATGTCGCCAAGCGCAGGTTATCGATAAGAAATGTAATAAGTGCAATGGTAGGCAAAAATCCTTAGGTAATAAAAAGCCCCGCATGAGAGACGAGGCTAAATAATCGTTATGTAAAACGATTTATCATTTACGTGTCAGCTGATCACGTAGATTTGGCGGTGTGCCTTTAATGGTCAGTGTATCCGTTTCTGGATCATAAAATACACGCTCACCTAAAAGCATGCTATCGAAGCTCATGTTAATACCACCGCCTGCACCCACGTATTTGGTGAGTTTGCGTACGGTTGAGCGATCGGCAGGGAAGCTCTCTTCCAGCTCATAACCGTGATCTTGAGTAAACTGTAAGAAGCTTGAGCCATCTTCTGCAGGTGGTAATTCACCAGACAACTCTCTAATTTGCACTTCATCGCCAGATTTAAGTTGGCCACTGCAGTAATCAAACACTTGTTTTTTATAACTGTTTGCATCTGATTTTTCTAATTTAGAATCAGTACAAAAATCTTCTACCGCTTGCATCAATACTTGGTTTTGCTGCTTAGTATCAAGACCGATATCGGCTTGTAGGAAGTCGAGGAAAAAATCAGCCACTTTACGGCCAACACGACCTTTGATGTAAGTTAGGTAACGATTTGAATCTTTATCTGTTTCAAAGCTCGACAGATCAATGCGTGCGGCGATATCCATTTTCGAAAGGTCAAGATAGTCTGTTGCGCTAATATCTAGACCTTCTGTCACTTTCAAACTGTGGTTTGAAGGAATAATGCCGACAAATAAATAATCCGTCGCCAATGACTGATATTCAGCAAAAACTAAGATACCTTCGTCTGCAAATGGGTACTTAGACAATTCATCTTTAAGACGATTTGCGCTAACTTGTGAGAAATCATAAAAATTTCGATCTTGCTTACGAAGTTCTTGCAACCAGACTTGAAATTCGCTGTCTGATTTAAAGGAACCGAAACCTTTACCTGCTTTCGAGTTGAATACACGATGCAGCTCAGCAACAAGGTTTTCACTAGAGGTATCGTTCGCCAACGCGTCTGCGCGGAAGTTAACCACCAGTTCTTCGGATTCGTTTTTTTGCAGTTGATGTAGGATAACGTTAGAAAGATAGAGGCTCATGATGAAATTTATCGTCGTTCTAGGATTCAGTTGCTCGGCATTGTAGGTTATCATAAGCCGCTTTACTATTCTTCATTAGAGTCTTTATGCCGATTACATCTAAATACAGCGACGAAAAATTTGAAAACATTTTGACCGAAGTTGCGGCTGTGCTAGCTAAGCACGGTGCTGGTCCAGATTTATCATTAATGATCGCTGGTAACATTGCAACAAACGTAATCAACGAACGTGTTGGCCAAGGTCAACGCAAAGCAATTGCTGAAAAATTTGCTCAAGCATTGTTGTCTTCAATTGACGACAAAGCACACTAATTAGAACCGGAATTTAGAACAGTACATGGTAGATAACGGAAATACATACGGAGAGCGCGTTTCGCGTTTGGTTGGTTGGGGCCATTGGTTTGCGTTTTTCAATATTATCGCAGCCATGCTTGTCGGTACCCGATACATCACTCAATCTCCGTGGCCTGAGACACTACTCGGTCAGTTTTACCTCGCGGTTTCCTGGGTTGGCCATTTTGGCTTCTTGGTGTTCGCGCTTTATCTACTGGTTCTATTTCCACTGACGTTCATCATTCCGTCACGTAAGCTATTTCGCTTAGTGTCGGTCTGTTTGGTGACTATAGGCTTGACGCTGCTGCTTATTGACACGCAAGCCTATCAAACCATTAATCTTCACCTTACTCCTGTAGTATGGGAAGTCCTATTTTCTGAAAACAGTGGTACCGTAAGTGCCGATTTACAGCATCTTTTCGTTGTATTACCGCTGATTTTCTTAGTTGAGTTGGCGCTATCTGAATGGGTGTGGCGTAAACAACGTAAACTATCGCACAAGCATGTCGGACGCCCGATTGCTGCGATATTTTTCATCTGCTTTACCTCAAGCCACCTGATCTACTCTTGGGCGGATGCGCATTTCTACACCCCAATCACCTCCCAACAGGCAAATTTCCCGTTGTCATACCCAATGACGGCGAAATCCTTTATGGAAAAACATGGCCTGCTTGATCGAGAAGAGTATCTCAAGCGACGCGCTGAGAGCTTGGGTGAATCAGAATTGGTTCGCTACCCACTAGAACAAATCGAATTTAGTCGCCGCGCCAACCCACTTAATGTACTGGTTGTGAGCGTCAACAATTTACGTGCTGATGCGTTAAATGCTTCGGCCATGCCTAATACTTTCCAATATTCCTTAGATAACTTGAGCTTCAATAATCATTTCAGTTCAAGCAATGATAGCAATGGTGTTTTTGGCTTGCTCTACGGCTTGCCAACGAGTTACGCAAGCAGCATTAAAGAACAAGCTTCACTGCCAATCGTATTGTCAACTCTGCAAGATCAAGACTATCAATTTGGTCTCTTTAGTGGTGATAACTTTGAAGACCCACTGTACAAAGATATCGTCTTTAATGGTCTTGAACTGCAATCGATTGAAACGGCTAAGGCAAAATCTTCTGACATGTTAGCAATCAATGCTTGGGCCGATTGGGTGCAAGTGCAAGATGGCCAGCCTTGGTTTAGCTTTATTGAGCTCACCACGCTCGATAACTTTAACGATTATTCGCACTCTGCTGGTAACGCGAGTGAATCACTCAGTGTCAGCTATACGCAATCCGTTAGCATCGCAGATCAAGAATTAGCGGCACTGTATGCAAAAATTGAAGAGCTAAACCTATCCGATTCAACCGTGATTATCGTGACGTCAAACCATGGTACTGAATTTAATGAAACGGGCTCAAATAGCTGGGGTGCAGGCTCTAACTACAGCCAATACCAACTTGAAGTGCCGATGGTGATTCATTGGCCAGGTAAAGTCGCTGGCCAGTATAACCATCGAACCAGCCACCTAGATTTATCTGTCACGTTACTGCAAGATTTACTTGGCGTTTCATCTAACCCGTCAGATTACAGCAGTGGTCGCAATCTGTTTGATGAACGTTCACGTAAGTGGATTCTAGCTGGCGATCATCACGAACTCGCGCTGATCACCAACAGCAACACCACTGTGATCGATAAGTTTGGTAACTATAAGCTCTATGATGCGAACTACCAGCGCTTACGTGATGAAAATCCCGCACTGCCTGTACTGATGCAAGGCTTAACTGAATTGCAGCGCTTTTACACAAAAAGCAAATAAATCAGTTCGTTATATTGACGCCAGCAGACCGACTCGTTAAATTGAAGCTATCGGACTGTAGCGCAGCTTGGTAGCGCACCGTCATGGGGTGTCGGGGGTCGGAGGTTCAAATCCTCTCAGTCCGACCATACACCTTTAAAAAGAGAGCTTCGGCTCTCTTTTTTGTTTTCTGCTCACCCTAAAAACACGACTCAGTCGAATCTCAATAGTTTGTCAGCCGGACGACTCCCCATAATGATTGCTCCTAAGCTTAATAAATCCAGCAATTAAAGAACTAACCAGCTTCATCCGTAACACTATCTGTTCAGCAAATAAGCTTGTTTTTATTTCAAAATCAAACATATAGAACACAAAGCAAGCAAATGAAAAATAAAACCGTTAAATCGCTCAAAAACAAGGCAAACAATCAATTTAGGGGTTTACAAGGATCTCCGACCTATATATTATGCGTCTCAACGGAGAGATGGCTGAGTGGTTTAAAGCACCGGTCTTGAAAACCGGCGTGGGTTTATAGCCCACCTAGGGTTCAAATCCCTATCTCTCCGCCACATTTAGAAAAGCCCGCTAAGCAATTAGCGGGCTTTTTGCTATTTGTTATCTCTCGTTCTCCCCAGTCTTTTTTATCTCACTGATAAACGCAACTCTACATACCTCGCAAGGTTCAAATATTTCACTTCTCATTTAGGGTAATATTCGCGCCAAAGAAAATGCACCGACTCATCTTCTATGATTTACGTAAATCAAGCAGCAACATTAATATTGCTTCTTATCCACGAAATAACCATTACCTTAATTGGTACACTCCATCACTGTGAGTAGTGAAATAGGCTTGTTATGAAGTTTTCCCAGCTCAGTGCATTCAAAACTATTGTCGAATGCCAAACAATGACATCCGCAGCAAATCAACTTAATCTGAGTCAGCCCGCCGTCAGTCGTTTATTATCAAATTTAGAACAACGCATCGGCTTTAAGTTGTTTACTCGTCAAGGAAATCGCTTAGTTTTAAATAATGAAGGTCAAGCATTTTACTTTGAAGTTGCTAAAGTCTTCGAGGCCATATCAGGGCTTGATCAAGCGGCAAATTCAATTAGAACCAACCAGTTTGGTTCTCTAAACATCGCTGCTATGCCTCTACTCTCTAACACTTACCTACCCAGAGTACTAGGTAACTTTTTACAGCGCGCACCCAAACTGAAAGTTGGACTCAAAACATACCGCTCTGAAGAAGTGGTTCGTTACGCCCAGAGTCAAACGATCGATATTGGCTTCTCGTTTAACGGTTCAGGAACGACGGGGGTTATTTCTCAGCATGTTGAATGCGAATGTGTATGTCTGATTCCTGCCTCATCACCACTGGCTAAGCTTGCGATTATTGATATACATGACTTGGCTGATCAGGTACTCATTCGTCATGAAAAAGATGTTCCACAATGTCGAATTGATGCCATGTTACGTCGATATGATTTGACGATTATCGAACAAATTGAAGTGTCATTAGCCAGTACGGCTTCTAGCCTAGTACAACAAGGCGTAGGAATCGCAATCACGGATCCATTTACCGCGGTTATGGATAGTGTGAGCCCATTACTCGTAACACGGCCTCTTGCCTTTAGCTTGCCGTTTGAATTCGACATTCTCTATCCTGCATTAAAACCTATCCACCGCCACGCAGAACGTTTTATTGAACACTTTTTATTACTCGCCGATTCAATGGGTATACAACTTAAAATTGGTTCACTACAAGATTCAACGAACTAATATGAATGATTGAATGCAAAAAAGAGAGTTATTAAGCGGTGAATATATCGACAACATTGGCAAAAATCACACTTCTCTACAAACTAAACAAAAGTATCATCTTTAATTTATATACATAAAATCAAAACATTACATGCAAGAACCCAAGCTGCTATTACATTTTTGCATAGCTCTCTATAGCTTTGGCATTGGCACGCCTTTTCATGCTCCCCTTAATCTGTGACGGTCAAATATCACTACATTAAGGAATAACCATGACAACTCGTGTTTCTGTTATTGGCTCAGGAAATGCTGGATTAACGGCAGCTTACCACTTCACTCTGCACGGTGCTAAAGTGTGCCTTTATGGTTCTAAAGGCTTTGACCAGCCTCTAGCAGATATCGAAAAAAAAGGAGGAATAGAAGCCTTAGCCAGCTTTAATGATGTGTCTTTAACATACTCAGGTTTCCAACCTATTGACAAAGTAAGTCGTGATTTAGAGGAAACTCTTCGTTATGCCAACTTGGTGGTTATGCCCGTACCCTCATTTGCTCAAGAAGCACTATTTATCGACATGTTACCGTATTTGCGTGATGGGCAAATTATCATGCTGATGCCTGGTAACTACGGTTCTTTGGTACTTAATCGAATCAAGTTTGAACAAGGTTTCGAAAACCTAGACATCACTTTCGTCGATGCGATATCTATTCCCTGGGCTACGCGTATTGTTGGCCCAGCCCAACTGGCAATTCTGGGAATGAAAAGCTTTTTACCCGTTGCCGCGCTTCCTGCTACCCGTACTGAAAATGCCATTGCCGCTCTACAAGAGGTGATGCCTCTTCAACTAACCGCCCTTAACAATGTTATCGAATCTGGCCTTGAAAACATCAACTTTGGTGGTCACCCATTGATGACCAGTCTTAATATGGGCTTATTAGAAAACTTCGATGGGCAATTTAATTACTACAAAGATTGCTGCTCTATCTCAACAGCCAAAGCTGCCGCCGTTATGGAGAAAGAGCGCCTTGCCGTTGGAGAAGCACTGGGATTAACGCTAAAACCAGAATTAGAGGCGATGAATAGTTTGTACGACATGAATTGTACCAGCGTTTATGACGTCAATCGCACCTCAGAAACACATGGCAAATTAAATAGCGCACCCAACTCAGCCAGTAACCGTTATATCACCGAAGACGCCGCGTATTTACTTGTACCTTGCTATGAGTTTGCTCAATTGGCGAATATCGACACGCCAATCATCACCAGCTGCCTTCATATAGACAATGCTTACAACGATACCAATTACTTTGAAACAGGCCGAACACTTGAAAAAATGGGACTAAGTAACTTAACAATTGAAGAAATCATGGAATGTGTTGCTTAATAAGCAGGCCAACTAGTGAGGCATCGCGCCTCACTTAAGGATAGAATAATGAATAAAATAAAGTTTCCCTCTGCTTATACCATCTTAATGTTTCTGACTGTTTTAATGGCGATCCTTACGTGGATCGTTCCTGCAGGTCAATATCAGATGGTGGCGAATGAAACATTAGGGAAAATGGTTCCTTTAGTGGGGTCTTATCAGAGTATTGATGCTAACCCCCAAGGGTTGATTGATATCTTGATGGCTCCGATTCAAGGTTTTTATGATCCGACCAACTACGCTGCTCGTGCGATTGATGTGGCTTTATTCGTTCTTGTTATTGGCGGATTCCTCGCGGTTGTAACAGAAACAGGCGCTATTGATGCGGGTATCGGCGGCACAATGAAACGCCTTGCCGGACGTGAAAAATGGATGATCCCAATATTAATGGGGTTATTTGCTCTTGGTGGCACGGTTTATGGAACTGCTGAAGAAACCATACCTTTTTATGCCTTACTTATTCCGGTAATGATCGCCGCAGGCTATGACAGCATTGTTGGGGTAGCCATCATCATGATTGGGGCCGGTATTGGCTGCTTGGGATCAACCATCAACCCATTTGCTACCGTCATTGCATCTAACGCAGCAGAAATCAATTTTATCGATGGCATCGGTCTACGGCTGGCAATTCTTGTTCTTGGCTGGCTTATCTGTGTTATCTACGTTATGCGCTATGCCGAAAAAGTGAAACAAGATCCCTCTCGCTCCATTGTCGCGCATCAGCATGATGAGAACTTACGCCACTTTCTACACAATAAAGATCAACAAGTTCCTGAGTTCACAACTACGCGCAAAGTGATTCTCGCCATATTTGGCTTTACGTTTGCTCTCATGATGTGGGGCGTAGCAAGCCAAGGTTGGTGGATGGCCGAATTATCGGCATTATTCCTTGGGGCCAGCATTATTGTCGGCTTTGTAGCAAGAATGTCGGAGGCTCAAATTACCGACACTTTTGTTAATGGTGCGCGCGATCTACTTGGTGTCGCTTTGATCATCGCGATTGCTCGTGGCTTGGTGGTGATTATGGATAATGGCAACATTACGCATACCATTCTTAATTACGCGGAAGGTCTACTTTCTGGCCTCAATGAAATCGCTTTCATTAACGCGATATATTGGATTGAAGCTGTGCTGTGTATTGTGGTGCCTTCTTCGTCAGGGCTTGCGGTATTATCGATGCCCATTCTTGCGCCGTTAGCGGACTTTGCAGGTGTGAATCGTGAACTCGTTGTCACAGCATTCCAATCTGCGTCCGGTCTACCAAACCTTGTCACACCAACTTCTGGCGTAGTAATGGGGGGACTTGCCATTGGTCGCGTTGCTTATTCATCATGGCTACGCTTCATTGGCCCTTTAATTGGCCTTATTACACTTATGGTGATGATACTGTTAAGCGTAGGTGTTGTGATCAGCTAATTCAACGAGTCGCTCAATACACATAAGCCGCAGCATAAGTAACGATGGCTTACGCTCCAAATTGAGCGACTTTTTTATCCCGTGGCAACCCCGTAGCAACTTAGTCTCACTCGCATTGCTAAACGCCATCTTAGCGACTAGATCATTTTCCCAGACGGCCGACAAGAACTCCTCAGTTAAGCACCTCACATGCCCTTCAGAACTTGTTTTAGATCATTAACTCATCAAAAAATACGTCAAGTTGGTTTAATTTCGTAAACCTTGATAAAGTTTATAAAATTAAACCCAATAACATTAACTTTCGTGATATCACTCGAAATAACTTTATGAAAAACCCGTAAACCCATCACTTTTTGGCTTTTTTACCCACACATCTTGGTTTACATATGTTTACTAAGGATTGCCTATCTAACACTAAATAGGTAGATTTAAGTCATTAAGTTTAAGATTGTAAATCAAAATGACAAATGTGAAGCAAGTTCGATTCACCGACGAAGACAGAGAATACTTAAGTAGCTATTTTCACTTAGCCGATTCCATTGCAGATTTAATTGGTCCTCATAGTGAAGTCGTTATTCATTCTTTTGAAAGTTTAGAAAACTCCGTCGTAAAGATCGTTAACGGCCATCACACGGGACGAACGCTCGGCTCTCCAATAACCGATTTAGGTTTGCGGATGTGGAGAACATTTGAACAAGTCGGTGAAATGTCACCTAAGAGTTACTTTACTAATGCCGCCGACGGTTCATTGCTCAAGTCGACCACTTCTATCTTAACGGGTCCAAAGAAAAAACCGATTGGCATGCTGTGCATCAATATGAACTTGTCATTTCCATTCCCTGAAATCGTAAAAACACTGATACCACAGTGTGGAGTTTCGCCAAGCATGGTGAATGAGAACTTCAGTAACAACGCTAATGATGTCATTAACCAAGCACTTGGCACAGCCATTGCTGAAGTAGACCTTGATGACACCATCACGATGAAAGGGCGCAACAAAGCGATCATTCGCTGCTTGTTTGACAATGGCATTTTTGAGCTTAAAGAGACGACCACACAAGTATCCGAACGACTTGGCATTAGCCGCCAAGCCGTTTACAAATTTATTCGCGAATTCAAATCATAAAAAAGTTAATCATTTAGGAGTTACATAGTGAAACAAATCATTGCGACTGAAAAAGCCCCTGCGGCTATCGGCCCGTACTCTCAAGGTACCGCATACAGCGACTTGGTGTTTACTTCAGGTCAACTTCCTCTTGTGCCTGAAACCATGCAATTTGTTGAAGGTGGTATTAAGGAGCAAGCACGTCAGTCTCTAGAGAACTTGAAAGCGGTGCTTGAAGCGAGTGGCGCAGGTCTAGACAGCGTGTTAAAAACAACTTGCTTCCTATCTGACATGGAAAACTTTGCCGCGTTTAACGAAGTATACACTGAGGTTTTCGGCACTGAGAATGCACCTGCACGCTCTTGTGTTGAAGCGGCAAGGTTGCCAAAAGATGCTTTGGTTGAAGTTGAAGCGGTTGCCTTCAAGAAATAACCATTATCAGCAAAATATGGGTATCAATAGGAGATTCTCATGAGTGTTTCGTTTATTGGATTAAGTGTTCTGTTTTTTGGCTTCTACGCCTTACTGTCAAACTTCAAAAAACAGAAGAAAAGTTTTAACTTCCGCGTACTGAGCGCCCTTGCCGCCGGCCTTTTATTTGGTGGCGCAATCCAGCTGGTATTCGGCGTGGGTAACGTCGCGACTAGTGGCTTTGCTGAACTGATTTCCGTGTTTGGTAAAGGCTACATCAAGCTGCTACAAATGATCGTTATTCCACTTGTTTTCGTGGCAATGATCTCTTCAATCATGAACGTTGAAGGTGGCGGCGCGCTGTCTAGAATCGCACCAAAAATCATTGGTATTCTACTTTTCACTTGTGCGATTTCAGCAGCCGTTGGTATTGCTGCCATTTACCTATTTGGTATCGATGCAAACGCATTGGTTAGCACCATGGGAACTAACAGCGCAATCGAAGCGCGTGGTGACTCTCTGATCGCAACGCAAAACGCAATGGCGAACAGCGGCCTATCAGGCATGGCTCTGTCTATCATTCCAACCAACATCTTCGACATGCTAACGGGTTCTCAACGTACATCAACGCTATCAACCGTTCTGTTCGGTATGTTCCTTGGCTACTGTATTCTACAAGTTAAAACTCGTAAGCCTGAAAAAGTACAAAGCTTTGTTGATTTCATCAACGCAGCTAAAGAAGTGGTTCTTTCAATGGTTCGTGAGATCCTAAAGCTAACGCCTTACGGTGTATTCGCTTTGATGACCACGTTCATGATGACCAACGACTTGTTCGCTTTAGCAGAAATGGGCCGCTTCCTAGTTGCAAGCTATGTAGCCATCGGTGTGATGTTCGTTATCCATTTCGTAATGGTGTCAATGTTCGGCCTATCACCAGCTAAATTCATGAAGAAAACTTGGCCTGTATTGGTGTTCGGTTTTGGTTCTCGTTCAAGCATGGCTGCTATCCCTCTTAACGTTGAAGCACAAACACAACGTTTAGGTGTAGATGAAGAAACAGCAAATATGTCTGCAACCTTCGGTACCAGTATCGGTCAGAATGGTTGTGCGGGTATTTACCCTGCAATGCTTGCTATCATGGCTGCACAAGTAATGGGTATGCCAGTTGATATGGGCTTCATCCTGCAACTGATTGCCGTTATCGCGATTGCTTCATTCGGTATCGCTGGTGTCGGTGGCGGTGCAACGTTTGCCGCAGTAGCTGTATTGACTATTATGGGTCTAGACATCACGGTAGTAGCGATTCTGGTTTCAATTGAAGCTCTGATCGATATGGCACGTACTGCGCTAAACATTTCAGGTTCAATGCTGTCAGGCGTATTAACCGCGAAGAAGAATGGCTCACTGAATCTTGAGCAATACAATTCAGACAATGGCGCTGTTAGCGCTAAAGAGAGCGAAGCGGCAGCTTAATCTCTTGGTTTAAGAAAGAGCATCCACTTTGGGTGCTCTTTCGTTTTTCAGAATTTCAGTTATTTAGGTAGTTAAAATGAAAGTTGTTGTCATTGGCGGTAATGCCGCAGGTATGAGCTTCGCTGCAAAATACAAAAGAAATCAACCATCAAGCGATGTCATCGTGATTGAAAAACGCGACTACATTTCGTTCGGCGCTTGTGGCCTACCTTACTTTGCAGGTGGCATGTTTGATGACACGGAACGTATGATTTCTCGTACACCTGAGCAGGCTATTCAATCAGGTTTAGATGTTCGCGTTAACACCGAAATGGTGGCGCTGAATCGCACTGAAAAACAAATCACGCTTCGCCATAACGCAGCAGAAAGCGTGTTGGATTACGATCTACTGATTATCGCAACTGGCGCTCGTCCTATCCTACCTGCTTTTGGTGAATACAACCCAGAGCATGTCTACACTCTTACCAGTCAAGAAGATGGCCTGGCGGTTAAAGAAGCTTTTAAAGACAGCAGCAAACAGCGCGTTTGTGTGATTGGCGCAGGCTTTATTGGCCTTGAAGTCTTTGACGCAGCCCATGGTCTGGATAAACACGTCACCATCATTGAGCGTGAACAGCACATCATGAGCCGTCAATTCAGCCCAGAAATGATCTCGGTTGTGGAAGAGGCTATTCGTGAATCGGGTGCCGATCTGAAAACCGGTTGTAGTGTTTCCGCTATTGCTGATGCTCCACAAGGCGGTTATATCGTATCAACAGACAATGGTGATGTTGAAGCGGATATCGTACTCCTATCACTCGGCTTTAGACCAAACACAGAAGCATTCGAATTAGCTAAAGCGACCAACGGAGCACTGCTTGTCGATGAGTTTGGTGCGACGGAAGATGCTCATATCTACGCAGTCGGTGACTGTGCGGTTGTTCATCATATGGCGCTTGGTCACTCAATGTATTTGCCGCTGGCAACAACAGCCAACAAGCAAGCTCGTATGATGGCAGATAACCTTGCAGGCAAAGACACCCATATGACCGGTTTCTTAGGCTCATCATGCTTAAAAGTATTGGATTACGAACTCGCATGTACCGGTGTCTCTGAACTGTTGGCCAAAGAGCATAATATGGCCGTCAAAGCCTCGACGATTGCAGATAAAAACCAAACGGATTACTACCCGAACCAAGAAGATATTAAGGTTAAGTTAGTATACCACCCAGACACTCACGTTCTATTGGGTGGTGAAATCATCGGTAAAAAAGGCGCTGTAGGCCGCGTGAATGCACTCGCAGTCGCGATTGTCGCCAAGATGACCACTGAACAACTTGGTTACATGGACTTCTGCTACGCGCCACCTTTCTCACGTACGTGGGATGCACTAAACGTGGCTGGTAACGTCGCTAAGTAAACTCATTCGACATTTAAATAGCATTCTAAATTAACCCATTAATATAGGGCCTTCTGGTTAGATGGCCCTTCATCTTTAGGCTCTTCAATGCCTTTCTCATCCATTGACACGTCAAGAAAAAAACCAACAACATTACATTGCAAATATATTACATAAATTTTGTGACCTGAACTGCATAACACCAATATCCTGAAGAGTAAGCTGCGGGCGTCAGGCGATACCGGCCTAGACATCCAAAATTAAATACGCTCATCCAAAGGAACAATCATGCGATTTACCAAACCTTTAACGCTTGCGATCAGTGCCCTTCTATTAAGTTCATCTTTCGTTTCAGCCGCGCCACTAGAGACGATTGATATGCAGTCTTATATTGCTCAATCTCCAGCCACTGGAGCTTACCAAGATATCGATTGGGTAACCGTCTCTGATATTCAGAAAGAGCTACCTAAACACCCAATTACCGTGGGCTTAGATATTGATGACACCATGCTATTCTCATCACCTGCGTTCTACTATGGTAAACAAAAATACTCTCCAAACTCTTTCGATTACCTTAACAATCAAGAATTTTGGAATGAAGCTAGTACTGGTTTAGATCAGTTCTCTATTCCTAAAAAATCGGCGCTTAAACTCGTAAATATGCACCTGAAGCATGGTGACACGATTTATTTTATTACTGGTCGCACGGCCCCTGAAGGTCAAGAAACCGTAACCACATTGATTCGCAATCTATTCCCTGCTGAATACCGTGACCAAATCAAACCGGTTGTATTTGCTGGCGGTTTAGAGAAAGAAAAACAACTGAAAGCGGCAAATATCACGATGTTCTATGGTGATGCTGATGCCGATATTACGAGTGCTCAGCACGTTGGTGCAGAAGGTATTCGTTTCCTACGCAATGCTCAGTCAACCAACAATCCAATGCCTCAAGCAGGCAAATATGGTGAAGCAGTATTGATTGATTCGAACTACTAATTCATTTGATTTTCGAGCCACCATTCATCAATTGATTCATGAATGGTGGCTTTTCATTTTGTCATGTCTATTTCTGTATGGATTAACGGCTTAATATCATGATTGAGTCGCACATGGACCCGCGTACAATCACCCACCCTATGGAAAAATACAGAGCAGATAACCACAACCTCTTCTTAAACCGATCGCTTCCATTTAATTTATTCCTCTTCGCCGCTTTTATTTCTCTTTATATTTCTTTTTGTTGTTATTTTTATTAATAAAAAATCAACACTAACAACACTTATCCACCACCTAACTAGAACATTGAATTTAATTTTTAATTCAAATTAATACTTCCTTGATATTTTACATAACACCAAGTACTGACGAATAAAACCCACATACCTCACAAGTTTACCCCCACATATTAGAGATAAACACAAAACTGTGACTCCAAAGACAGCAATGGAAATTAAATTTTAACCCTTGGATTATTGAGAGAATTATCACCTTATTTATTTTTTAACTCTTATAGCATTACCTGTATAGACAGCTTTGATGGTGTATATCAAGGTTAACGTAATAAAGGTAAACATATGCTTTCAACTCTCCTTACTGAACAGCGCATCTCTATTGTTGATGACATTTCAAACTGGCAGGATGCCATTCATCTGGTATGCCAACCATTAATTGAGTCTGGTGATATTCAACCTGAATATGTTGATGCCATCATCAATTCAACTCTAGAACTTGGCCCTTACTACGTTCTTGCCCCGATGATTGCTATGCCACACGCTCGTCCAGAGCAAGGCGTCAACAATAACGCTCTATCCCTACTTGTGGTTCGTAATGGCGTTGAATTTCATAGCGAAGATAACGATCCAGTAAAAATTCTTTTGTTGCTAGCGGCTAAAGATAGCAACCAACACATCGAGCTGATCACCTCTATTTCAGAATTCTTCTGTAGTGAAGAAGACGTATTAGAAGTATCAAAGGCTCTAGAAAAACAACAAATTATTGAAACAATCAAAAAATTCTGAGGATAAAACTATGCGTATTATGGCTGTATGTAGCACTGGTCTAGGTTCTTCTTTCATGATCGAAATGAAGGTTAAAGAAGTGATGCGTGAATTAGGTATCGATGCAGAAGTTGAACATACCGATTTAGGCTCTGTAACTCCAGACATGGCTGATGTTTTTATTTGTACAAAAGATCTTGCGGACAGTATTCATGCTGGTGATGTTATTTCAATTCCAAACATTACCGACAAAGCAGCAATGAAAGAAAAAATCGAAGCTTACTTAAATCGTAACTAAAGGAACTTATTATGCTCCATTTTATTACTGATATTCTTAGCACCCCTGCAATACTGATTGGTTTAGTCGCCTTATTAGGTTTGGCTATCCAGAAAAAATCGAGTTCTGATGTTATTAAGGGCACGATTAAAACCATTCTTGGCTTCATTGTTATCGGCGGTGGCGCTGGTATTCTGGTTGCCGCAGTTACTCCAATGGGCGTACTGATGGAAGAAGGCTTCAGCCTTCGTGGTGTGATCCCAAACAACGAAGCTATCTACGCAACTGCAATGGCGGATTTTGGGGCGGCGACCTCAATGATCATGGCATTCGGTATGGTGGCAAATATCTTCTTTGCTCGTTACTCAAAATTTAAGTTCATCTTCTTAACTGGTCACCACACTCTGTACATGGCATGTATGATTGCCATCATCCTAAGTGTTGCTGGCTTTAGCGGTGCGATGTTGGTGTTCTTAGGTTCAGTGAGCTTAGGTCTAATCATGGTGTTGTTCCCAGCGATGGCACAGCCATTCATGCGTAAGATCACCGGTAGCGATGATGTTGCATTTGGTCACTTCTCAACGGTTGGCTATGTCGCTTCGGCTCTCGTTGGTCAAGTAGTCGGTAAAGGCTCAAAGAGCACTGAAGAAATGAATCTACCGAAGAACCTTGTGTTCCTTCGTGACTCTTCAATTTCTATTTCGCTAACCATGGGTGTGATCTACTTAATCCTTGTTCTAGCCGCTGGCTCTGAGTTTGTTACCGAAAACCTAAGTAATGGCCAAAACCCAATTGTTTACGCAATTCTGACTGCCATCGGCTTTGCTGCGGGTGTATTCGTTATCCTACAAGGTGTACGTCTAGTACTTGCTGAAATCGTACCAGCCTTTACCGGTATTTCACAAAAATTGGTACCAAATGCAAAACCAGCACTAGATTGCCCTATCGTATTCCCTTACGCACAAAATGCGGTACTTATCGGTTTCCTATGTAGTTTCTTAGGCGGCTTGGTCAGCATGGGTATCTTGGGTGTGATGGAGCTAACGCTTATCCTTCCAGGTGTGGTTCCTCACTTCTTTACTGGTGCAACAGCAGGCGTGTTTGGTAACGCAACTGGTGGTCGTCGCGGCGCTGCAATCGGTGCTTTCGTCAACGGTGTGGTTATTACGTTCCTAACACTATGGCTACTGCCTGTACTTGGCGACCTAGGCTTTGCCAACACAACATTCTCTGATTCTGACTTCGCAGTTACAGGTATCTTCCTTGGCTACCTAGCAATGATTGGTAAAGAAGCAGTAATCATCGGTATCGCACTTGTTGCTGGTGCTGTACTAAGCACTAACTTCTTAGGCAAGAAATCTGCTGATACTGCAGAAAACATCTAAATTCCTAGCGGGCTGTTCCCCCAGCCCGCTCTCTCCTATTTTCCGAGGTTATTATGCCTACTAATGAAATGCAGTCTCCACTCGACCTGCGTCAAATCGAATCGTTTAATTTATCGATTAAAAAAGAACTCTCTAAAGCATTGTTAAATATGGGCTACGGCCACTTTGGTGGCTGCTTATCTGTCACTGAAACCTTAGCTTGTTTGTACGGTCGCTACCTAAAACACAACCCACAAAATCCGCAAATGAAAGACCGCGATCTATTTGTTCTTTCTAAAGGCCATGCTGGTCCAGCACTGTATGCCACACTCGCGCTACGTGGATTTTTCGACCTTTCTTGGCTGCAAACTATCAACGCTAATGGTACTAACCTACCAAGCCACGCTGATATGAATAAAACGCCTGGCGTCGACATGACCACTGGCTCTCTGGGCCAAGGTATCTCATGCGCGACAGGTATGGCTGCGGGTTCAAAATCGAACGTTTTCACTATCGTCGGTGACGGTGAGCTACAAGAAGGCCAATGCTGGGAAGCGATTCAATTTGCTGCCCACCATAAACTGAGCAATCTCGTTGTTTTTGTTGATAACAACAAGCGCCAACTAGATGGTGACATTTCTGATATTCAAGAATCTTTCGACCTACAGAAAAAGTTTGAAGCTTTTGGCTTCCAATCTCTGGCTGTTGATGGCGCAAATGTAGGCGCTATTTGTGATGTTACTGAGCAAGCTCTCGCGACCACTGATCGCCCGACCGCCATCATCCTAGATACGGTTAAAGGCCAAGGCATTCCAACGGTTGTTAATATTTCAGCTAACCACCACCTACGTTTAGATGATGAACTTCGTGCCGCTATTGAAACTGACATCGCTCTGTTAGACAAAAAAATTGAGGAGCTAAAATGAACAAAGAACTTCGAGTCATTCATGCGGAAATGTTAATTGAATTAGCAGAGCAACACGATGACGTAATGGTATTAGAAGCCGATTTAATGGGCAGTATGAGCACACGTAAATTTGCCGATGCTTTCCCGAATAATTTCCTGCAATGTGGTATCGCAGAAGCGAATATGATCGGTGTTGCCGCTGGACTAGCAGCGGTAGGTAAAGTGCCTTTCGTTCATTCATTTGGCTGTTTCGCGACACGCCGTTGTTATGATCAAATCTTCCTTGCGGGTGGTTACGCAAAGCAACATATCAATATTTTTGGTAGTGATGCAGGCGTTACTGCAGTCACTAACGGTGGCACTCATATGCCATTTGAAGATACTGGTCTAATGCGTCTCGTACCAAACGCTACTGTGATTGATGTGTCTGATGAGCATGTATTACGCGCTGCGATGCGTTACGCATACAACAACAAAGGCGTTAACTACATTCGTTCTACTCGTAAAGATCTTCCACACTTACATCAATCGGAAGCTGATATTGAAATTGGTAAAGGTAATGTACTAAAAGATGGTGAGACCATTACCCTTATCGCTTCTGGTATTTGTGTACACGATGCAATGCAAGCCGCAAATATGATTGAAGCACAAACGGGTCATAGTGTTGCTGTAATCGACATGCACACGATCAAGCCACTTGATAGTGAGTTAGTGGCTAAGTTCGCGGCTAAAACAGGCTGTGTGATTACCATTGAAAACCACAATGTCATTGGTGGCTTGGGGGATGCTGTCGCTTGTGAACTTCTTTCTTCTGGTGTTGCTGTAAAACAGTTCCATAAACTCGGCGTACAAGAACAATATGGTCAAGTTGGCTCATTGGATTTCTTAAAAGAAACTTATGGTATCAGCGCAACGAAAATTACCGAATTCTGCCTAGAAGTTCTAAATAAGCGTTAATCTTTGTTTCATTTAGGTTTCATTGATGAAATCTAAATGGCTTTTTTAAATGCTTAGTGTCAATTATACTGACGACTGGTTTTATCTAGACCCAGTCGTCAGTTTGATCTTAGCTCAAATTTTTCCTTATTTTCTAGTCGTATATAAATAAATAGAATACTTATGACGTTAGCGTTAACAGGCAAAAAGCAAATTGTTGTCGAGTTTATTGAAAGCAAAATTGCTGACAATAAAATACCGGCAGGTGAAAAGCTCGATACCGAGTCAGGAATAGCTAAAGCCTTAGGTATTACTCGAGCGACCGTCCGAGAAGCAACACGTTATTTGGTTGAAAAAGGCATTATCTATCGCGTTAACGGTTCAGGCCTTTATGTCGGTGCACCAAACAAACAAAGCAGCGGCAATTTCCATGTGCTCTCTCCATTCGACCACCAAGCTCAGCAAGCCGGACAAAGCGCTGTTCGCCAAGTACTTTCTAGTGCGATTATTGAAGTTCCTTCGGTGCAAATCGCTCACGCTCTTAGAATAAAACCGAATGAAAAAATTTATTACCTTGAGAGACTAATGAGTTTTGGTAACATGCCTGTCTCATTCGAAAAAATTCATATTCCAATCAACGTTTGTGATTCATTTGAATTCAATAAAGTCGAAGAATCAAAATACAGTTATATGGAGCAATTAACAGGCAAGAAAGTCCAGTTAAGAGAGCAAGATATTTCTGCCTTCAACCTTAGTGATGCTGGGCTCGCTAAATTACTCAAAGTCGACGAAGGGCAAGCAATGATTGAACTGCGTGAACTGGTCTCTTTTGATGATGGCACACCATTTGAATATACCGTCGCGACCATTAACAGTGATTTATTCAATATACATCAAGTGGTCAGAAGGTAGATAGAAAGGCATAACGCTGACGAGCTCATCAACTATCTAGTAACTATTTGCATAATATGGAATTCTGGGAGGATAATGTTCGCCTATACTAATTTAGGTTTATAAGCCTAATGATAAACAAAGGAATGGTAACTATGTCCTTATTAAAACCTGTTTTTGCAACTTTTGCTTGTTGTTCTCTGTTGGTTTCAACGTTCACTCTCGCTCACGCTAAGCTGCCTCTTTCTCCTGATCAGCTCAGCCAACCTTACCCAAATATTGAAGTGCAAACGCTGCACTCAGCACCAGAACTGATCACGCTATTTAAACAGCACCATTACCAACTGGATAACGTCGCAAAGACCTCAAGCTTACCGGCATACTTTATTGAAAACCTCCCTGATGATCTCAACAACCTGCCGGTAGAGCAAAAAACATCCGGGTTTATTCGCTTATTACTACCAACCATCCAAGCGGTTAACGATCAAGTTTTAGCCGTTCGCCATCAAATTGAAGCGCTTGCCAATAAACCTGCAAGCGAGTGGTCAAGCAGTGAAACGCAATGGCTCAATCAACTCTATGCTTCATACAATGTCAAATCGAATAACATCCAAGATCTCCTGCTGCATGTGGATATTATTCCCGTTGGAATGGTGCTAGCACAAGGCATCGATGAAAGTGGTTGGGGAACCAGTCATTTCGCCATCAAAGGTAATAGCTTGTATGGTGAACATCTTCCTGCCCATGGCGGTAAATACCTCACCACCCCTGGCGGACATGTCAAAGTTGCGGCGTTTGATGATCTTTTTCAAGGCACGGCCAGCTATATGCACAACCTCAATACCACCGGAGCCTACCAAGAGCTTTGGCACTTACGTCATCAGTTGCGTGAGCAAAACAAGCTGACAGGCCATGAACTTGTTCAAGCCTTATCACACTACTCTACTCGTGGTGAAGCCTACGTAGATAATCTACGCGCACTCATCAAACACCACCAGCTCGATAGCTTCGATAACGTCAAACTCGATAGTCAGCAAAGCCTGCGCATTCGCTTCACCCACTAAGCCATCCTGTTCTCATATAAAGCAGTACCCAGCACAAGTGAAGGTACTGCTTTATCACTTACCTCTCTGTCAAAATTCGGTCATAAAAGCCATTCCCAGCCAAGCAGGTAGAATAAAACGCTTACCCCTTACTACTGTTACAGATTAAAATAGCGACCAAAGCACCTACTCTATTTTTATGTTTACTCACACCAGAGTGAGCAAGGACGTCTTATGAAAAGCAATAAAATTGCCACCATTGCCATCCACGGCGGAAATCAGACAGATAAAGGCAACAACGCCATCTTTCCACCAATCGTGACCGCAAGCTCATTCATTCAACCGAATCTCGGTGAGAGTGGTGAGTTTTTCTATTCACGCTGCGGTAACCCAACACGCAATGCTTACGAAACAGCATTAGCCGAGCTTGAAGGTGGCATTTATGCTACGGCCACCGCGTCTGGCATGGCGGCAACATCACTTGCTTTAGAGGTGCTATCTAAAGATGCGCATGTAATTGTAATGTCGAGCGTTTATGGTGGAACGTATCGCTTATTTGAAAGCTTACGTACTCGTACCTCTGGCTTAGAATTTAGCTATGTGAACTTAAACGATCTCGATGCCGTTACTGCTGAAATTCGCGATAACACGGCATTGATTTGGATTGAAACGCCAACAAACCCATTACTAGAACTGGTCGACGTTGAAGCGATCTGTGATCTAGCCAAACAACATAATATTACCACTTGTGTCGATAACACTTTCTCGACTGCGTGGAACCAACGCCCATTTGATCTTGGTGCTGATATGGTGATGCTCTCTACGAGCAAATACATTGGTGGTCACTCCGATGTTATTGGCGGCGCTTTGATTACCAATAACCCTGAATTGGCAACTCAAATCAACGCATATAAGACCACAGTCGGCGCTATCGCTTCGCCATTTGATTCTTATCTTGCACTACGCGGCTTAAAAACCCTCGATGTTCGCATGGAACGTCACTGCGCTAACGCACTAAAAGTCGCGAAGTTCTTAGAAAATCACCCAAAGATCACGGAAGTTCATTACCCAGGCCTCGCATCTCATCCACAACATGCATTGTGCCAACGTCAGATGAAAACCGGAGGGGCGGTTGTCACTATTCGACTTGCCGGTGGTGAAGAGCAAGTAAGACAGTTCATCGCTAAGCTGCGTTATTTCGTGTTAGCAGAATCATTAGGTGGCGTAGAGAGCATGATCAATCACACCGCTTCAATGTCACATGGTTCGGTACCAAAACAAGAGCGAGAAGCGATGGGGATTTACTTTGAAACCTTACGTCTTTCGATTGGTATCGAAGATGCTGATGATCTTATCGACGATCTACAACAAGCATTAGAGGGTTAAGCGATGGTTGATTACGGTATTTGGACCATTATTACCCCCTTGGTTACGATTGGTCTGGCGATTGTGACCAGACAGGTGATTCTATCTTTACTGGCGGGTATTTTTGTCGGCTTCACCGTGCTAAATGGCTTTAATCCGCTACTCGGCGTGGAATCGACATTAGATGGTATTGTCGGCATTTTTGCCTCAGCCAGTTCAACAAGAACCATTTTGTTCTGCTTTATGGTTGGCGGACTGATCCGTCTTATCCAAGTCACAGGCGGCACTAAAGCGCTAGTTCGTTATTTGACCGAAAAAGCCAACATCATCAACAACAAAAAAGCAGTTCAATTACTGGCAATGTTCATTACCAGTGTCATTTTCATTGAGTCATCAATTTCTATCATGGCCGCGGGCACATCCACCAGCGAGCTGGCCAAGCGCTACGGCGTATCACGTGAAAAGATGGCTTATGTTATTCAAGCTTCGTGTGTGTCTGTTTGCTCGAGTATTATGATCAATGGTTGGGGCGCGGCAATGATGGGCGTTATCGGCGTTCAAGTCTCAAAAGGATTTCTTGATGGCGAACCCTTTGCCATCTTAGCCGGTTCAATGGTGTACAACTTTATGGCCTGGCTATCGTTAGCGTCCGTTTTATTTTACATCCTATCGGGTTTCAAATGGGGCTCAATGGGTGAATCGGAAGTCAGAGCCGCCAGTGGTAAAGAACTGCGTGACGGCGCTTTCCCGATTACATCGGAAGACGATGTGAGCATTGTCGAGTCAGCTCAGGATAAAGAATCACTGCTTAACTTTTTAGTTCCGCTGATTCCCACCATCTTGATGGTTCCGATTGGTTTATACATTACTGGTGGAGGCGACATTTCCAATGGCTCAGGCTCAACCTCTGTCTTTTGGGGCGTGATGCTAGGAACGCTATGCTCATTTATTTACTTCGTTGGTAAGAAGCTGTTGACCATCGACAGCTTTTTTACTCACCTATTTGATGGCTACGCCTCGATGATCCCACTTGGTGCGATCATGACACTGGCTTTCTTAATGGGTAACATCTCGGGTGATCTCAATACCGGCGCCTATATTACCCAAGCGATCGACGGCGTGATCCCTTCCGGTTTCTCAGCCGCCTTTGTATTTTTAATTGCTGTTGTGATGGGGATCTCTACCGGAACCTCATGGGGCACCTTCTCCATCATGATCCCTATCGGTATCCAGATTGGCGCCGCGGTCGGTATTGAACCACAATTGATGATTGGAGCTGCGATCTCTGGTGCCATTTTCGGTGATATGACGTCTCCAATCAGTGATACCGGTATTGTCTCTTCTATGGCGACAAAAAACGACCATATCGATCACATCCGAACTCAATTCCCCTACGCGATCGTGACCGGGATAATGGCAACGGTACTCTTTACCATCTGCGGCTTTAGTATGCTGGGCTAACCCTCAAGTGAGCCTACTACCAATAAAACCAGCGCTGAAATGCGCTGGTTTTTTATAGGAAACGATTACCTCGTAAGATTCCAAAACCTAATAACTCTTCGCTATTGAGAATACTCATTTTTTTGCATATTTCACTACCCAAACCCCTGCCTGATACCTATAATCCTCAGCCTTTTCCCTACACGCTAACGACAAACTATAAACACTGAATGAACCGTTTACCTACCTCTGAATTTCGTTTTTACATTTCTCGATTCATCGCAATCTTCCTCTTATTGAATTGCATGTTTATCGCCATTTTTTACTACGACCTAAATTCGGAGATGGAGACACGTGCAAGTAATATTCAAGTGCAACAAAAAGCGCTACTGGAAGGTAAAAAAGATTACATCGAGTGGGTAATGAGCTCAGTGGTGAAAGAAACCGCATTACTGGCAGATATTTTGACGCAACGGAAGATCTATCACACCGCCGCTCTACCAGAAAGTGAACAAAAACAGGCGCAACTTCAACAGTTTGCCAATGCCCTTAAAGTGATTAGCCATCGTAAAGAGATCTATGATCAAATCCGTTATCTCGATATAAAAGGCAATGAAGTCATTCGCATCAATTTCAATGATGGGGTACCGACAATCGTGCCTAAAGAGGCACTACAAAATAAACTACACCGTTACTATTTCGATGAAGTACTACGGCTCGGCTGCCGAAAAATCTATGTATCCCCTCTCGACCTCAATATCGAACATAGTCAAATTGAAATACCATTCAAACCAATGATTCGCATTGCGACGGCAGTATTTGATGAGTCGGGAACTAAACAAGGTGTCGTGGTCATCAACTATCTCGCGCATTACCTGTTGGACGGGCTTGAGCTGTTTAATCTCAATAGTGGTACTAACTATATGCTGATTAACAGTGCTGGTGATTTTTTATATAACCACGCTAAGCCTGAGCTTGAATTTGCCTTCATGTTTGATGCATCAAAATCGGCAACCATCTATTCTCAGTTTCCCACGGTAGCAGAACAAATAAAACAAACTCAAAAAGGTCAATTTGAAACCAAAAATGGCATCATGACCATCGAGTCTGTCGGCAGTCTTGGCCGCGACAACCCTTATTGTTTTCAGGAATATCACGTTAGCAGCAATGATTCGACAAGATGGAAATTGGTTTCGTTTAGTTCATTTGACCAGCAGTTAAACCTGTATAATGCACTGATTTCGCACGCTACGTTGTTTGTACTGGGCTTTGGTATTAGTGCGATTCTTGCCGCGCTAATCACCCACTATCAACTGCGTAAATATCGTGACGATAAGCGGATACATTATCTCGCACACTATGATAGCTTGACTAACTTACTCAACCGCTGGGCATTTAGGAGCAAATCCGAGCAGCTCATTCGTTCCTATACGAAATGGCAAAAGCCGCTATGTTTGATTTATATCGACCTTGATGATTTTAAATCTATCAACGACAGATACGGCCATGCGACCGGAGATAAGGCATTGATCCACGTTGCGGAGATGATGACAAAAACCTTTGGTAATAATGCACTACTTTGCCGCCTAGGCGGAGATGAGTTCGCCGTGCTATTGCACAATGACAAACATCTCGACCAGCCAGAGCAATTAGCCAACAAACTCATCCAGATGCTGCAAGCTCCGATCGAGGTTGCACCACAGGCTTATGACCAAATAAACATTAGTATCGGGGGGATTGTGGAGCGCTCTGTACACACCCATCTTGATGAGCTTATGCATCAAGCAGATATGGCGATGTACCAAGCTAAGCGTGCGGGAAAAAATTGTGCTGTAATCACCCGCTCAGAACCACAATAGTCAGCCACAATAAATCTGTCAGCCAGAGTAAATTTCAGCACTAGCTTGTAACAACTGCATGTGCATTGGGACCAAATCTCGATGCACACTGCGGTAACCGCCGCCCACAACACAAGCAATCGGAATGTTACGTTGCTGCGCTAATGCAAGAATAAAGCGGTCACGTTGATATAAGCCCTGCGTTGATATATTAAAATAACCAAGCTCATCATCTTGATGAATATCGACACCCGCATCGTAGATAATCACATCTGGCCGATACAAGTTAATGGTTGTTTCAACCACAGAGTAGAAATGCTCCAGAAATTCGTTATCTTGTGTCTCTCGTGCAAATCCAATATCAATATCCGAACTTGGTTTTCTAGCCGGGAAATTTTTGTCGCAATGAAAAGAGAGCGTGATAATACGTTCATCATCGCTACACATGGTTGCGGTACCGTCACCATGGTGTACATCACTGTCCACAATCAAAACTCGATCTATCTTTTCCAGCGTTAATGCTTGTTTGGCACTAAGGACTAAATCGTTAATTAAGCAAAATCCGCTACCAAAATCATAGTGTGCATGGTGATAACCACCACTTAGATGGATAGCGATCCCCTGCTCGATTGCCAGTTGCGTCGTCAACCAGGTACCACCAGCCGAGGTAAATGTGCGTTCAATCAACGCTTCACTCCAAGGGAAACCAATTCGACGCATTTTCACCGCTGGTAACCGGCCATTCACCAAAGCATCAATATAGTCAGAGCAGTGATACTGACTGATCGTCGCTTGAGTTAACGGCTTAGGTTGAAACACCATAAAGCGATTTGCCCACTCTCCCTGCATTTTGTCAGTAAGCGCATGATAAAGAAGACGATATTTATCGATTGGATAACGATGCCCCTCAGGGAGAGACAACTGAGAGTAGATCGGATGGTAGATGACTGGAATCATGGATAGGCAAGTATTCACATCAAAATCAAGATGAACTATGTTAACAGCTTGCTATTAATCGACAACTTAGATTTAATGTAAATAGTTATCAATTAGATTTGTAAGTTATGCGTCCTTCTCGTTTAATGCTTTTGCTTGGCGTCATCGCCGGATCAATCGGTGCTGTGATGGCTTTTATCACCATGATGGTTATCTCTGCAGCAGTCAGTTATTGGTTGCTAATGTATTGAAGGCTAAGCCTTATTCATACACCACCGGTGACCTTTATACTGTCCGCTCTCTAATACTGTCATGGCATTTTTAAACGTAAAATCCATTATTTTTTTCTGATTGCTTGAATTTTTTGCGCTTCGCTCCAGACTTATTATGATTTCACTCAATAAGGAGCATGAGCATGGCTGACCGACATTTGGTTAACTTTAGTGAAGATCACGAACTAAATTATTGTTTGAGAAGTACAGGTAAACGGCAAACCCAAGCCAATAGAGATGCCCTTGTCGATTTAGGTCGACAGGTCAAAAATCAGTTAGGCAAACGGGTATTAACACAAACAGACGTAAAAGGGGCCATCGTTGATAACGAAAACCTGTTTGATTGATCGATAAGCGGCATCATCACTATGCCGCTTTCATCAGCACAATATTACTGTTCTATGATTTCTTAGCGGATGGTGCTTTTTTTGTACTGCGCTTACGACGTTTGAATGCAGGCCTTTCCACCTTAGGCAAATAACGCAAGGATTCTGGTACGACGCCCTGTTTTACGTGTCCCATCAATGCATCCATTCTCGCGAGCAAATCACTCATAAAGGGTTGATATGCTTGATTACGTTCTGCCATCGCTTGCAACTGATGCTCCCAATGCGCCGTCATATCCGGATAGGTTGACTCATCTGGTAAAGCATTAACTAAGCCTCGACCGGCGGCAGAGCTTAAAATACTTTTACCTTGGCGCGTTAATAATTGGCGCTTGAATAAGGTATCCAAAATACCCGCGCGAGTCGCTTCTGTACCTAAACCGTCAGTATCACGCAGAATTTTTTTCAATTCTTTATCGGCAACAAAGCGGGCAATCCCCGTCATCGCTTGTAATAACGTCGCTTCAGTAAAATGCTTAGGTGGTTCAGTTTGGTGTTGTTTTAATTCACCTTCACGGCAAGTCAATACTCGCCCTTTTTCCAATGGCGGAACGCTGTCAACACCGCTATCTTCATCGTCACTTTTCCCCATCAGCACTTTCCAGCCAGCTGTCACTAATTGACGCCCTTTGGCAATAAACTTCCCACCAGCAATATCAAACACCAACTTAGCCTCGGCGTAGACTGCTGCCGGATAAAACTGAATTAAATATTGGCGTGCAATCAGTTGGTAGACTTTCATTTCATAGGAAGAAAGTGCGTTCAAAGCGGCTTTTTTCGGTGTCGGTATAATGGCATGGTGGGCATCCACTTTTTTATCGTTCCACGCTTTGGACTTTTGGCTTAAATTGGCGCCACGCACAGCACTTGCCAACTCTTGAGCATTATTGGCAATCGCCTCACATACTGACGGAGCTTGAGCAAAATGTTCTACGGGTAAATATCGACTATCAGAACGCGGGTAAGTGATCAGCTTATATTTTTCATATAGTGACTGACACGTATCGAGTACTTGTTGGGCACTCATGCCAAAGCGTTTGGCTGCATCAATTTGCAGCGCAGACAAAGAATACGGTAATGGCGCAGTTTGCTTAGTTTGCTTTTGCTCCGATTCAATCACCGTCGCGGGTTGATTTATAATACGAGCGGCCACATTTTCAACTAATTTACGATTCAGAACACGGCCTTCTTCATCTTGCCAAGGCTGACACGCTTCACTTGGTTGCCATTTTGCGCGGATATCAAAGCCACCAGACTCACCTTGATAAGGGATTAAGGCATGTAAAGAGAAGTAATCACGCGGAATAAAGTTTTCAATTTCCTCATCGCGACGCACCACCAAACCTAATACCGGTGTTTGCACTCGGCCAACAGACAGTACGCCTTGATAGCCCGCTTTTTGGCCAAGCAAGGTATAAGCTCGGGACATATTCATACCATAAAGCCAATCCGCTCGAGAGCGTGCTAATGCAGAAACTGACAATGGAATAAAGTCACGGTTACTGCGCATGTTAGACAAGGCTCGCTTGACCGCAGGTAAGTTTAAATCGCTGATCAAAAGACGCTGAGCAGACTCTTTTTTGCTCTTAGTGACTTTGCAATAATCAAGTACCTCATCCACCAGCAACTGTCCTTCTCTATCAGGGTCGCCCGCATGGATAATTTGATCGGCATCTTTGAGGAGTTTACGCACTACTGTCAGCTGTTTGCTAGCGCTTTTCCGCGGCCGGAGCTGCCATTGTTGCGGCACAATCGGTAAATCAGCCAGATTCCATTTTTTATAGCGCTCGTCATAAGCGTCTGGCTCAACCTGCTCTAGCAAGTGGCCAATACACCACGTCACCACGTCATTGTTACCACAGCGAATAAACCCTTGATCGTTTTTCTTTGGCCCGGGTAGAGCCGCCGCAATAGCGCGACCAAGGCTTGGTTTTTCAGCGATAAACAGACGAGACATAAATTAAATCTGCACAAATAAATAAGGCCACATTATCCAATGTGGCCTTAATAATTCAAGAAAAACTGTAAATTTAAACAGTATTATCTGATGGGGTACTTATTCCGCATCACCTTGTACGCGTGCTGCCGCTTCTTTCACTAATGGTTGAAGCTCGCCTTTTTGGAACATTTCCATGATGATGTCGCAGCCACCGATTAGCTCACCTTCAATCCACAATTGTGGGAAAGTTGGCCACTGTGCGTAAGCAGGAAGCTCAGCACGGATATCTGGGTTTTGCAGAATATCAACGTAAGCAAATTTTTCGCCACAGCCCATAAGTGCTTGTGCAGCTTGAGAAGAGAAACCACAGCTTGGTAGTTTTGGTGAACCTTTCATGTATAGAAGGATTGCGTTCTCAGCGATTTGCTGCTTAATTTTATCAATAGTTTCCATTGCTTCCTCTTGATGGCGTTACTGCAATATATCGCCATATTCTAAACCATTAACGCAGAATAAAAAGCACAGAATGTTTAGGGAATTAGACTGTTTGTTTCCTAGCTATGACAAAAAGTCATCGTTAAAGAATGTGAATAGGGCCCACGTTTACAACATTTAGCTGCTAATTCCTTGTATTTTGTGTGCTTTAATAAACACTTAGATACCAACTTTCACCTAGATAATTTACATTTGCATGCTTTTATTCAAGCAAAAACTTGCTAAACTAGGCGACAGTCAGTCGAATCGACAACGAAACGGCCTAGGCCGATTCGGATAAAATAACAATTAATTGGAAGCAATCGAAAGAGGTCACTCTTTCCACCTATAATGGAGAACCGAGCAATGGCATTCGAACTACCAGCTCTTCCTTACGCAAAAGACGCACTAGAACCACACATCTCAGCTGAAACGCTAGATTTCCACCACGGTAAGCACCACAACACTTACGTTGTTAAGCTAAACGGTCTTATCCCTGGCACTGAGTTTGAAGGCAAAACACTAGAAGAGATCGTTAAAACTTCTACTGGTGGCGTATTCAACAACGCAGCTCAAATCTGGAACCACACGTTCTACTGGCACTGCCTAGCGCCAAACGCAGGTGGCGAACCAACAGGTGCAGTGGCAGACGCAATCAACGCGGCATTCGGTTCTTTCGAAGAATTCAAAGCGAAGTTCACTGATTCTGCAATCAACAACTTTGGTTCTTCTTGGACTTGGCTTGTTAAAAAAGCTGACGGTTCTCTAGAGATCGTTAACACCTCTAACGCAGCAACACCACTGACAGAAGAAGGTACAACACCTCTTCTAACGGTTGACCTGTGGGAACACGCTTACTACATCGACTACCGCAACGTTCGTCCTGATTACATGGGCGGCTTCTGGGCACTGGTTAACTGGGATTTCGTTGCAGAAAACCTAGCAAAATAATTTAGCCTAAGCGCAAATTGATTAAAAAGCCTGCATCTAGCAGGCTTTTTTTATTCTGGTAACAAAATTACTTAAAGTTTCTCGCTCTCTCGCCGTTAATTTAACTGAGCAGAGAGGAACAAAATGCCAGTCGAAACCATTAATAACATCAGCACCATCAGCGAGCTTCATTTCAGCCGTGGTATTAACCACGCTGTCCATGAAGGGCGTCGTGCCGACTTTGCATTACTGGTCTCAATGTTCTCTAACGATGTGCGTGATAACACGCCAGTCGAACAAATTGACACCACTGAAATTACCGATGCCTCTTTACGGCAACGCTTCGATCTGCAAGCACCGCAACAACTCAGGTCCGATCAAAGTTCTTACCAGATCTCAGCCCAACAGGCACACCAGTTCCACCATGGTGGTTTAGCCAGTGCAAAGTTGGCGCACTATCTGGTGCCGGAAGTGCTGGTTTATCGGCCGGAACAAACTCACGATCTCCCCGAAGAGGTTTACCATAACCTTTCCGTTCACCAGCAGAGCCAACTCGGCAGTAAGGCGGCGAAAAAGCTGATGCCCTTTGATTTATATAATCAGCTGGTCACGGCTCAGCGTACCTATCAAATTCAGGCTCAGGCTTAAGCCATATAATTCTCAAATAAGTGACACATACTGAAACACGGTAACAGAATGTGAATAAACGCAAATTATGAACACTCAATGAAATATATGCACAACTTATTTGACCTTATTCACATCTAAATAACATTTTATCTACCATTCTTTGTGAACAGAATTTTCGTCCAATTTATATGGAGATGTTTGTTTATGAATATAGGAAGCGCGGTGATATTAGTGACAACCGCAGGATCACAAACTGGCAGCACCTTAGCGGGACACTTTTCATCACTTGGCGCAACGGTGGTTGTGTGTGATACGGATAAACGTCTACTCAACGAAACTTATCAACGTTGTCGTGGCGTAACCGACAATGTTCATCAGTACCCGTTAGACGATCATTCGATTCAATCTATCCACCAACTGTTCAACTTCATGGACAGCACCCTGAACTCATCGCCCGATGTATTGATCAACAGTTTCACAGCCGAAGCGATGCCGGACATTTTTGACCAAGGGGCGAGCCACGTGTTTTCACAGCATCTTGCCATGATGGCCAATACCCTATTTAGCTTTGGTCAAGCCACAGCAGAGCGTATGCGGAATGAGAAAAAAAATGGCGTGATTGTGAATGTTATTGGCCATACTGAGAACAAGGCTATCACCGGGTTTGATAACGCTTCCTCTATGGTGGCGGGGTTTACCCAGAGCTGGGCGAAAGAATTAACTCCATTCAATATTCGAGTTGGTGGGGTCGTTCCTTGCAGCGAAAAAAATGGTCAGCACTGGGCAGAAGTACAAGATGAAGTGATCAGAAATACCGAATATATCGTTGCCAATGATTATTTCAGCGGCCGAGTCGTGGCCGCCTAATCGCCAAAATCAATAAACTAACTCATTACTGTTGCAGTATTTGCTCGGCCGCTTCTTCCAGCAGGTCGAGCACCAACTCAAAGCCCTGCTCTCCGCCATAATAGGGATCGGGAATCTCTTGATGTTCAGATTGCCCATAACTTAGATAGAGCTTAATTTTGTCTTGGTATGGCTCAGGACAAATTTCGTTTAGGTCGTTAATATTGGCACGATCCGCGGCTAAAATAAGATCAAAATACGCGAAATCAGCCACTTCAACTTGTCTCGAGCGAATCCCTTTAAATGAGTAACCACGGCGCTCGCCCGCTTCTCTTGAGCGCGCATCAGGAAGGTTGCCTTGGTGATAGCCAATTGTGCCAGCAGAGTCGATTTCTACTTCTAAGCCAAGTTGCTTCGCTTTAGCGCGTAACACAGCTTCACCTGTGGGTGAGCGACAAATATTGCCCATGCAAACCACCAGTATTTTCTTCATCTTGGGTTCCTTACCGTTATTCTTTCATGCCATTTCTCTGACCTGTCTTTATCATAGCGAGATAAGCCATCAGCACAAATGTCCTTTAGCGGAAAGTGAAGATAAGTGTTGTTTGCGATAAAAAAAGGATTGAGTTTGTACTCAATCCTTTTTATAAGCTTGATGTGACTGTTTAGTGGCGCTTAAAGCGCCCTACCAATTCTACTGCTCGTAATTGAGCCAAGGCTTTGCTCAGTTCCAACTGTGCTTGCTCAAAGCTCACACTCCCCACTTGAGAGTGGTTAATGTTGTCTAATGCCATTTGGCGGGCACCTTCAGCACGAGCTTGATCAATATCCCTGCCATGCAGCGCTGTATCCGCCAGCACCATCACCGTATCTGGTTGCACTTCAAGCATTCCGCCTGAAATATACAAGATGGTTGGCTCTTGCTTAAGTTCAGTCACAAAACTGGCAATACCCGGTTTAACGTTACTGATCAGTGGTGAGTGACCAGGACGAATCCCTAACTCACCACTGGCACCAGAAATCGCTAAGGCATGAGCAGGACCAGAAAAGATCGTACCTTCAGCACTGACAATTTGAAGCTCAAAGGTATTCTCACTTACTGCTATCGCCATATGTACTCCTTAGCCGTTATAGTTTTTTGGCTTTCTCTAGCACTTCATCAATTGAACCACAGTACAAGAAGGCTTGTTCTGGAATGTCATCGTATTGACCTGATAACAAGCCTTTAAAGCCTGCTATGGTATCTTTAAGCGGAACAAAGACACCTTTTTGTCCAGTAAATACTTCGGCTACATGGTAAGGCTGAGTAAGGAAACGCTCTACTTTACGTGCGCGTGACACCAGTTGTTTATCTTCTTCTGATAGCTCATCCATACCCAATATCGCGATGATGTCTTTCAGCTCTTTATAACGTTGCAGTGTCATCTGTACATTTTGTGCGACTTCGTAATGCTCTTGACCAACAATTAATGGATCCAATTGACGTGATGTTGAGTCCAGTGGGTCAATCGCAGGGTATAAACCAAGCGCTGCAATGTTACGAGACAACACCACGGTCGCATCTAAGTGCGCGAAAGTCGTTGCTGGTGATGGATCCGTTAAGTCATCCGCTGGTACATATACCGCTTGAATCGAGGTAATCGAACCTGAGCGAGTAGAGGTGATACGCTCTTGAAGCACACCCATTTCTTCAGCCAACGTTGGCTGGTAGCCAACCGCTGACGGCATACGACCTAACAGCGCGGATACTTCTGTCCCTGCAAGGGTATAACGATAAATATTATCGATAAACAGCAGCACGTCACGGCCTTCATCACGAAAGCGTTCAGCCATGGTTAGGCCTGTTAGTGCAACGCGTAGACGGTTACCCGGTGGCTCGTTCATTTGGCCGTAAACCATCGCCACTTTATCCAGAACACCGGCTTCTTTCATCTCAAAGTAGAAATCGTTACCTTCACGGGTACGTTCACCAACACCAGTGAAAACCGATAACCCAGAGTGAGCTTTCGCAATGTTATTGATCAACTCCATCATGTTGACAGTTTTACCAACACCGGCACCACCAAACAGACCAATTTTACCGCCTTTGGCAAAAGGACATACAAGGTCGATAACTTTTACGCCAGTTTCTAATAGATCAGTGCTATTCGCTTGCTCTTCATAGCTTGGTGCTGGGCGGTGAATACCATAACTGAGTTTTTCACCAATTGGACCACACTCATCGATTGGTTCACCCAATACATTCATAATACGACCAAGGGTTTCTTCGCCCACGGGCACAGTGATTGGCTCGCCAGTTGCGCGTACCGCAAGACCACGGCGCAGGCCGTCTGATGAACCCATTACTATGCAGCGTACGATGCCACCACCCAGTTGTTGTTGTACTTCTAATACCAGTGATGAAAACTCTTCATCCACTAAACGCAACGCATCATACACACGTGGGCCGGTATTATGTTCAAATTCTACGTCAACGACAGCGCCGATGATTTTTACAATTTTGCCGATACTCATTATTAACCTCGGAATGTTCTTTATACCGCTTGCGCGCCGGATACGATTTCACTCAATTCTTGAGTGATGGCCGCTTGTCTGGCTTTGTTGTACACCAAACGCAGATCGTCGATCAGTTGGCCTGCATTGTCGGTTGCCGCCTTCATCGCAACCATACGAGATGCTTGTTCGCACGCGACATTTTCCACTGTACCTTGGTACACTTGAGACTCGATATAACGTTGAATTAGCTCATCTAAGATCACTCGCGGATCTTGTTCGTAGATATAATCCCAACGCGATTTTTTCTTCGCATCACTATCCAAATCGTCTTTCGGATAAGGCAATAGCTGCTTGATTGTCGGAGCTTGAACAATGGTGTTCTCAAACTCATTAAACGCAATATACAAGCGATCAATTTCACCTTGTTTATAGTGTTCAAGCATCGCTTGTACGGTACCGAGTAAATCTTCCAATTTTGGTTGGTCACCCAGCCCTGAAGTTTGAGCCACTACATGAGTCACACCGTGAAAAAAACTGATCGCTTTTGAGCCAATCAATGTGGTATCCACATCAACGCCCTTTGCGCGCCATTGCTGCATCTCACTGAGCACTCTCTTGAATAAGTTAATATTCAAACCACCACATAGACCACGGTCTGATGAGATGATGATATAAGCGACACGCTTCACTTCTCGTTCCATCAGAAATGGATGACTGTATTCAAGCGTCCCAGCCGATACATGGCTGATCACTCGACGCATACCTGCTGCGTAAGGGCGAGTCTTTTCCATGTTCTCCTGCACCTTACGCATTTTGCTGGCGGCTACCATTTGCATCGCACTGGTGATCTTTTGCGTACTGTTAATACTGGCGATCTTCGTGCGAATCTCTTTTGTATTTGCCATAAAAAGCTCCGCTCTTATCTATTCAAGGATGACGCAATTACCAAGATTGCAATGCAACAAACTCTTCTAATAGCTTGGTAAGCTCGGCTTCGATTGGTTGGTTGAAATCGCCAGTGGCATTGATTTCTGCCATCAACGCAGAGAAGTTAGATTTCGCATAAGCGATCAATCCTTCTTCAAATGCGCCTACTTTTGCCAATTCAACACCATTGAGGAAACCGCGCTCAGCCGCAAAGATAACCGTTGCTTGCTCAGCGACTGACATTGGTGCGTATTGCTTTTGCTTCATCAACTCAGTCACTCGCTCACCATGATCAATTTGACGACGAGTTGCGTCATCCAAATCAGAAGAGAACTGAGCAAACGCAGCCAATTCACGGTATTGAGCTAATGCAGTACGAATACCACCAGACAGTTTTTTGATGATCTTGGTTTGCGCGGCACCACCGACACGAGAGACTGAAATACCAGGGTCAACCGCAGGACGCAGGCCAGAGTTAAACAACTGAGTTTGCAAGAAAATCTGACCATCAGTAATCGAGATTACGTTGGTTGGGACAAATGCAGATACGTCACCAGCTTGCGTTTCAATAATGGGCAATGCAGTGAGCGAACCGCTCTTACCTTTGACTTCACCATTGGTAAAACGCTCAACATACGCTTCGTTTACACGAGCTGCCCGTTCTAGTAGACGTGAGTGAAGGTAGAAAACATCACCAGGGAATGCTTCACGACCCGGCGGGCGTTTTAGTAGCAAAGAAATTTGACGGTAAGCGACCGCTTGTTTTGACAAGTCATCATAAACAATCAGCGCATCTTCACCACGGTCACGGAAGTATTCGCCCATGGTACAACCCGCATAAGGAGCCAAGTATTGTAGCGCCGCTGATTCTGATGCTGATGCCACGACGACAATCGTGTTTTCCAGCGCACCGTGTTCTGCCAGCTTACGCACCACATTTGCAATGGTTGAGGCTTTCTGGCCAATCGCAACGTAGATGGCTTTTACGCCAGAATCTTTTTGGTTAATGATGGCATCAATCGCCATCGCTGTTTTACCGGTTTGACGGTCACCGATGATCAACTCGCGCTGACCACGGCCAATTGGCACCATGGAGTCTACGGCTTTGTAGCCAGTTTGAATTGGTGTATCTACCGATTTACGGTCGATTACACCCGGGGCAATGATTTCAACGGAATTGTATTGCTTCGCGTTGATTTCACCCAAGCCATCAATTGGCTGACCAAGTGTATTAACCACTCGACCTAAAAGTTCTGTGCCGACAGGGACTTCCAAAATACGGCCAGTACCTGTGACTTTCATACCTTCGCTAAGGTCTGCGTAAGGTCCCATCACAACCGCACCAACGGAGTGACGCTCAAGGTTAAGAGCTAATGCGTAACGATTACCCGGCAGCTCGATCATTTCACCTTGCATCACATCAACAAGGCCATTGATGGTAATGATACCGTCGCAAATCGACACGATGGTGCCTTCATTACGTGCTTGTGTACTAATGTCAAACGTTTCAATACGTTGTCTAATTAGATCACTAATTTCTGTTGAGTTTAGTTGCATATTAAATACCTACTACACGTGCAAATTGGTTGCTAAACGTTGAATTGAGGTCTGCAATGAACCATCAATCACCAACTCGCCGGCTTGAACTACCATGCCACCGATAAGACTTCTATCGATCTTGCTCGTCAGGTTGATATGACGATCAAACTTCTTCTCAAGAGCTTGCAGCAGTTCTTCATGCTGCTCATCATCTAAAGGCTCTGAGGTAGACACCGTCACATCAAGGCGTAAATCGTTGTCATCTTTCAATTGAGTAAAAAGATCAGCAACACTACGCATGACGACTAAACGCTGATTTTCTGCCATCAGCTTAAGCAAGTTCTGAATATGTAGATCAATAAATCCATCGCATATCGAGAACAGTAAGTGCAAGAAGTTATCTGCTTCAGATTTTCCTCCCTGCTCTAAAGCTTTCACTTGAGGGCGTAAACTTGGCTGCGCCATCACATTGGTGACGAGGTTTAACCCAACCATCCATTCGTCAAGTGCGTCACTTTCTTTTGCAAAATCAAAAGCCGCTTTGGCATATGGGTAAGCAATGGTTTGAATATCTGACATGTTGCTTCCCTATTGCGTTAAATTTGCTTAATCATCTGATCAACAAGATCACGGTTTGATGCCGTATCCAGATTTTTGTTGATCAGCTTTTGTGCACTTTGAATGACAAGATCTGCCATTTCAGCTTTAAGCTCTTGGCGAAGACGATTACGTTCAGCTTCAACCTCAACATCACCTTGAGCGACAATGCGTGCTTTCTCTTCTTCAGCTTCTTTTACTGATTCTTCAATAATTTGTGCACGACGTTTTTGCCCTTGCTCTATCAGCTTATTGACGTCTTTTTTCGCTTGATCGAGCATTTGCTCGCAATTTGCTTGAGTCAACGCGAGCGCTTGCGCGGCATCTTCAGTATTGCGTAAGCCTTGTGCGATCTCTTGCTGGCGTTCATCCAGCAATTTGACAAGTGGTGGCCATACATACTTCATGCAAAGCCAAACAAAAATCGCAAAGGATATTGCTTGACCAAGCATTGTTGCGTTTAAGTTCATCTTGCCCCCTAATTAACAGACAGTACTTAGTTTTGATCTGGTTAAGGACAATTACGCGACCGCGAAGATGATATATAGACCAATACCAACACCGATCATTGGTACCGCATCCACCAAACCCATCATGATAAAGAACTGTGTACGTAGCATTGGGGTTAAATCAGGTTGACGAGCAACACCTTCAAGATATTTACCTGCTAGGTTACCGATACCGGAAGCAGCACCTGCTGCACCTAAACCAATTAATAGTGCACCAGCAACGTAAAGAACTGCACTTACCATATCCATAAATAACTCCGATATATTTGTATATAATTTAAAACTAGAAAATAAATTTAAATATTAATGATGTTCTTCAACAGCCATCGCTAGATAAACAACAGTTAGAACCATAAATATAAATGCCTGCAGACAAACAATTAATATATGAAATAGAGCCCAAGGAACACTTAGCGCCCATTGCATCCACCATGGCATCAATGCAATTAAGATAAATATCATTTCACCCGCATACATATTGCCAAATAATCGTAAACCAAGAGAAATCGGTTTAGAAATTAACGTTACGAGTTCCAGAATAAAGTTCACTGGATATAACAACGGATGTTGAAATGGTTGAGTGGTTAACTCTTTAATAAAACCAACTAGACCTTTTGCTTTAAGCGTATAAAAAATCACTAAGAAAAATACACCTAAGGCCATCGACATTGAAACATTCACATCCGCCGAAGGCAGATCTCTGAAATGATCAAAACCAAGCCAACGAGCAAGAGCTGGAACAAAATCAACTGGGATTAAATCAATCGCATTCATCAACAGCACCCAAACAAAAATGGTGAGTGCCATTGGACCAATTAACTTATCTTTTGATTGGAAGATTTCACCCACCAAGTTGTTTACAAACTCAAACACAACTTCAACGAAGCATTGCAAACGCCCCGGAACACCACGAGTACCCTTTGATACCGCGTATCTAAATATCCCAATAAAAAGAAAGCCAAGAATCCAAACCATGAACATTGAGTCCATGTTTAATGCCCAAAAACCCGTCCCCTTGGTCAGAAATGTCAGATGATGTTCAATATACTCATGAGCAGTCTGTACACTCTCCACCTACGCCTCCTTAGCATCATCATCGAGTACTTGTTTATATAGAAGTGGCGCAACAAAGTAACCGAGGAACGTAATGGCATAGCTGATTAATATCACGACATTTCGCATTTTGAAAAAATGGAAAACGAGTGCAAACGAAATTACCGTATAGACTAGTTTTACACTTCCGCTTAATTGCATTAAATCTTTTAAATCAACATTAGGTCTGTATTTTACTTTACGGCTAGCCACAAACATCCCAAACATACCTGGAATAATTGCTAAGAAAACACCAATCAACGCCGATTCAATATTTAACTCTCTATGAAATGAAGATAATACCTCAAATGCAACTGCAAAAAGACCGAAGGTCAATTGGCATAACATTATTTTCCTCATCGCCAATAATATATCTTTACTAGCAGTACTTTCTTTCATAGTTATACCTTTTAGTCTCGCTCTATTCTATCTAACGATAAAAAGAATCAATGAATATAATTATTCGCAGTGCCTTCCTGTTGCGGAAAATAAACTACTCCTAATTTATAAATATGGAAATTGCAAAAATCGAGCTTTATCATTCCATTTCTGAGCGGATAATAATTGGTAAACAATGGCCATTAACGACCAAAAAACACACAGGGGAAATAATTTAGTTTTATTTTTCAACACATTAGAAGGAAAGTGAATGCTTATGTTGATGATAATTCACTCAGTTAACACCGATAATCTCGCACATTTCTAGTCAAGTATTGATGCTAACTCGTCAAATTTTTGCTTGTTTCATTATTTAAAAGTTACTTTCCACTGCATAAATACGCTGATTAATTGGATAAATAGGATAAATGGAAGTGATTTAAGGCTAGAAAAGATGACGTTTTTACCCTCAGTTACTTAGTGTTGAAGGTTAGATATCAGTTTTTCTGCACACCGCATTGCTCTATGATGTAGCCAAACCAATGCATAGAAAGGAATTCCCATGTCAGTTGAAGAGACCAAACAAGCCCGCCATAAAGCCAGACAACAAAAAGTAAAACAAGAGGTTGATGCGCGTGTCGCTGCCGCCACTGAAGAGAAAGGCTTGCTGCTTATCATCACTGGTAACGGTAAAGGTAAATCAACATCAGGCTTTGGTACCATAGCGCGCGCAGTCGGCCACGGTTTAAATTGCGCTGTCGCCCAATTTATCAAAGGAACTTGGGATAACGGCGAGCGTAACTTACTTGAAAAGTTGGGTGTTGAATTTCAAGTTATGGCGACCGGTTTTACTTGGGAAACGCAAAACAAACAAGCGGATATCGATGCCGCGCAAGTCGTTTGGCAAGAGTGCAAACGCATGTTGCAAGATGAACATCTTGATGTGATTTTGTTTGACGAACTGACTTATATGGTCAGTTATGGTTATGTGGAATTAGATGAGGTCATCGAAGCCCTTAACAACCGTCCTAAAATGCAATCGGTGATCATCACAGGTCGCGGCGCACACCGTAGCCTAATCGAAATGGCCGATACTGTCTCTGAAGTTAAGAACGTCAAGCACGCATTCGAATCGGGTGTGAAAGCGCTAAAAGGGGTCGATTGGTAGACCATTTCATCACTCTACGTTCTTTTTAACACTCAAACCATCCAACAGTCAGCTGGCACCCACTTAGCTAGCTGCTGTTATTTATGTTAATAAACAATAACATAATGAACTTTTCGACGCATTTCAATTCAGATAATGCTGTAAATAGTCTTTTTCAACATTTGTTTCCCCAGCGCTGGAATCAGACTCAAACTTCACCGCTTTTTGACCGACTTCCCCCCCATTAAGCTAAACATCTGTGCTAGCGTAACTTGCAATTTGTTACATATAAGGAAATAAACAGATGAAGCACACACTCTTAACGCTTTGCATTGGGGCCCTTTTTTCAGGTGCATTCTCATCGTTAGCCGTCGCTCAAGAGACCACGCTCGAGTTTTCTAACCGTACGCTGAACAACGACTTACCTTCGGCTTCCGGCGTCGTTGTGGTTGATAAAAAGATCTTCGCCGTTGGTGATGATTCACCTTGGCTTTATCAGCTAAGCCCTGAATTTACCATTGTCGAAAAAGATCTGATCAAAGAATACCCTGTGCGTGAGAATGGTCGCATCGTCAAAAAAGTAAAGCCGGATTTCGAAGCGCTCGACAACATTGAAGTCAGTGGCAAACCGTCATTCGTCATGCTCGGTTCAGGCAGTAAATTAGACGTGCGTGAATGGGCATTTGTCATTAGCCAAGACAAACAACTAAAGATTGAGCGTTCACTAAAACCGCTCTATAAAAATCTTCGTGTCGCAGCGGGTTACAGTGCAGAGCAAGAGATCAACGTGGAAGGCTTAGCCACATCTGATGATTCTGCCTTTATCATTAACCGTGGTAACGGTGGCTCTAATGTGATTTTTGAATTGGATTTGGAAACATTCCAAGAGTATCTTGCCGGCGCCGTCGATCAGGTGAATGACATTAAGGCCTATCATGTCAATCTACCTGTCGTCGAAGGCTTTGAAGCCGGTCTTTCTGGTGCGGCATATTGGGAAGAAACTGAAAGCCTCGTGCTAACCGCGTCGATTGAAGCAACAGGTGATGCCTATAACGATGGCGAGATCCTAGGTAGCTATGTCGGCCTGATTGAACTTGATGAACTCAGTACGAGTAAGACCGTCGATCTTAGCCAGAACTTGATCCCTCTGATGGAGGGCAATAAGCGCCTGATTACTAAACTAGAATCTGTCGCCTTTACTCAACAAAGTGATACAGCCGTCAGCGGTGTAGTCGCCAGCGATAACGATGATGGCACCAGTGAGTTCTTCAATTTTACACTAACAAAGTAACCTACAACCTGATCGCTAGAACGGCTCGTTGACGGCCAAGGTGATGACTAAGTAACGATGTTGATGGATAGTGATTAACCTCAGGAACAAAAATCCCCACCAAACTCTATTGAGCGTGATGGGGATTTTTATTTCTATCTAAGCAGTTTAATGACCCAATAGAACCTTAATTGAACAAGCCTTTGATCAAGCTATTCACCGCTTCTTTAGTCTTTTCATCTTTGATTTTATCGCCCAATTTTTCATCAAGCTTCTCTAAACCACGATTAATCTCTTTTTCGGCTTTTTGCTTCAGCACGTCATCAAACACCAACTTAAATTTAGGCTTAGACCAAGAACCAGAAACGTTTACTGGGATAGTGAGATCTTTTAGCTCATCGATATCTTTACCACCCTGGCCTTCTAACGAACCCACAATTGAAGTGCTGATGGTAAAATCAACCGTCTCTTTGATGTAATTGGCACTACCTGCACCACGAACACGGAGTAGTGGTGACTGCGCATGTAGGTTATCCGTCTTCACCACGCCTTTATTAAGTGTCAATGTTGCGGTCATGGCACTAAAGTCGGTTTTCTTAGCCACATCTTGGCCTTCAAGCGATTGGCCTTTGAATTTCGCGTAGTTTTCACGAATCAATTGTGCCACGTTCAAGCCATTCACGGCGCCATCAGCAAAGTTGATTTTTACCGTACCGACAAGATTCTGCTTAATGCCGCTCGGCGTTAAACTGCGACCACGGACATCAACATCGATGTTACCCGTACCTTCTAACTTATCATTGTCTGCGACATCAATAAGCAGCGGTTGCACCTTAACACCTGTGATGAATGATTTGGCAGAATAGCTCGCAGGTGATTTGCGCGCATCTAACGTTGCGGTGGCTTTAATTGAACCATCATAGAGATTGGAATTAAATGACGTCAGCTTAGCGACTCCGCGATTCACACTAAATTTCGCCGTTACATTCTGCATTTTGGCATTGGCAGCTTTGAATTTATCAATGGTGATCGCACCAGTCACATCCAGTGATTTCAGCGCAGAGAGATCAGGCTCTTGCTCTGTGGTTGCCGCCGCTGGTGTAGAAGATTTTTCTGCCGCAGGCTTACTGCCGGATTCAGAGTTAGCGACGGTTTTCTCGCTGCTACCCTGGCCTAAAAACGCGTCAACATCGATATCTGGACTATGCAGATTGAACACAATCTTAGGGATGTCTGTTAACGTGACATCAAGCTTACCGTCAAATTGCAGTGCGTTTGCTGTCAGCTTTTCAAGAATGAAACTAAGATGGTTTTTAGTCAGATCAAACGAGAGATCCGACAGCATATCCACTTTCATTGGTGATTGCGGTAGGCTGGCACCTTCAAAGTTAGCATCTAGCACCCACTGATTCATCACTACTTTTGATAGCGCTTTATCCACACTGAGCTGAGCGTTACCTTTCAGGTTTAAACCTAACTCTGCCGCCGTGCCTTTCACTGAATATTTCAACGCGTTCGCTTTATCAAACTCGAAAGTCGCCAATTCGATTTTCGCTTCATCAATTTGATTATTGGCATCATTGTAACTCGCATCAAAGGCGATATTACGCAGAGCGTATTGGCTAAAACCTTTGGCCAAATTCAGTTCAGCGGTGCCTTGCGCGGTGAATTTTTGTTGGTTAGTTTCACCTTTGGCAGCAAAATCGGCTTTACTCCACTGATCAAATGCAAACTCTGATAAGGTCAATGACACATCATATAGCTTGGTGTGGCTACCTGTTTGCTGATCTTGAATATCCAGCAGAGCATTCGTGATCGCCACACCCGCTAAGCTGATGCTCCAATCACTCGCTGGAGATGCTGCTGGCGCAGTTTCATTGCTACTGCTTTCTTGATTCGCGGGTTCTTGCTGCGCTGATGCTTGATTTTGGCTCAACGCATCAATATTTTTAACACCATCTTTGCGAGTTTCAAGGTAGAACTCAGCCCCATCTAAGGTGATTTCACCGATGTCCAGCTGCTGGCTAAAGAGCGGCATAACCGAAACATCCACACCTACTTGCTCAACCTTAAACAAGTTAGGCTGAGTAAAACCTTGCGGGTTTTTCAGCGCGGTTTGGCCTAGCGTAAAGCCAACAGATGGGAAGAATTTCCAACTAATATCACCATCGATAACTAAATCTAAGCCGGTTTGTTGCTTAGCTTGTTCGACGATAAGAGGTTTAAATTGATTAGGGTTAACCAGCAATACCAATGCGAGTACTACCGCAAGTATTGCTACAACAGGAATAGCGATTATTAACGCAAGCTTTTTCATCAGCAGTGTCCTTACTTCACAGCCAAAGGCCAAAAATAAACAGGGATTACGGCAAGTATAACCCTTCACGGCGAGGTTTACGCTAATCAGCGCTGACTTGCGGCAAAAAAAAAGTGACACTTAAAGTGCCACTTATCTAAAAATTAATAAAGTCTCTATTGCGAGAGTATTGTTAAGATTTCAACAATTTAGCAATGTGAGCTTTTAGTACATCGATAGCAATACGGTTTTTACCACCACGAGGAACAATGATGTCCGCGTGTTGCTTAGAAGGTTCAATGAATTGCATAAACATTGGACGAACTGTTGCTTGGTACTGCTTTAGTACGGATTCCATCGTACGGCCGCGCTCTTCTACATCACGCTTAACACGACGAAGTAGGCAGATATCCAGAGGGGTATCCATGAATACGGTCGCATGCATTAGCTTACGTAAGCGTGGATCCGTCAACAGTAAAATACCTTCTAAAATGATCACTTTTTTCGGTGTCATAGTGGTGGTATTGGTCATACGAGTATGTTCTGTGTAGCTATACTCTGGCACTTCAACCGCTTCACCTTTGATCAGTTTCTCTAGGTGGTCACACAATAGATTGTGATCTAGCGCATTCGGGTGGTCATAGTTGGTTTTTACACGATCTTCCATGCTCAAATGAGTCTGATCGTTGTAATAGCAATCTTCCGTAATCACACCAATTTGATGATCGCCTACCTTCTCACGAAGTTCATTATAAATAGTGCTTGCGATTAGGCTTTTACCTGAAGCAGAAGCGCCAGCAATACCGACGATGACACATTGATTATTATCAGACATTATTCTTGCACCCGATGAATTGATTGGTGATCTGTGGCCTGCTAAAAGTGTGGCATGGAATGGTTAGCAGTGCCTAATTAAACCGCCTGATTATAGGGAGAACCCTGCCGAGATTCCAGCAGGGAATAGTTTTATTCTCACGATAAAGCAAAAAAGGAATAAGCAAAACCAACGCAAACGTTTAACCAGTATAAAATTAGCTATAGTTGGCTTGAAACTGCCCACTCCTTATATGAAATCGACGTTATAACAAGGTGATATCAATCGCTTCCGGCTTCACTTCGCCACGCCAAAACATCCGTGCACAAACCGATTCAGCCAACGCCATGTACTGTTCCGTATGCTCAGAGTCTGGTCTTGCAACCACGGTCGGAACACCATTATCAAGATCTTCACGCACGTGAATATGCAGCGGAATTTGCGCCAAAATATCCAAACCGTATTCCGCTGACATTTTCTCTGCGCCACCCGAACCAAAGATGTGCTCTTTTTCGCCACAATGGCTACAGATGTGGTAACTCATATTTTCTACTAAACCGATCACTGGCACTTCGATTTTATCAAACATCGCAGCCCCTTTGCGGGCATCGGCTAAGGCAAGATCTTGCGGCGTGGTCACGATCACCGCACCTGTCACCGGAATTTGTTGTGACAAGGTTAGTTGGATATCACCGGTGCCCGGCGGCATATCAATCACCAAATAATCGAGATTTGGCCACTCGGTTTCATTGATCAATTGCGCCAAGGCTTTTGAAGCCATTGGTCCACGCCAGATCGCCGCATCCGATTGAGAGACTAAATAGCCAATCGAATGAGTATAAATGCCATGCGCTGCGATCGGCTGCATCCATTTGTTATCACGTACCTCAGGTTTTGCTTCCACTTGGCCAAGCATGATCGGCACTGATGGACCATAGATGTCGGCATCCAACAAACCCACTTTCGCGCCCGATTGGGCGATCGCTAAGGCTAAGTTGACCGAAGTGGTTGATTTACCCACACCACCTTTACCAGAACTAACCGCGATGATGTTTTTCACCCCTTTAACCGCTGTGGTTACCTGAGTGTGCAACGCTTTCGGCGCAATACTAATTTGAAACTCAAATGGGCTCACTTGCTCGGTACGAACTTGATGTTCAATCCAACACTGCATCGCAGTGGCAAGATCATTGGCCGCGTAAGGAATTTGGATGGCGAAAAAACCATTAGGATCAACCTTGACTAAATTAGGCTCATCAGCCCAGCCAGGGGTTAAATTTGGGTGACGAAACTCGTTCAACCAATCACAGAAATCTTGCTTTGAAGTAAATTGGCGCATAGGCCCTCCTTATCACTTCATCGTACCACCGAGTAAAGCGCTACAGAACCCCAAAAAAACTAGGGTAATCGATTCGCTGACACCTTGGAGTTAGAGGTTTCATGAGTTAGTATTATCCATCAAATTTTTATACCTATCGAGATAAGCGAATATTAAGTATGGCAAACGATCCAAGAAAATTGCTGGTAACTTGCGCCCTTCCGTACGCTAACGGTTCGATCCACCTAGGTCACATGCTTGAGCACATTCAAGCTGACATCTGGGTTCGTTACCAACGCCTACGTGGCAACACTGTAAATTTCATCTGTGCTGACGACGCTCACGGCACGCCAATCATGCTTAAAGCTCAACAGATGGGTATCTCGCCAGAAGAAATGATCGCAGCAGTAAGCGAAGAGCACCAAAAAGACTTCGCTGGTTTCGATATTAGCTTTGACAACTACCACAGCACGCACTCTGAAGAGAACCGCGAGTTGGCTTCTCACATCTATCTTGAACTGAAGAAAAACGGTTTTATTTCTAGCCGTACCATTTCTCAGCTGTTTGACCCAGAAAAAGAGATGTTTCTTCCTGACCGTTTCGTAAAAGGCACTTGTCCGAAATGTAAGTCAGAAGACCAATACGGCGACAACTGTGACGCTTGTGGTGAGACATATAGCCCAACGGAACTGATTAACCCGAAATCAGCCGTTTCTGGCGCAACACCAATCATGAAAGACTCTGAGCACTTCTTCTTCGATCTGCCTCAGTTTGAAAGCATGCTGCAAGAGTGGACTCGCTCTGGTTCGCTACAAACTGAAACCGCAAACAAGATGCAAGAGTGGTTTGAATCAGGTCTGCAACAGTGGGATATCTCACGTGATGCACCGTACTTCGGTTTTGAAATCCCAGGCGAGAAGAACAAATTCTTCTACGTATGGCTAGATGCACCGGTTGGTTACATGGCTTCATTTAAGAACCTATGTGATAAAACTGACGGTCTGGATTTCGATGAGTACTGGAAAAAAGACAGTACCACAGAGCTTTACCACTTCATCGGTAAAGACATTGTTTACTTCCACAGCCTATTCTGGCCTGCAATGCTAGAAGGCTCTGGTTTCCGTAAGCCTAACAACGTATTTGTACACGGCTACGTAACCGTAAACGGCGCGAAAATGTCTAAGTCGAAAGGTACGTTTGTTAAAGCAAGCACTTACCTTCAGCACCTAGATCCAGAGTGTCTACGTTACTACTACGCAGCGAAGCTAAACAGCCGTATTGACGATCTAGACCTTAACCTTGAAGACTTCACTCAACGTGTTAACGCAGACGTCGTCAACAAGATTGTTAACCTAGCGTCTCGTAATGCAGGCTTCATCGCGAAACGTTTTGAAGGCAAGCTATCGGCAAACTTTGCTGAACCTGAGCTATACAACGAATTCGTTGCAGCGGCAGAGCGCATCGGTCAACTTTACGAAACACGCGAGTTTGGTCGTGCAATCCGTGAAATCACCGCGCTAGCTGACAAAGCAAACCAATACGTGGATGAAAAAGCCCCTTGGGTTGTGGCGAAGGAAGAAGGCAAAGATCAAGAACTACAAGAGATCTGTTCTGTTGGTATCAACTTGTTCCGCGTTCTGATCGCTTACCTAAAACCAGTAATGCCTGAACTTGCAGCGCGTACTGAAGCGTTCCTAAATGAAGAACTGACTTGGGAAGGTATCGCTCAACCGCTAACGGATCACGAAGTGACTAAGTTTAAAGCGCTATTTAACCGCATCGATCCTAAGAACATCGAAGCGATGATCGAAGCATCAAAAGAAGATGCTGCAGCAGAAATGGCAGCGAAAGAGCAAGCAGAAGCGGCAAAATCAGCAGGTGAAACAGAGCTAAGCAAAGATCCTATCGTCGACGAAATCGAATTTGACGATTTTGCTAAAGTGGATATTCGCGTAGCACGCATCATCTCATGTGAAGCGGTGCCTAAAGCAGACAAGCTATTGAAGTTCCAATTGGATATTGGCGGCGAAACGCGTCAAGTATTCTCTGGTATCAAATCTGCGTACACACCTGAAGAGCTAGAAGGCAAGCTGACTGTTATGGTCGCTAACCTAAAACCTCGTAAGATGAAGTTTGGTATGTCTGAAGGTATGATCCTAGCAGCAGGCCCTGGTGGCAGTGAGCTTTGGATTCTTGAACCGCACGAAGGCGCTCAACCTGGCATGCGCGTAATGTAATTACGACATCCCGTTTAAAATCCTCGCTCCGGCGGGGATTTTTTTTAGCTCTATCTCACTCCTTCTTAGCCCTTTCTCTCGCCTCTTAAATCTCAACTCTCACTTCTTCTTTTCTCTTTCTCTCACCTCTCTTTTTCTCAATTCTTCCTAGCTCTTGCTCTCGATTCTCCCCTCTCTTATTCTCGCTTCTTCCCTGCTCTTACTCTCGATTCTCATCTCTCTTATTCTCGCTTCTTCCCTGCTCTTTCTCTCACCTCTCTTTTTCTCAATTCTTCCTAGCTCTTGCTCTCGATTCTCCCCTCTCTTATTCTCGCCTCTCTCACTCTCGCTTCTTCCCAACTCTCTAAGACAACAAAAAAGCCACCTTTCAATCAGGTGGCTTTAAAATTGACTGCACTAGCGGTAGTGCCTAAATGGCGATGCCTTAAAGCATTTTACGCGCCGCTTCTACCACAACTTTGATAGAACGAGCTTCGGTCTCTTTTAGCGTTGCGTGATCTGGGATTTCTTTTTGGGTACGGTTGATGATCACACCAGCCACACAGCCCGCTTTTAGACCCGAACTTGCACACATAGTCAGTAGTGTTGCAGATTCCATCTCAAAATTCAGAACGCCCATCTCTTGCCACTCTTTCATCGAGCCTTGGAAACGGTGTACAACACGGCCAGTAAAGGTGTCGTAGCGCTCTTGACCTGGGTAGAAAGTGTCACTTGAAGCGGTAACGCCCATATGTACTGTCGCACCAGACTCTTCTACTGCCGCTTTCATTGCTGTCGCAACAGCAAAATCTGCAACTGCAGGGAATTCCATTGGGGCAAAGTGTAAGCTCGCACCGTCTAAACGCACAGAGCCCGTAGTGACAATCATATCGCCAACATTCACATGTGGCTGAATTGCACCAGTAGTACCCACACGCAAGAAGGTACGCACACCAAGTTGTGCCAACTCTTCTACGGCAATTGAGGTCGAAGGACCACCGATACCCGTTGAGCAAACAACAACCGGTTTACCATCGAGTTCCGCACGGTACAGCGTATATTCGCGATGACTGGCTAGAAATACTGGGTTCTCCATCTCTTCAGCAATTTTTTGCACTCGAGCAGGATCGCCAGGAATGATCGCCAACGTAGCACCAGCAAGATCAGCTTCAGTAACACCTAAATGGAATACAGCTTGGGACATAGAGAACTCCTTATAACAGCAAACGCCAGACTAGCTTCACTGTGTTAATTTATTGGGTACCAAACCACTCTAACCAACAACCAAACAATAAAGAGTGATAAGTGTCACATCAAGACAAGTAACAACATTCGCACTTACACACAAAAACGTTTGGCATCACAATAAAACCCAACTTGAAGTCAACTCATTGCATAAAAATGATAGCCACGAATCGAAATTGCGTGGCTATCAGTGAGTTAATCTGTTTGGTATTCAATCTGGTTGGCATTGAGTAAAGGTAGCTTAAATACCATTAACCGCTAGCCATCTTGCTTGCTTTTAAACTTCAACAAACGCAATGCATTTAAGGTCACCAACGCAGTCGCACCACTGTCTGCCAATACCGCAACCCATAGCCCGGTGATCCCGAGTAAGCTAGTCACGAGAAAGACACTTTTTAGCCCCAGAGCCAAGAATACGTTCTGGCGAATGTTATTCAATGTTGCACGTGACAGTTCAATCATCGCTGGCAATTCGGTTAAACGGTTATGCGTAATTGCTGCATCTGCTGTTTCTAGCGCAACATCTGTACCGCCACCCATCGCAATACCAATACTGGCCGCTTTCATTGCTGGCGCATCGTTAATACCATCACCGACCATCGCCACATTTCGTTGCGCAGAGAGCGATTCTACATAGTGCACTTTATCTTGTGGTAATAAGCTCGCTTGATATTCGATATCAATCTGCCCAGCCATCGCTGCCGCACTACGCGGGTTATCGCCAGTGAGCATGATGGAACTAATGCCGAGATCTTTCAGCGCTTTTACCGCTCGTTTTGCATCTTCTCGTAGCGTATCTTGCCAAGCAATTAAGCCCATCACTTGCTGGTCCTGCAACGCAACAATCACGGTTTTCCCCTGCCCTTCTAGCTCTGTAATGTGCTGTTCAAGCTCACTACCCAGCGCCATCGACAGTTTACTTGGCGCAATAGCTTGATAAGTCACACCAGCAATGACACCACGAATACCGCTACCTATTAGAGCTTGTTTATCGTCGGCTTCCGGTAAACGTATACCTTGTTGCTTAGCATGATTGACCAACGATGTTGCTAGAGGATGGCTTGAGCCGACCTCGATTGCCGCAATAGATTGAACTAACTCAAGATCATTAAAACCGTTCACGCTGATCACATCGGTGACTTCCGGCTTACCTTTCGTCAAGGTGCCGGTTTTATCAAACGCAATGGCTTCAACATGACCAAGTTGTTCTAACGCTGCGCCCCCTTTGATTAAGGCTCCACGACGCGCCGCCGCCGCTAAACCAGATGTAATCGCGGCAGGAGTAGAAATCACCAACGCACACGGACAAGCGATCAGCAACAATGCCAAACCACGGTATACCCACGTCTCCCATGGCTGAGCAAACAGTAGCGGTGGCGTAATGATGACAAACAATGACACCAGCATCATCAACGGGGTATACCAACGACTGAAGCGATCAAGGAAGCGTTCCAAAGGCGCTTTACGCGACTCGGCTTCTTCAATTAAATGCAGAATACGGTCGATGGCATTTTCGCCCTGTTTAGACGTAATGGTTAAGCGCACCACTCTATCGACAACCACCGCGCCCGCCATAACAGCATCTTGCGGCAAGCGCTCCACCGGGATTGATTCTCCGGTTAACGCACTCTCATCAAAACTCGCCGCAGTATCAAGTAGTCGTCCATCTGCTGGTAAACGCGAGCCTGGGGCAACTTCAATCACATCACCGGGATTGAGCTCACTTGCGGAGACTTCAATACGTTGTCCATCGACAATTTTAGTGGCGTTTTCTGGCACCAACTCCATCAATGCTTGCACACCACTGCGCGCTCGAGAGGCGGCAAAGGCTTCCAATCGCTCACCAATTAAAAATAGCAGTAATACCATTGCTGCTTCGACACTTTCGCCTAAATATAGCGCGCCGAGAGCGGCAACACTCATTAAGGTTTCAATGGCAAATGGAGTGCCTGATTTCGCCAGCATAAGTGCTTTTTTACCAATTGGATAAAGGCCAGCTAAACAGGTAAGAATAAACAGCCACTCACTCACTTGAGGGAAGCTTGGTTTGATGATCGCAGCGAAGGCCATGGCTGATGCGATTGCAACAATCTGACCATTTTGTTTGAGCACCGCAAGCCAACCCGTTGGTTTCGCTGGCGATGATTTTTGATTTGGCGCAGTAAAGGTAAAACCGGTATCAGTAATAGTTTGCTCGACTAACGCCGCAACACCAACATCATTAGATTTAATCACCAATTTTTCAGTGGCGAACAGCACTTTCGCTTCGATAATGCCGCTGACTTTATTCACTGCGGTTTCTATTTTTCGCGCACAAGCAGGACAATCCATTCCTTGAATTTTCCAACTATGCGTAAATTGGGCTTGGCTTAGGGAGCCGGAATCGCTTTCCTCATCGGTAGGATCGCTGCCGCTTGCACATACAGAACTGCTACAGCAATCCACATCACTGGTCGTGACGCTAGCCATTTTAATCGTATTGATTTTTGGACTTGAGCAAGAACTTGCTTGAGTCGGATTCGTTGCAAGCTTTGGCGAACGACATCCTTCATGTTTGGTGCACATATTAGATTCTCCTATCACTGTACACCATCAGCATAAACCTTAGAGTAGACTCCAAGGTCAAACTATTTTGCGGATTTTTGTAAAAAATCTTTGTTGGCGGCCACATCTTCAATCAGAACCGCATCGTGGCTACAAAATGGCGTGGTATTGAGACTGGTTATTGATGGGTCTTGTGGGTCTAACTCAACCGCCTCACCTTGCATCAAGTCACGAATGTGTTTTTGTAATACCCACAATGCCATCAAACCAAACACTACTCCTCCCAGAGCTTGACCATAAAGCACACCTAACGCACCAAACCAATGTGACCCAAAATAGACGAATGGCAAGGTGCCTAAAGTGGCTTTACCTAAATTCAATGCCGTCGAATAAAGCGGTTTGCCGAGATTATTGAATGAGGTATTGGCCACAAACTGCATGCCATTAAAAATAAAGCTTAGCGCGACATAGGTACAAAATGTGCCCACAATCAACGCCGCATCACCAGTAAGGCTAAAGCCTTTAATCACATACTGCTGGGAAAAATAGAGGATCACGCAAACCAACAAGGTGTAGACCGTGGTCACTAACAAGGAGTTATTTAATGTCTCTTTCACCCGATCAAATCGTTTAGCGCCAAAGTTTTGTCCAATGATCGGACCAACCGCACCTGACAGCGCAAAAATCACTGCAAAACAAACGGGGGTTAGGCGGCCAATAACCGCAAGCCCGGCGACAAAATCTTCACCGTAAGGCGCAATCGATGAGGTGACGATGGCATTACCAATTGGGGTAGCGATATTGGTGATAATCGCAGGTATCGCGATGGCAAGAATTGCTTTGGTATTGCAACGCCAAATTGAAAGCGAAGGTTTGGCAACCAAGTCATGCTTTTTGATCAGTGGATACAAGGAGAATGCCAGTACGGTACAACGCGCAATCACCGAGGCAAAAGCCGCACCTTCAACATTCCACAGAAAAATAAAAATAAAAATTGGATCTAGAATGGCATTTACGATGCCACCGGACAATGTCGCCCACATTGAACGCTTAGCATCACCAGCAGCTCTAAGCCCTGCCCCTGCCGCCATGCCAAGTGCCAGAATCGGTCCACTAGGAAGTAAAATCTGTAGATAAGCTTGCGCGCGCTCCGCCACAAACCCCTTCGCCCCCAGAGCGGCGAGTAACTCGGGAATAAAGGCAAACATCACCGCGCTGACCACACAGCTGATCAGAAATGCGGTCAACATGATGCTGCTGCTCAAAGCTCTGGCGTAGGTGAATTGCTTAGCACCAATAGCCTTAGAGACCAAAGCGCCCATGGCGATCGAAGTACCAATGGAAATAGAAGTTGAGAAGAACGTTAATGTACCAGCAAAGCCTACCGCCGCAGCCAACTCGACTTGCCCCAACATACTGATAAACAGCATATCAAGTAAATCGACCACAAACAGCGCCATCAAACCGACTGAACCTGCGCCCGACATCACCAAAATATGGCGCATTGTGGAGCCTTGGGTAAATTTGGCACTTCGCTCGGTCATTCTCTTTCCTTGATAACAAAAAGAAAGGCGCCGCAGCGCCTTATTTCAACTTAACTGATTGTCCTTTATACCGGATGCTTAAAGCATGCGTCGATATTTTTCGCAATCGCACGCAAAACATGCTTACGCGTGATGATACCCACCAGCTTACCATTATCCAATACTGGATAAACCTTAGGTTTACCAATTTGCATCATATCCGCGAGTTCTATAATCGACATATCAGGCGAAACCGACAGCACTTCTGTCGACATACAATCACTAACAATATGGGTGTCTTGGCAGAAATAGCTCACTTTGATCAGCTTATCAAGTAGATCCTGTCCTGAAAGAAAACCAATCACTTGTTTTTGTTCGTTAATGACTGGGCCACCAAGGTAGTCTGAATCCATGACTTTATCTAACGCTGCACTAAGCGACATTTCTGGATTAAACGTCACCGCTTGTAGGGTCATATAATCTCTTACTTTTAACGATTCCATCTTTATCTCCTTTTCGTGCAACTGACGTTGGTTTGGCTGCTATGAAAAATGTTCGTTACAGTAAGTGTCGCCTAATTTCTTGATTTTACTAAATGGAAAGCGACGATTTTTGCGATAGGTATTTCCAATCAAACAAAAAAACGGCCATAGGGTTACCCTACGGCCGTCTGCAATAATGGTTTTCTGTGCCTGTTAGGCAAAACGTATTTACTGTTGCCAGCGCTCAGCCGCTTTGGCATCGGAATCACGTGAATCCACCCAACGAGTCGCCTCAGTGGTACGCTCTTTTTTCCAAAACGGAGCTTTGGTTTTCAGATAGTCCATCACAAATTCACACGCATCAAATGCCGCGCCACGGTGTGCACTCGCCACACCAACAAACACGATTTGATCACCGGTATCCATGTCACCCACACGGTGAATCACGCGGATCGCTTCTAAAGGCCAACGCTTTTCCGCTTCATCACAGATTTCGGCTAACGCTTTTTCTGTCATGCCCGGATAGTGCTCTAGCGACAGGCCGACGACATTATCGCCAAGATTCATGTCGCGAACTTTACCGACAAAGGTCACTACAGCGCCAGAAGCACTGCCTTGCGCTAATACTTGGTATTCATCACCAACATTGAAATCTTCAACTTGTACCGCTACACGTGAATCCATCTTAGCCCCCGGTAACCGGTGGGAAAAACGCCACTTCATCGCCATCCGTGATCGCATGTGTTAGTGGCACAATCGATTGGTTCACTGCCGCCAATAAACGCCCAGGATCCAACGCAAGATCCCACTTACCTTCTTGAGCGGCTAAGTGTGCACGCAGCGCTTCTACACTGGTAAATGACTCATCCAATTGCAGTTCGTCGATACCGACTAACTCACGGGTTTGAGCAAAAAAGAGTACTTTAATCATGCGTCCGCCTTAAAGTGACCAGATTTGCCACCCGTTTTTTCCAACAGGCGCACTTGGCTAATAACCATGTCTTTTTGTACCGCTTTACACATATCATAAATCGTCAGTGCAGCAACAGAAGCAGCCGTTAGCGCTTCCATTTCAACACCGGTTTTACCTGCAAGCTTACACACCGATTCAATGCGCACGTAATTTTCTGCTTGGTTTGATTCAAGCTGCACTTCTACTTTGGAAAGCAGTAGTGGATGACAAAGTGGGATCAGGTCCCATGTCTTTTTCGCGGCTTGAATACCAGCAATACGAGCCGTCGCGAATACATCACCTTTGTGATGATCGCCAGACAAAATAAGCTGTAAGGTTGCAGGTGCCATGTGGACGAAAGCCTCTGCACGTGCTTCACGTACCGTCTCAACTTTGGCTGATACATCAACCATGTTAGCTTCGCCTGAAGCATTGATATGGGTAAACTGAGTCATGATTGCTCCGCGTTATGAGTCGGATTAAACCGATAGATGTGGCATAAAGTTACATGGACGGTGGCTCGCATCAAGCTGCTGCTTAATGATTTTCGTCCAACCCGTGCGACATGCACCTGTAGAGCCCGGCATAGCAAAAATAACCGTGTGGTTAGCAAAACCTGCGATCGCACGAGATTGAATGGTTGAAGTACCAATTTCTTCGTAAGACACCTGACGGAACAATTCACCAAAGCCTTCCACTTCTTTATCAAAGAGTGGCTTCAATGCTTCTGGCGTGCTGTCGCGTGAAGTGAAACCTGTGCCACCTGTAATCATGATCGCTTGTACATTTTCATCAGCAATCCACTGTGACACGATCGCACGAATTTTGTACATATCATCGATAACAATTTGTTTATCAACAACATTGTGACCCGCTTCTTTTGCATGTTCAGCGAGGTAACCACCTGATGTATCGTTCTCTTCTGTACGAGTATCCGATACCGTTAATACTGCAATATTTGCTGCTTGGAATTTGCTTTCTGCATGACCCATTTGATCACCTACCTGTTGTGATTTATTTGTCAGCCGGCTAACGCCGACTGGCTATTATTTGAATGTGTTTGCTCTGGTTATGTAACGACGTTAGCCGCCAATCGAGGCTAAATTCGGCGTCATACCGGTGTTGCCATCTTGCAAGAAATGACTGACCGATTTGGTTTGTAGCTGCTGTTGAATGCGTGCTATCAATTCAGGCTCTTGCTTATCTTCTGCCAGCAAATCTCTTAGCTCTACGCCATGATCACCAAACAGACAAAGGTGCAATTTACCTAACGCTGAAACGCGAAGACGGTTACAGCTTTCACAGAAACCTTTCTCATACGGCATGATAAGGCCAATCTCACCTTTATAGTCAGGGTGAACAAATACCTGTGCAGGGCCGTCATTCTTTTCGCGAATCTTAAGCAACCAACCATTCGCGATCAATTGATTGCGAATTTGAACACCGGATACATGATGCTGCTTAAATAACTCATCCATCTCACCCGTTTGCATCAATTCGATGAAACGCAGTTGAATAGGACGGTCTTTAATCCAATCAAGAAACAGAGGCAATTGATGAGAGTTAAGATCTTTCATCAACACAACATTGACTTTGATTTGTTTATAACCAATTTCGAGCGCACGCTCGATACCACCCATCACCTGATTGAACTTATTCTCACCTGTGATTTGGTGAAATAAGCGCGGATCGAGGCTATCAACACTCACATTGATATGGGTTAACCCCGCTTGCTGCCACTCAAGCACGCTTTTTTCCATCCGGTAACCGTTGGTCGTTGTCGCGACCTTACGAATACCTTCCGTATTCGCTACGGTTTCGATTATTTGAGTGAAGTCTTTGCGTAGGCTAGGCTCACCACCTGTAATGCGTACCTTGCTGGTACCACAATCGGCAAACGCGCGAACGACACGTTTGATCTCAGGTAGTGATAAAAAAGACGAGTTTTTCTGCCCCGAAGGTTTATAACCATCAGGTAAGCAGTAGGTACATTTGAAGTTACAAACATCTGTAACTGAGAGACGCAAGTAATAAAACTTGCGATGAAATTTATCTTCTAATTGTTGCGCCACGGAACACCTTTCCAAACACGGGAGGCATGACCATTTCCAATCATGCCCTTGTGACCTTTCGTCACTGGCTCAACGCGCTTATTCTGTCTTGAACTTAGCGGGTAAAGCTCGGAGTTATGGCAACCGTCAATATGATATAGTTGCAATCACAATCCATATTAACGATAGCTGTCTTATAAAATACTTAATATTGGTAAGTGATTCTACCCTAGAGACAAAAAAATCGTGCCAAACGGGCAAATTACCTACTATTGAGTACCGACGATAAATGGATTAATTTAAATTGTAGTTGGTTATGACAAAATAAGAAAAAAACGAATGACTGTATATTCTGAACACAAAATTGTCGCCATTGGCGGCGGCCATGGCTTAGGACGAATGCTTGCGGCACTTGCGGATTTCGGCTCCAATGCCACTGGCATTATCACCACGACCGATAATGGTGGGTCAACGGGTCGAATTCGACACTGCCAAGGTGGTATTGCTTGGGGAGATACACGTAACTGTATCAACCAGCTCATCACCGAGCCCTCAATCAGTTCGATGATGTTTGAGTATCGCTTCAAAGGCGCTGGCGAACTGGATGGGCATAACTTAGGCAACCTAATGCTGACGGCGCTCGATAACTTGTCGGTACGCCCACTCGACGCGATCAACCTCATCCGCAACATGCTGAAGGTTGACGTAAACATCGTGCCCATGTCTGAACACCCTTCTGATCTTAAGGCGCTGTCAAAAGAAGGAAAATGGGTAACCGGCGAAACCAGTGTTGATGAGATGGAAGCCGATCTACAACGCTTAGATCTTGATCCTGAAGTGCCAGCCACCAAAGAAGGTGTTCAAGCCATTGAGCAAGCCGATTTGATTATTCTTGGCCCGGGCAGTTTTCTGACCAGCATCATGCCACCGTTGTTACTTACCGAAGTTGGCCGTGCGATTGCACAAAACCAAAACGCAAAATTGGTGTTTGTCGAAAACCTATCACCAGAATATGGCCCGGCTGGTCGTATGACCTTACGTGAAAAATTGGAATGGTGCGAACGCGCCTGCCAAGGTCGAAAAATTGATGTCATTCTTGGTGAAGAGACGCATCCAGAACTGAGTAACTGGAACTACGTAGTGAGCGATCTTGCGTCGCCAAACCGAGATTGGCGACACGATCGTCAAAAGCTACAACAAGCCATCGTACAACTATTGGCCGAGTAAGCTTTTATAGCGTTGCTGCGTATCCACCAGCAGCGCTAACATCTTTTGCTTTATTTCAGCATCATCAAGTGATGCTCCCGCTTTGGCTGCGGCATCCAATTCAACCGCTAACGCGCACAATGCTTCCGCACCAAAGCTGGCCGCACTGCTTTTCAAAGCATGACTAATATCTTTCAAGTAAGCGCCTTGATTATCTTGCGCAACAGACAATGTCTCGATGTATTGCGCCAGTTCACCTAAAAAAATCTCGAGTAAAATCGGCACATTTTCTTTGCCTATCTCATTCCCTAAACGCTCTACTTTCGCTTGATTTAATACTTGCATAACCACTTCCATAACCATCGTTACTTGGTCTCTTTTTCATTCCAACCTTGTAGCTTACGGTATAGTGTCGATGGGCTAACATCGAGATAACCGGCCGCTTTCGGAATATTTCCCTCACACGCTTTTATCGCCAGCTTGATGGCATTTTTTTCCGTCAGCCATAACGGGAAAATATCGTGTACCGACAAGGTCTCTGTTTCTTCATTGACGCTGCGTGACACGCCCTCACAAGGTTGGTTCAACGGTGGTGGTAACATGTCTAAGCGGATTTCACGGCCATTGTTAAGCACCACTACATTTCTCAGTACATTTTGCAATTGACGCACATTACCAGGCCACTCATAACGAGCAAAGCGATCAACCACTTCCGGCGAGAGACGGATAAAATCTTTGCCTTCTTCTTTCGACATAAAGCCTAACAAGGAGTATGCAATTTCAATGACATCTTCGCCACGCTCACGCAAAGGTGGTAAGTGCAGTGGGATAACGTAAAGGCGATAATACAAGTCTTCACGAAAGCGGCCTTCCTGTACTTCTTTCCATGGGTCTCGGTTGGTTGCACAAACAAACCGTACATCCACACTTTTCATTTTTGATGAACCCACCTTTTGGAAGGTTCCGGTTTGGATAAAACGCAGTAATTTGGTCTGCAAGTCCAAATCCATTTCGCACAGTTCATCCAAAAACAGGGTTCCGCCATCGGCCAGTTCCGCAGCGCCTTCACGATCAGTTGCCGCGCCAGTAAAGGCACCTTTAACGTGACCAAACAATTCACTTTCAATCAAATCTTTAGGAATCGCAGCACAGTTGATGGCAATAAATGGTTTATCGCCACGATTACTGGTGGCATGCAATGCCTCTGCACACACCTCTTTGCCGGTACCACTTTCACCAGTAATGAAAATACTCGCTTTACTGGTCGCCGCCGAGTCAATCGTGCGATAGACCGCTTGCATGGTATGACTACTGCCGATAAACCCTTGATAGCCTTGATTGGTTCCCGCTTCGGTTCTTAGCTTCGTTGCTTTGCGAATCGCATTGTTTACCGTAACGCGCAGTCGGTCCGCTTCACAGGGTTTGATCAAGAAATCTTGTGCGCCTAACCGCATCGCCTCAACCGCGGTATCGATCGAGCCATGAGCAGTCATGAAAATAACTGGCACATCAGGATTTTGCTGTTTGACTGCTTGTAGAACATCCATCCCTGTCATATCGGGCAAGCGCAAATCGAGCAAGATCAAATCGGGAGTGCGAAATTCAAGACTTTCAATCGCATCGCGCCCGGTACCGACGATATTAATATCGATACCCAGCGGCGTAAGATAGGAACGATAGAGTGCCGCAACAGAGGCGGTATCTTCTACCATCAGCAGATATCTGCTTTTTTGTGTATGGGTGCTTTGTGGCATAGCCTAACCGCGTAAGTCCATTTGCATTTTATCTAAATAATTGCATTGCGCTTTGCAATTTGCAAACAGAATGACCAAGTTAAGCTGATTAAGATTGATTTTCGTGTGGTTTTTGCGCCAAAACAATTGGCATAGTTACTGCTTATCTATAACTGACCCTCATGGGTCACCTAGCCAACTGACGTTGTTAGTGAACTTATTATTCACAAATAACAGCCAATAGACCCTTCCTATTGGCTATTTTTTTGTCTATCGAAAAGTAAACTCAACTGTTGACGATAAATTGAGCGCGTAACTTTTCTATTTCATCCCGCTTCGCGGCCGCCATTTCAAATTCCAAATCCTGAGCATGTTGATACATCTGCGCCTCAAGCTTACTGATTTCTTTTTCCAACTGCTGTGGCGTCATCACTTGGTAACTTTGCGATGGTTCAGCCACTTTCGCTAACGGCACCTGTTTACCCGGCGTTTTCTTACGACCTCGCGCTATATCACCCAGCTCCATAATATCTTTGATATTACGTTTCAGCGATTGTGGTGTAATACCGTTTTCAACATTGTAAGCATGTTGTTTTTCACGACGTCGCTCAGTCTCGTCCATAGCACGTTTCATCGAACCAGTAATTCTATCAGCGTACAAGATCGCCTTACCTTCAATGTTACGCGCCGCACGACCAATGGTCTGAATCAACGAGCGTTCAGAACGGAGGAATCCTTCTTTATCTGCATCCAGTATCGCCACCAGCGACACTTCCGGCATATCCAACCCCTCACGCAATAAGTTAATGCCCACTAACACATCAAACTCGCCCAAGCGTAAGTCTCGGATGATCTCGACTCGTTCAACGGTATCAATATCAGAGTGTAAATAGCGCACCTTTACATCATGCTCAGTAAGATACTCGGTTAAATCTTCCGCCATGCGCTTGGTAAGTGTGGTGACTAGCACACGCTCATCTTTAGCTGCTCGAATACGAATCTCAGACAACAAGTCATCAACCTGTGTCGCAACGGGGCGAACTTCAAGTTCAGGATCTAACAAGCCCGTTGGACGAACAACTTGGTCGGCAATATCATCTCCGGATTTTTCTAATTCATAGTGACCCGGAGTAGCAGAAACAAATATAGTTTGCGGCGCTAACGCTTCAAACTCTTCAAATTTGAGTGGGCGATTATCTAAAGCCGACGGTAAGCGGAAGCCATACTCAACCAAGGTTTCTTTACGCGAGCGATCCCCTTTAAACATCGCGCCGATTTGCGGTACGGTAACGTGGGATTCATCGATAACCAACAAGCCATCTTGTGGCAGATAATCAAACAACGTTGGAGGCGGCTCACCCTCTTTGCGACCGCTCAGATAGCGTGAGTAGTTTTCTATTCCAGAACAAAAGCCAAGCTCATTCATCATTTCGATATCAAACTGAGTACGCTGGCTAATACGCTGCTCTTCCAGCAACTTATTATTATCCAGCAAATAGCTTTTACGCTGTTCCAGCTCCACCTTAATATGCTCAACCGCTTCTAAGATACGCTCACGAGGCGTCACATAGTGCGTTTTTGGATAGATGGTATAGCGAGGCAAATCGCGCTGCTTAATCGCCCCTGTTAATGGGTCAAAAACACTGATGCAGTCAATTTCGTCATCAAACATTTCAATTCGAACCGCATCTTGTTCCGATTCTGCGGGGAAAATATCAATCACTTCACCACGAACTCGGAATTGACCACGCTCAAACGCGACATCGTTGCGACTATATTGCAGTTCTGCCAGACGACGTAAAATATCTCGTTGGTCAAGCACATCACCACGGCGAATATGCAACATCATTTGCAAATAGGCTTGTGGATCCCCCAAACCATAAATTGCGGATACCGACGCAACGATGATGGCGTCTTTACGCTCTAGCAGTGCTTTCGTTGCCGATAGACGCATCTGCTCGATATGCGCGTTAATGGAGGAATCTTTCTCAATAAAAGTATCGGTCGTCGGCACATATGCTTCTGGTTGGTAGTAGTCGTAGTAAGAGACAAAATACTCAACCGCGTTATTGGGGAAAAATGCTTTCATTTCACCATACAGTTGTGCCGCTAAAGTTTTATTCGGCGCGAGCAAAATGGCTGGACGTTGAGTAGAGGCAATCACATTTGCCAAAGTAAAGGTTTTACCAGACCCCGTCACCCCAAGTAATGTTTGATGGGCTAAGCCTGAATCTATCCCTTCTAATAACTTTTCAATGGCCTTCGGTTGGTCACCCGATGGTTGATAGTCTGAGACGAGCTCATACAGTTTGCTCATAACGTCCTCAAGGTTCTGTGTCTGACTCTCTATTTTGTCTGTATATATATACAGACTCAAGTACAAAAAAAGAAATTAATCTCTGATTTGATTGTTTTGTTCGATTAAGTCTAGATCCGTACTGGGGATCCTGATATTATTCTTCGCCCTGTCGCTATCCAGCGCCAAATCCTCTCTTTTTCTATACACAACTTACTCACAAAACCTCCAAAACGTGCACCATCTCGCAGTTGATCATTTTCTCCCAGTTAATTTTATTTTCGATCTTTTTCTGACATAAAACCTTACAGCTTGGTGCTTTAGCAAAAGATCCTTATCAATTTTAAATGATGTTTTTTTGCTCCACCTGTGGATAAATCTAGTTACTCAATTTTAATTAACATGGTTATCCACAAATTTAGTGGATAAGTAAATTCAGCCTATAGCTGGCGTGGCCTAGCAAAAAGTAAAGGTTTTTTTTGCTATAAAATTAATTTTTATCTCGCTTACAGAGTTGACTCTTACATGAGGTCTCGATAATATTCGCCTCGCTTTATAGCTATTCCCCCTTAGTTCAGTCGGTAGAACGGCGGACTGTTAATCCGTATGTCGCAAGTTCAAGTCTTGCAGGGGGAGCCAAATTCGATAAAAAAGCTCAACCTCACGGTTGAGCTTTTTTCGTTTCTAGCCTGCGCACTTTCTGTTCATAATGCACAAATAATAAAAGACGCCCGAAAGCGTCTTTTATCAACATCATATTAATCTCAGTCATGAGCGATAATAGAAGCCCCATTAGCACTCATATCAGTATCTACCGTTACAGCACGAAGCCTGCAAAAACAAAACCAAAGATAATACTAAATACCATGCTCAATAGACCTGGGATCATAAAGCTATGGTTAAAGATGTATTTGCCAATTTTCGTGGTGCCGGTACGGTCAAAGTCAATCGAAGCGATAATAGGACCGTAGTTCGGAATAAAGAAGTAACCATTCACTGCCACAAATGTAGCAATAATCACTTCAGCTGGCAGACCAAGCATAATGCCTACTGGTACTAATACCGCTGTCGTTGCACCTTGACTGTTTACCATCACTGACAAACCAAATAGTGCGAAAGCAAAAGTCCATGGTGCAACTTCTACCATGCCTGACACCGCTTCTTTCACCATAAGGTCGTGGCCTGCGATGAACGTGTCACCCAACCATGCAATACCAAAGATCGCCACAATAGCGCGCATACCGGCATGGAACACCGAACCTTGAGTGATTTCATTGCCATCTGGCTTACAGATAAGAATGATCAATGCACCCACTGCTAACATGATGATTTCAATGGTATGAGCCATCCCCATCGGCGACCCATCAAAGTTAGGACGTAGGAATGGGAATGCCCCCATGATAACCACTGCAAGCGCACCAAATAGGAATAGACCCACCGCTGTTTTTGCTTGAGGTTTAATCACAAGCTCATCAACTTGCACTTCCGCTTCCATTTCTTTGCGGAATGCAGGATCTTGCATACGACGCTGGTATTCAGGATCATCTTTGAGCTCTTTGCCCAGTTTATTAACGATCAAACACGCAGCAGCCAAACCTAAGAAAGTACCTGGAATCGTTACCATCAGTACGTCTGCAAGTGTAATGCCTTGTGGCTCAAGAAAGGCAACCAAAGCCACAACTGCAGCCGCGATTGGGCTAGCAACGATTGCAAACTGAGAGGCGATAACCGCCATACCTAATGGACGCTCAGGACGAACACCACTACGACGACTCACTTCTGCAATCACCGGCAATACTGAGTAAGCCACGTGGCCTGTACCAGCCAGGAAAGTAAAAGTGTACGTCACTAAAGGGGCAATAAAAGTAATGTGACGAGGGTTCTTACGTAAAATATTTGAAGCAATCTTAATCAGGTAATCCAAACCACCAGATGCTTGCATTGCTGCGGCTGCTGCAACCACCGCCATGATCATTAACATTACATCGATCGGTGGACTGGTTGGTTTCAAGCCAAACATAAAGCTCAAAATCGCCAAACCGACCCCGCCTAATACGCCAAGACCGATACCGCCAATGCGAGCACCAATTAAAATACATCCTAGAACAATAAAAAATTCAATAAAAAACACATCAAACTCCTTGATGACAACGTTTAATAGACTGGGTGAATAATATGCTCTTTATAGGGGCAATTATTCGTGCAATGTCACAGTTGAACTAGGCAAAACTAATCTCGTTACAAAACTGTTCAGCGTATCGCGATATCAACCTCAAGCTGTTACCGCCTTGTAATCGTTAAGCAACAGAACCATGTACACTTGATGACGCTTTAATCACAAACTATTCATTGCTGAAAACAACGGCGAACCAAACCGCGACATTTTTGCGTATAATTTTTAGTCAGGAGTGTAAAACCTTAGCTTTCCTTGGTTGTTATTGACTGAGCAAAGCAGGATAATGTCGGGATCGGAATTTCTTAAATAAATACTATGACCGAATATCTTTTGTTGTTGGTCGGCACTGTGCTCGTCAACAACTTTGTACTGGTGAAGTTTTTGGGCCTCTGTCCATTTATGGGCGTGTCTAAAAAACTCGAAACTGCAATTGGTATGGGGCTAGCGACCACGTTTGTGCTAACCCTAGCTTCTGTGTGCGCCTATCTTGTCGAAAGCTACATTTTAGTGCCGCTAGAACTGCAATATTTGCGTACGATGAGCTTTATTCTCGTCATCGCAGTCGTTGTACAGTTCACTGAAATGGTGGTGCATAAAACCAGCCCGACGCTCTATCGCTTGCTCGGTATCTTCCTACCTCTGATCACCACCAACTGTGCGGTGTTGGGTGTCGCTCTGTTGAATATCAATGAAAATCACAACTTTATTCAATCGATCATTTATGGTTTTGGTGCTGCAGTAGGCTTCTCGTTAGTGTTGATTCTGTTCGCATCAATGCGTGAACGTATTGGCGCTGCTGATGTTCCTACGCCATTCAAAGGTGCATCAATTGCGATGATTACCGCCGGACTGATGTCTCTTGCCTTTATGGGCTTTACTGGATTGGTGAAGCTGTAATGAATTCAATTGTAATTGCGGTTATTGCAATCGCGGTCTTAGCGGCAGTCTTTGGGGCGATTCTTGGCTTTGCATCGATTCGCTTTAAAGTGGAAGCCGACCCAATCGTTGATCAAATCGATGAAATTTTACCGCAGACCCAGTGCGGTCAATGTGGCTACCCGGGTTGTCGTCCGTACGCGCAAGCTATTGCTAATGGTGATGCTATCAATAAATGCCCTCCGGGTGGTCAAGCGACCATCGAAAAGCTGGCTGACTTGATGGGGGTTGAAGCAACCGAATCGGCGCACGATCTCGATAGCGCGGTGAAAACCGTTGCCTTTATTCATGAAGATATGTGCATCGGTTGTACCAAATGTATTCAAGCGTGTCCGGTCGACGCCATTGTAGGCGGCACCAAAGCGCTACACACTGTGATTAAGGATGAATGTACCGGCTGTGACCTCTGTGTTGCACCATGTCCAACGGATTGTATCGAAATGATCCCTGTAGAAACCACGACAGCGAATTGGAAATGGCAACTCAACGCCATTCCTGTTGTTGATATTACCCATTCTGGCGCTGATGCGCAGAATCGCGTGAGTTAAGGACTGGTATGTTGTCACTTATCAAACAAATTAAAACCGGCGCTCTTTGGGATTTTCCAGGCGGTGTTCACCCACCAGAAAATAAGCAGCAATCGTTAAAAAACGGTCTTGAGCGTGCTGCTATCGCCAAAGAGATTGTCTTGCCGATCAAACAGCACATCGGTAAACCAGGTAACCTGATTGTCAATGTTGGCGAGCGCGTATTAAAAGGTCAACCACTGACCAAATACGATATGAGCTTCATGTTGCCAGTGCATGCGCCAACGTCGGGCGTTATCACCGCGATCGAACCACGCACAACGGCCCATCCATCTGGGCTGGCAGAAACCTGCATTGTCATCGAACCTGACTTCAAAGAAGAGTGGGCAGAACGTAACATCGTCGAAAACTTCAGTGACAAAACCCCTGAAGAATTGCTTGAAGTTATCCGCCAAGCGGGTATTTCAGGTATGGGGGGCGCAGGCTTCCCAACGGCCAAAAAAATTCAAGCAGGCCTTGGCCGAACTGAAATCCTGATCATCAATGCCGCGGAATGTGAACCTTACATCACCGCTGATGATGTTTTAATGCAGCAATACGCCGATGCCATTATTCAGGGCATTGAAATTGTTGAGTATATCCTCAAGCCAAAGCTGACCATCATCGGTATTGAAGATAACAAACCACAAGCGATCAAAGCCCTAGAACTGGCTGCACAACACAAAGACATTGTGATTCGTGTTATCCCAACCAAATACCCATCGGGTGGTGAAAAACAGCTCATCAAGGTATTAACCAATAAAGAAGTACCCAATAACGGTATTCCTGCTGATATTGGTTTGCTGGTGCAAAACGTCGGTTCTCTATACGCCATTCAACGTGCTATTTGTCATGGTGAACCGCTGATTGAGCGCATTGTCACATTGACGGGTAACAGCTTTAGTCAACCGAAAAACATTTGGACCTTGGTTGGAACACCAGTTCAAGCCTTGTTAGATGAGTTTGGTTATAAAGAAGATCGTAAATTGCCACGTTTGATCATGGGTGGCCCTATGATGGGCTTTACGCTGCCCCACGCCAATGTGCCGATCACCAAAACATCCAACTGTATTTTAGCGCCGACACGCCGTGAGATCGTTTCAGACCAACACGAAATGGCTTGTATCCGTTGTGGAGCCTGTGCTGAAGCTTGCCCTGCATCACTACTACCACAACAATTGCAGTGGTATGCCAAAGCGCAAGATTTCGATAAATGTGAAGAGCTTAATATTAAGGATTGTATTGAATGTGGGGCTTGTGCCTTCGTCTGCCCAAGTGAAATTCCACTGGTTCAATACTACCGCCAAGCCAAAGCAGAAATCCGCACTCGCAAAGAAGAAGCAGAATCTGCTGAGCGTGCTCGTCAACGTTTCGAACATAAAAAACTACGTTTAGAGCGTGACAAAGCTGAGCGTGAAAACCGCTTTAAAAAAGCTGCCGATGAGCGCCGCCAAGAGATGACATCAAGCGGTGGCGATGATGCCATTGCCGCTGCGATTGCACGTGTTAAAGCGCAAAAATCACAGTCTGATACTGGCGAAGCACCCGTGAAGCCAGCCGTAGCCGCTGCGATTGCACGCGCAAAAGCCAAACAAGCCCAAGCAATGCAGCAAGGCCAAACTGAACCAGACAACAGCGAAATGGCCAAGCTACGTGAAGAGCGTAAACGTCAGGCCCGCGAACGTAAGGCAGAACAACAGCGCAATGCCGCCAGTGAACCAAGCGCAGAGAACAGCGATAAGCCACAAGCTGGTGATAAGCAAAGTGCAGTCGCTGCGGCGATTGCCCGCGCCAAAGCCAAGAAAGCCCAACAAGCAACAACACCGGCAACTGAACCTGCTGATGCACCCGTTACTGATGCGCCTAACGCAGGCGACGCGAAAAAAGCCGCGGTTGCCGCTGCCATTGCGCGCGCTAAAGCGCGTAAAGCAGAACCGACCTCTACTGCGGTAGAAACAGACTCAGCAACACAAGCGGAAGCAAAAGCTGACGTTATTGATGCGCCAAGCGCAGGCGACGCGAAAAAAGCCGCGGTTGCCGCTGCCATTGCGCGCGCCAAAGCACG
>NZ_AFWD01000088.1:0-7847 GCF_000222565.1 Vibrio sp. N418
TGGTAACTCTATCTCTGAAAACGTTGGTCCTAAGCACCTAATCAACAAGAAAACTGTTGCGAAGCGAGCTGAAAATATGTTGTGGCACAAACTACCGAAATCAATCTACTTCCGTCGTGGTAGTCTTCCAATCGCTCTTGGCGACCTAGAAGGTAAGAAACGCGCGTTCCTAGTAACTGACCGTTTCCTATTCAACAACGGTTACGCTGATGACGTAGTTCAACTACTAAAAGCTCAAGGTATCGAAGTTCAAACATTCTTTGATGTAGAAGCGGATCCAACTCTATCTGTAGTAGAGAAAGGTGCTGAAGCAATGAAGAGCTTCCAACCTGACGTAATCCTTGCTCTAGGTGGCGGTTCTCCAATGGACGCAGCTAAGATCATGTGGGTTATGTACGAGCACCCAGAAACTCACTTTGAAGAACTAGCAATGCGCTTTATGGACATCCGTAAACGTATCTACAAGTTCCCTAAAATGGGTCAAAAAGCTGAGCTTGTATGTATCACTACAACTTCAGGTACGGGTTCAGAAGTTACTCCATTCGCTGTTGTTACAGACGACAAGACTGGTGCTAAGTACCCACTAGCTGACTACGAAATTACGCCAAACATGGCTATCGTTGATGCGAACCTAGTAATGAACATGCCTAAGTCGCTAACAGCGTTCGGTGGTTACGATGCAGTAACTCACGCTCTAGAAGCTTACGTATCAGTTCTTGCGAACGAATATTCTGATGGTCAAGCTCTGCAAGCTCTTAAGATGCTTAAAGAATACCTACCATCAAGCTACAAAAATGGTTCTGCTGACCCAATCGCTCGTGAGAAAGTACACAACGCAGCAACCATCGCTGGTATGGCATTTGCGAACGCATTCCTAGGTGTTTGTCACTCAATGGCACACAAACTAGGTGCTGAGTTCCACCTACCACACGGTCTTGCTAACGCACTACTTATCTCTAACGTTGTACGTTACAACGCGAACGATAACCCAACTAAACAAACGGCGTTCTCTCAATACGACCGTCCACAAGCACGTCGTCGTTACGCTGAAGTTGCTGACCACCTAGGCCTAAGCCAAGCTGGTGACCGTACTGCTCAGAAGATTGAACGTCTACTAACTTGGTTAGAAGAGCTTAAAGTTGATTTGGATATCCCACTATCAATCCAAGCTGCAGGTGTTAACGAAGCTGACTTCATCGCGAAACTTGAAGAGCTATCAGTAGAAGCGTTCGATGACCAATGTACTGGTGCGAACCCTCGTTACCCACTAATCAGCGAGCTAAAAGAAGTTCTAACGGCTTCTTACTTCGGCAAAGCGTTTGTAGAAGGTGAAACTTTCGAAGGTACAACTGTTATCAAGAAGAAAGCTGACCAAGAAGCAAAACCAGCTAAAGCTAAGAAAGAAAAAGCGGGCGCTTAATTAAAGCCCCCAGCTATGAGTTAGGTTTTCGCTAGCACGAAATCTACTTTATCGGAAAAGTACAAAGCCCCTGTCGAAAGACAGGGGCTTTTTTTCTTTAGAACGGATTGAGAGCGCGCTTTGAGAGTGGAGAAGTAGAGATTCGAGAATCGAGAATTGAGAGCCGAGAGATCCTCGACTCGGTCGTTCCTCCCTCTCGAGGATGACGGAATTGGGCGGGTGGTGTGTCTCGCGATAAAGCTTAGGTTTTCGCTCTCGCCTCCCGCTTTTCTCTTGTCTCGCATCTCGGAGCGCAGCGTTCTCTTCGCTCTCGTTTCTGCGCATACAAAAAAGCCGATGCGTTTGCATCGGCTCTTTAATTCGAGGAGAAGCGTTTACTTCTCTTCGTCTGGTAACTTAACGTTGAGCTCTAACACAGAGATATCGTCGTCTTTGTGTTCAAACGTCAGATCAACCATTGAAGGATCAACGGCAACGTATTTACTGATCACTTTTAGAATGTCTTCTTTAAGTTGCGGTAAGTAAGATGGTGCTGGATCATCATGGCTGCGACGCTCAGCAACGATGATTTGCAAACGCTCTTTGGCTAAGTTTGCAGAATTCTTTTTTTGTGGACGGAAAAATTCCAATAATGACATGCCGTGTTAGCCCCCAAATAGTCGTTTGAAAATCCCTTTCTTCTGCTCAGTTAGGAAGCGGAAGTCAATTTGATCACCCAATAGACGATCAACGGTATCTGCATAAGCTTGGCCTGCATCAGACTGATCGTCAAAGATTACTGGCACACCTTTGTTTGATGCATTCAGTACTGCTTGGCTTTCTGGAATAACACCCAGTAGAGAAATGTGTAGGATCTCTTCTACATCTTCAACACTTAGCATTTCGCCTTGGTTTACACGTGCAGGGTTGTAACGAGTCAGCAGAAGGTGTTGCTTAACAGGCTCTAAACCTTGTTCTGCGCGAACCGATTTAGAATCTAGAATGCCAAGAATACGGTCTGAATCGCGTACAGAAGAGACTTCAGGGTTAGTGGTCACAATCGCTTCATCTGCGAAGTACAGTGCCATCAACGCGCCTTGCTCGATGCCTGCTGGTGAATCACAGATAACAAAGTCAAAGCCCATTTCGTCTAACTCATCAAGAACACGTTTTACGCCTTCTTTGGTTAGCGCATCTTTATCACGAGTTTGAGAAGCCGGCAGAATGAACAGGTTGTCAGTGCGCTTATCTTTGATCATCGCTTGGTTTAGCGTTGCTTCACCATTGATGACGTTAACAAAGTCGTACACCACACGGCGCTCACAACCCATGATAAGATCAAGGTTACGTAGACCGATATCAAAATCGATCACCGCAGTTTTTTTCCCTTTTAGCGCAAGGCCTGAGGCAATCGCAGCGCTGGAGGTTGTTTTACCCACACCACCTTTACCTGACGTGACGACAATAATGCGTGCCATTCTTTATTCCTTATAATCTTTTAAATCGTCAACAACTCAAACTTTAGCGAGTCATCATCTAAACTAAATAAAACTTTTTGTTGCCAAAATTCTTCAGCAAATTGTTCAGTAAGCCAATAGTGTCCTGCGATAGACATTAATTCTGCATGTAATTTATTACATACGATGACTGCGCCTTTATTACCATTGGCTCCAGCAATTGCACGACCGCGCAATGTGCCATGAATGTGGATGGAGCCATCAGCAATCACTTCCGCGCCTTCACTCACGTGGTTGAGCACCACGAGATCGGCATCCTTGGCGTAGATTTGCTGGCCAGATCGTACTGGAGTACGAATGATCTTAGTGGGCGCCATTGTTGCCGGTGCTTGCGCTGGCGATTTACTCGCCGACATAATCGCAAAGCCCGCTTCACTTGCCATGTTTTGGGTGCGTTTATCTTTACTGCCTGTAATGCCGACCGGGATCATACCGACATCGGAAATACCTTGCTTCAATACTGAGAAATCAATATCACCTTGTACAAGGGAAACATTGATCACCACTGGCGCTGATGTGAAAAAAGCGGGAGCTTGCTCGACCTTCTCTTTCAGAAAATGAATAGTTTTTTCGACATCGTTGTCAGAAAGGTGCAAAACTGACAAAGTAAAACTACTACCTTTTAAATCCGGGGTATGTGACATCTTTTACTTTGGACCTCATTGGGTTATCGCCGTCGTAGAAATGACGTTGCCTGAGAGTAGGGGTGTCATGTTATATTCCCCGCATACGGTCAGCAAGTTATCTTGCTCTCATTTGGGCGTTTTCTTCCCAAAAATGACTTAAGATTGATATTCTTTAAACTAAGATGGATTAAAGGCTTCCCATGATTTGTGCTATTTACAAAAGTTCGAAAAAAGAAGGCGCATACTTATATGTGCCAAAAAAGGACGATTTTTCACAAGTTCCTGACCAACTAATGCAAATGTTTGGTAAACCTACCATGGTGATGGTGGTGAAACTTGAAGGTCGTACCCTAGCACAAGTGAATGTCGAAAAAGTGAAACAGTCGATGAACGATGAAGGCTATTTTCTACAACTGCCGCCGCCACCAAAAAATTTATTAGACGAATACAAAGAACAAAAAGCACGTCAGAAATCTGAATAAGATCGGATTGCTCAAGGAGGGCAATTGTGAAAAAACTACTGTCAGTCGTACTAGGCTTAACCATTACATCTTCAGTATTTGCTCAAGAAAAAAGCTTTGAGCAATATGTCGAATTCTTGAAAACCCAAGCATTGGAAAACGGCATCTCAGAACCGATAGTCACCAGTGCTTTTGCCGACGTTACTTTTAAACCACGTGCTGTGAAAGCAGATCGCAATCAGCCAGAGAAAAAGCTCACCTTAGATGAGTATATCCCGCGCGCTGTGCCAGAGTGGAAAGTAAAACAAGCGAAAGAGCTATACAAAGAACACCAAGCAGAGCTGACTCGTATTGGTGAAGAGTACGGTGTACAGCCAAGATTCATTGTCGCGCTATGGGGCGTAGAAAGTAACTTTGGCAAATTCACCGGTAACTACAGCGTGGTTGATGCGCTATCGACCATGGCTTATGAAGGACGCCGTGAAGAGTTCTTTCGTAAAGAGTTGATGTCAGCACTGACTATCCTCGATCAAGGCCACATTGACGTTGATGATATGAAAGGCTCTTGGGCCGGCGCGATGGGCCAATGTCAGTTTATGCCAAGTTCATTTTTAAGCTTCGCTGCGGATGGTAACGGCGATGGTAAGAAAGACATTTGGAACACCAAAGCAGACGTGTTTGCTTCAACCGCGAACTACCTAAGCCAATCTGGTTGGGATGATTCATATACTTGGGGTCGCCAAGTAAAACTGCCTGCTGACTTTGATATGAGCATTGAAGGTCGCGTGGAAGGCAAACAGAAAACCTTGACCGAATGGAATAAGTTGGGTGTCACCCGTTATGATGGCCGCCCATTACCCAAGTTAGATAACGATATTGAAGCTTGGTTAACCGCACCGGATCAAGCTGATGGTCGCGTTTACCTTGTTTACAACAACTACAATGTTTTAATGAAGTGGAACCGCTCTTACTACTTCGCATTGGCTGTTAGCCATCTTGCTGACCGCATTATGTTAGATTAAGCGTTCTATTCAAACGTGTTATCTTGAGGGGCTCATTGAGCCCCTTTTATTTTTAGGAGATGCAGTGCTTTCCGATAGAGCCGCGCAAATGGTGGTCTTTTCCGCTTTGCTTAAACATAAAAATTTCACTCTCGCAGCCAAGAGCTTGGGCGTGTCGGTTTCGCACGTCAGTAAACAGCTGGCGCTGCTAGAGCAATCACTTGGAGTGAAGTTAGTTCAACGAACTACGCGCAGTTTCACGGCCACTGAAGCGGGTGAACGCTTTCATCGACATTGCCAAAAGATCGTTAAGATCATTGATGAAGCGCAAAATGAAATTGAAAGCCAGAGAGATGAAGTGGAAGGGCTCGTTAAACTTGGGCTTTCTCAATCGTTTGGTACTTTGCATATCATCCCTGCGATCCAAGAGCTGCGTGAGCAATATCCGAACTTACAAGTAGAAGTTCACTTGTTCGATTATAAGGTTGATATGCTCGAAGAAGGTCTTGATCTTTGGATCACTAACAACGAGCATCTGCCTGAAGGCTATATTGCTCGTCGTATCGCTGATTGTCAGTTTGTGGTAGCAGCCTCGCCTGACTACTTAATGCAGTACACTGCCCCTGTTAATCCGCACGATCTGAGTGACCATAACTGTCTGATTTATCGTAGCTGGGAGCGCGACTACACCAACTGGGCGTTTGTAAACTTAGAGCAACAGCTGAATGTCAAAGTGTCAGGTAACTATTCAGTAGATTTGGCCGAAGCGGTGCGTGATGCTGCCGTGGCAGGGTGGGGAATCGCTTATCTTGCGACATATTTGATCCGCGATGAGTTTAAAAATGGCCAGCTTATTCAACTGTTACCAGAGTGGAAAGCCAGCCAAACCATGCCGTTTTATGCCGTCTATCCAAGTCGCCATTATCTTCCGAAGAAAACCTCTGCGGTGATCGAATTTATCAAAGATAAAATTGGCAACCCTTGCTATTGGGATGTTCAACTTTCCCCCTACATTAGCCGACCTAACTAGCCCGTCAAACCAAGGTTTATTATTTCCAAAGCTGGAAACATCTTTTCCATTTGGAAATAAATCGTTAGAGCAATCGTTTATCCTTATATAAAACAGTAAGTTAAATAAGTGGTGCAAAAAGCACCACTGAGAACTACAACTTCGCAACAAGTGTGACTTGCATCTCATTTTTTCGCCGCTATCATCCGATGCCTTTCCTGTTCCCCCTTTTTAGTCGGATTCATTTTATGAACTCAATCTTAGGTATTGTGGCGATTTTGCTCACCGCATGGTTGTTATCAACCAACCGTAAAAACATTAATTACCGCACGGTATCACTCGCATTTGCGCTACAAGTCTCTTTCGCTTTGTTAGTGCTTTATGTGCCAGCAGGTAAAGATGCGTTAGGTAATGTGACTGCCGCAGTATCAAACTTGATCAACTATGGCCAAGAAGGGATTGCGTTCCTATTTGGTGGCTTGGCAACAGGCAGCTTTACCTTTGCGATTAATGTATTAGGTATCATCGTCTTCTTCTCAGCACTGATCTCTGGTTTGTACCACATTGGCCTAATGCCAAAAGTGATTAACCTTATCGGTGGTGGTTTACAAAAATTGCTGGGCATTGGTCGTGCAGAATCGCTTTCTGCTACTGCGAACATCTTCGTCGGTATGATTGAAGCGCCATTGGTGGTTAAGCCTTACCTAAAACACATGACAGATTCGCAGTTCTTTACAGTTATGACCTGTGGTTTGGCATCTGTTGCGGGCGGCACGTTAGTGGGTTATGCATCACTGGGTGTTGATCTAAACTACCTGATTGCCGCTGCGTTCATGTCTGCACCGGCGGGCCTTTTAATGGCAAAAATCATGATGCCAGAAAGTGAAACCGTTGCTCCAGAAGTTGAACTTGAGAACGTTGAAATGCCAAAAGCGACTAACGTTGTTGAGGCGATGGCTGATGGTGCGATGTCTGGTCTACGTATTGCGGTAGCAGTAGGTGCCACTTTGCTGGCGTTTGTCAGTGTGATTGCACTGCTAAACGGGATTCTTGGTTGGGCTGGTGGCCTAGTGGGTATCGACCTAAGTTTTGAACTGATCCTTGGCTACCTATTTGCACCGGTTGCATGGCTGCTTGGCGTGCCATGGAGCGAGGCGACTATCGCGGGTTCTTTGATTGGTAACAAGATTGTAGTTAACGAATTCGTGGCTTTCATCCAATTAATGGAAGTGAAACCGTTACTAAGTGAACATTCACAAGCGATCGTGACCTTTGCACTGTGTGGCTTTGCTAACATCTCAACCATGGCGATGTTGATCGGCGGCTTGGGCAGTATTGTACCTGAAAAGCGTACCTTCATCTCTCAATACGGCTTCCGCGCAATTGCGGCGGGCGTAATGGCAAACTTGATGAGCGCATCACTTGCCGGTGTGATTCTGAGTCTTTAAGCGATTGTAGAGTCGAGAGTTTAGAATTGAGATTCTAGAAAATTCAGCTGGGCCTCACGGTGAAAATTGTGAGGTGCATGTTAAGAATCCAAAGGGGTTAGCGTATTACGCTAACCCCTTTTTTGTATACCAAGCATAGCTTTCTCGTTTCTCAATTCTCGCTTATCAAATCTCGGAGCAAAGCGTTCTTGCTAGTCTTGCTTCTCGGAACGTAGTGTTCTCGCGACTCCCGCTTCACGAATCTTTAAGCGCGGCGCCTTTAACCCTTTGGTCATTCCATAGAGCGCGAAGCGCGAGTAGGGAATCTGATTATGTGCGTGGAAGCCAGAGATCCCCGACTCAGTCGTTCCTCCCTCTCGAGGATGACGAAGTAGGGTGGGGCGGTT
>NZ_AFWD01000087.1:0-33820 GCF_000222565.1 Vibrio sp. N418
TTTTTTATATATGAATTTATGGTTTTAGCGGCCGACGGGTGAAAGCTTTATGGCCACATTGAATACAGGCAATGATCTCGGTGGGGTGATTATATTGAGTTTGGTGGCCACACTTATCGCACACCAACGTCCCTAAACCAATGACTTCACCAGCTTGATATAGGCCTTGATGTTCCAAGTCAGCAAACAACTCTACCCACTCAACTTTGGTTCGGTCGGTAATTTCTAATAGCCCTTGCCAGATTGAATTGGTCACCATTTGGTAAAATGGACCACTTTTCGAGTGCTCATAGTTATCAGCAAACTCTTTTAAATCTGATTTCATATAAGCCGATATCAATGCCAACTCATCTTTGGTCATATCATTGGCCGCCTCGACATATTTACCTGATGTCTCGAGCACATGGTTGACTTCTTCCGGACTATGTTTGAGTGCTTCCACCACATCATCAAACATATCTTCATAACCGGATTTACGTTTAGGCATAGCTAGTCCCCCTCAATATCATGTCGCGTTAACAAGGTTAGATTTTGTTTTTTGGCGACAAATGAGCAAATCCCTTACCACAAGTATAGTTTGCGACTTGGGAAGCGAAATCAGCCAACAATGCAGCAACTTCTGTGTAGAAGAGCCTTGGCTATTGTTGAACTCTACTCCTTTATGTATTCTATGACGATCTATTATTGTCTGTTCTAACTGAACTCACACTTTCCAAGATAACCGGATATCATCGATGCAAGAGCAATACAACCCGCAAGACATTGAACAGAAAGTTCAACAGCACTGGGATAACAACAAGACCTTTGTTGTAAGTGAAGACCCAAACAAAGAAAAATTCTACTGTTTGTCTATGTTCCCGTACCCAAGTGGTCGACTGCACATGGGTCACGTGCGTAACTACACGATCGGTGATGTGGTATCTCGTTTCCAACGTCTACAGGGCAAAAACGTCATGCAACCAATCGGTTGGGATGCGTTTGGCCTACCTGCAGAAAACGCAGCAGTAAAAAACAATACTGCACCTGCACCATGGACATACGAAAACATCGAATACATGAAAAACCAGCTTAAACTGCTTGGTTTTGGTTACGATTGGAATCGTGAATTCGCAACTTGTACGCCTGAGTACTACCGTTGGGAACAAGAATTCTTTACTAAGCTGTACGAAAAAGGCTTGGTTTACAAAAAAACCTCTTCAGTAAACTGGTGTCCAAACGACCAAACAGTGCTTGCGAACGAGCAGGTTGAGGACGGTTGCTGCTGGCGTTGTGATACACCAGTTGAACAAAAGAAAATTCCACAGTGGTTCATTAAAATCACTGAATACGCACAAGAGCTGCTTGACGATCTAGACAACCTAGATGGCTGGCCTGACATGGTGAAAACCATGCAACGTAACTGGATCGGCCGCTCTGAAGGTGTTGAGCTTGCATTTGAAGTGCAAGGTGAAGCATCACCACTAGAAGTGTACACCACACGTCCTGACACGCTTATGGGCGTGACTTACGTCGGTATTGCGGCTGGTCACCCTCTTGCTGAGAAAGCGGCGGAGAACAACGCTGAGCTTGCAGCATTCGTTGACGAATGTAAGAACACCAAAGTAGCTGAAGCGGAACTGGCGACAATGGAGAAGAAAGGTATGGCGACTGGCCTTACTGCTATTCACCCATTGAACGGTCGTGAAGTGCCAATTTACGTAGCAAACTTCGTTCTTATGGATTACGGCACAGGCGCGGTAATGGCGGTTCCTGCTCACGATCAACGTGACTACGAATTCGCAACTAAATACGGCCTAGACATCATTCCAGTGATCAAGCCAGTTGATGGCACTGACGTGGATGTATCTGAAGCCGCTTACACTGAAAAAGGTGTTTTGTTTGATTCAGGCGAATTCGACGGCCTAGAATTCCAAGCGGCATTCGATGCGATCGCTGCGAAACTAGAAGCAGAAGGTAAAGGCACTAAAACGGTTAACTTCCGTCTACGTGACTGGGGTGTATCTCGTCAACGTTACTGGGGTGCTCCAATCCCAATGGTAACCACTGAAGATGGTGAAGTTCACCCGGTTCCTGCTGATCAACTACCTGTGATCCTACCTGAAGATGTGGTGATGGATGGCGTAACTAGCCCGATCAAAGCAGACAAAGAGTGGGCGAAGACGACATTTAATGGCGAGCCAGCACTGCGTGAAACCGATACTTTCGATACCTTTATGGAATCATCTTGGTACTACGCGCGTTACTGTTCTCCACAAGTAGACGACATTCTAGATCCTGAAAAAGCAAACTACTGGCTACCAGTAGACCAGTACATTGGTGGTATCGAGCACGCTTGTATGCACCTATTGTACTCACGCTTCTTCCATAAATTGCTACGTGACGCAGGCTACGTAACGTCTGACGAACCGTTTAAGCAACTACTATGTCAAGGCATGGTTCTGGCTGATGCTTTCTTCTACACCACCGAAAAAGGCGGTAAAGAGTGGATCGCACCAACAGATGTCACCATTGAACGTGATGGCAAAGGCCGTATCGAAAAAGCGGTTGATAACCAAGGTCGCAACGTTGAACACTCAGGCATGATCAAAATGTCTAAGTCGAAAAACAACGGTATTGACCCGCAAGAAATGGTTGATAAATACGGTGCCGATACTGTACGCCTATTCATGATGTTTGCATCACCTGCAGATATGACACTTGAATGGCAAGAATCTGGTGTTGAAGGCGCAAACCGTTTCCTAAAACGTGTTTGGAAGCTTGTGGCTAGCCACACAGCAAAAGGTGCCGCTGAAGCCGTTGACGTTGCGGTTCTATCTGGTGATCAGAAAGCACTACGTCGTGACGTGCACAAAACCATCGCGAAAGTATCGGATGATATCGGTCGTCGTCAAACATTCAACACCGCGATCGCAGCGATCATGGAATTGATGAACAAACTGGCGAAAGCACCACAAGAGTCAGTGCAAGATCGTGCGATTCTTGATGAAGCGCTGAAAGCCGTGGTTCGTATGCTTTACCCAATGACACCGCACATCTCTTACGAAATGTGGATTGCATTAGGCGAGTCTGACGTTGATTCAGCAACCTGGCCAACATTCGATGAGAAAGCGCTGGTTGAAGATGAAAAAACCATCGTGGTAATGATCAACGGCAAACTACGTGCAAAATTCAACGTTGCGGCAGATGCAACGGAAGAACAAGTACGTGAGCTTGGCTTAAATGACGAAAACGCAGTGAAGTTCCTTGATGGTTTAACCATTCGTAAAGTGATTTACGTTCCGGGTAAACTACTGAACATCGTAGCGAACTAATCCTCGTCACGAACACGGACAAAAAATGGCGAACTTAGTCGCCATTTAAAGGTCTTTTAAACAGGGTAGTGCACTACCCTGTTTATTTATCTCAAGCTACTTTCTGCCGTTTGCAGTGAGTGACTTTAGATAAATAACCAATAACAGAGAGCCGTACGTCAATGCGTCTATTTTCCCTATCCTCTATTAAGTTGACTAGTGTTGTACTAGCAGCCAGCCTTTTGACTGCTTGTGGTTTCCATCTCAGAGGCGATTATTCTATTCCTGAAGAGCTCGACACCATGTCGCTCACCAGTTATGACCAGTACAGTACTTTTACTCGTATGATGCGAACTCAACTACGCATGAGTGAAGTCACCCTAGTACCACCAGCGGCTAATATCCCTAATCTACACCTATTAGGGGAAAGTGTTGGTGAGCGTACACTGTCGCTGTACCAAAACACCCGCGCGGCAGAAAAAGAACTGACATTCAATGCTTCCTACCGAGTGACCATTCCTGAAATCGGCTCGCGCCAATTTTCAACCAGCGTGACACGCAGCTACCTAGACAACCCTCTCACGGCACTAGCGAAATCGGTTGAGCGTGACATGATTGAAGATGAAATGCGTAAGCTCGCCGCGAGCCAAATCATTCGTCAAATGGCACGTCTAAAAGCCGATATCGAAGCGGGTACGATGATGACCGGCCAAGAAGTTGATGAGCAGAAAGCACAGCAACGCGCAGAAGAACAAGAGCTTTACCGCATTGACACCATTGAAAATGAAACGAACTCACTCGATCTTCAGGAACCTGAAATTCAGCAACCTGATCTTGAGCAATAGAGATTTCAATGCGTATTTTTGCTGACCGTTTAGCTGATCAACTCAGTAAACAGCTCCAACCAATTTATCTATTGTTCGGCAACGAGCCTCTGCTGCTGCAAGAGTCTCGCCAAGCGATTCAAAAAGCAGCGACACAGCAAGGCTTTGAAGAGCGGCATCGATTCACCATTGATGCCAGCTTTGATTGGTACCAAGTCTACGACTGCTGCCAGGCGATGAGTCTCTTCTCCGCCCGTCAACTGATTGAACTGGAACTGCCTGAGTCCGGCGTCAATGTCGCGATCGCCAAAGAGCTGCTTAATGTCGCAGAAATGTTGCACGCCGATGTCATTTTGGTCGTGGTCGGCTCTAAACTCACCAAAGCTCAAGAGAGCGCGAAGTGGTTCAAAACCCTAAGCGCTCAAGCTTGCTGGGTAAATTGCCTCAGCCCTGATCTACAACGCTTACCTCAATTTGTACAAACCCGCTGTCGTGCACTGGGTTTACAGCCAGATGCTGAAGCAGTACAGATGTTGGCGCAGTGGCACGAAGGCAACTTATTCGCACTCAGCCAAAGCTTAGAGAAGCTGCTTTTACTCTATCCTGATGGTCAACTGACCATGGTACGAGTCGAAGAGTCGCTTAGTCGTCACAATCACTTTACCGCTTTCCATTGGACCGATGCACTACTGGCAGGTAAAGGCAATCGTGCACAACGAATTTTGCGCCAACTCGAAGCTGAAGGGACAGAAGTGGTCATTTTAATCCGTACCATTCAACGCGAGTTAACACAGTTACTGCAGATGCAGTTGCAAGCTCAAACCAGCAGCATCAATCAAGTCTTTGATAGTTACCGGATTTGGCAAACGAAACGCCCACTATACAGCGCCGCTTTACAACGACTCAGCACTGCAAGACTGCAGCGATTGATGCAGCTTTTAGCGCGTATTGAAATACAAAGTAAGACTCAATATGAAGTCTCGAGCTGGCCAACATTGCACCAACTAAGTACCGAGATCTGCTTACCACAAGTGAAGCTATAAAAAGCGTGCTATAATCCGCCGCCTATTTTTGGCCAAACCATACTCATTTCATTGAGGAATTTATTTTGCAAAACGAACAACTGAACGCGTTTATTGCCGACAAAGCAGACGATATGAAAGCCGAGGGCATTTTAACTATTGATGTACAGGGCAAATCAAGCATTACCGATTTTATGATCATTTGCACCGGAACCTCTAAGCGTCATGTTGCCTCAATTGCAGAGCATGTTGCTCGTGAGTCAAAACTGGCTGGTATGGAACCGCTGGCGATCGACGGTGAAGATGAAGGCGAATGGGTTATCGTCGACATGGGCGATACGATTTTACACGTTATGCAACAAGAACAACGCGATATCTACCAACTTGAAAAACTGTGGGGCTAAGTGATGAAAATTCAATTAGTCGCGGTTGGCACCAAAATGCCTAAGTGGGTTGAAGAGGGCTTTCAAGAGTATCGCCGTCGCTTCCCACACGATATGCCACTAGAGTTAATTGAAATTACCGCAGGTAAGCGCGGTAAAAATGCCGATATCGCCCGAATTTTGCAAAAAGAAGGCGAAGCCATGCTGGCCGCAGTGCCAAAAGGCAACCGCATTGTCACGTTAGATATCCCAGGTAAAAAATGGGACACGCCTCAGCTTGCAGAGCAACTGGAAGCTTGGAAGCTGGATGCACGCGATGTCTCCATCCTGATCGGTGGACCAGAAGGGCTCGCTCCCGCTTGTAAAGCTGCGGCAGAACAAAGCTGGTCGTTGTCTGCTTTAACATTACCGCACCCACTCGTTCGCATCGTCATGGCAGAAAGCCTTTACCGCGCGTGGAGCATTACCACTAACCACCCATATCACCGAGAATAAGCGTCGATGTTGAGGAAGCGTACCCGTATTCGGGATTACCAAGAAGAGGCACGGCTGTTTGGCAGCCGCGCTATTGTGGCTTTTATTGGTATTTTCGCCATGATGGGCGTCTTGGTTGCCAACCTGTACAACATTCAGGTTAATCAATATCAAGATTACAAAACGCGCTCAAACGACAACCGAATTAAGATTGTACCGATCGCGCCAAATCGCGGTCTTATTTACGATCGTAATGGTGTCTTATTGGCAGAAAACCGCCCTGTCTTTAGCCTGGAAATTACGCCAGAAAAAATCAAAGACATGGACGACACCATTGCACGTCTGCAACAAATCTTGGCCATTACGCCAGAACAAGTTGAGCGTTTTGAAAAAGAGCGCCGCCGTACGCGTCGCTTTAAATCAGTACCGATCCTCAATCAACTTAACGAAGAGCAGGTGGCCAAATTTTCGGTCAACCAACATAACTTCCCCGGCGTTACCGTTAACGCTAACCTTAAGCGTTATTACCCTTATGGTGAGATACTCACTCACGTCATTGGCTATGTATCCCGTATCAACGATCGCGATATGCAGCGCTTAGTCCGTGAGGAAAAAGACGCTAACTACCAAGCAACTCGAGATATCGGTAAGCTTGGCATCGAGCGTTACTACGAAGATATGTTGCACGGTACCGCCGGTTATCAAGAAGTCGAAGTTAACAGCCGCGGCCGTATCATTCGTGTGCTGAAATACGTACCTCCAGTACCAGGAAAAGACATCGTGCTTAACTTGGACATCGACTTACAATCCTACATTCATGATTTACTGGCCGGTCGCCGCGGCAGTGCGGTCGTCCTCGATCCACACGATAATGGCGTACTGGCGATGGTCTCAAGCCCAAGCTACGATCCAAACTCGTTTGTACATGGTATTTCGGGTAAAGATTACCGTGCATTGTTGGATAACAAAGACCGTCCACTCGTTAACCGAGCGACATTGGGAATTTACCCTCCGGCTTCGACGATCAAACCAATGATGGCCGTCGCAGCGTTAGAGGAAGGAGTGATTACGCCTTACACCGTACGTAACGATCCGGGCTACTGGAAGATTCCAAATTCAAAAACTAAACCCTTCCGTGACTGGTTACGCTGGGGGCATGGCAAGGTCGATGTCGTGAAGTCGATAGAAGAATCGGTGGATACCTTCTACTACCAAGTTGCTTACGACATGGGGATTGACCGTATCTCACAGTGGATGATGATGTTCGGCTTTGGCGACTATACCGGTATAGATATTCACGAAGAGAGCAAAGCCAATATGCCGACTCGCGAATGGAAGCTAGCACGTCACCGAACCCCATGGTACCAAGGGGATACCATCCCCGTCGGCATCGGCCAAGGTTACTGGACTGCAACCCCAATGCAATTGGCGAAAGCGACCTCCGTTCTCGTTAACCGCGGGAAAGTTTTTGCACCACATCTACTGCGCGCTACGATTGAAAACGGGCAACCGTTCAATAATAACACCATGGCCGAAGTACTCACTTACCCGCCAATCAGCGGCGTAAAAGAGAGCTACTGGGATATTGCTATTGAAGGCATGCGCCTCGTAAACAATGGTAAAAAAGGCACCGCGCGCCGTGCATTTGCAGGAACGAAATACGTTAGTGCGGGTAAATCAGGCACTGCGCAAGTCTTTGGTCTTGGCGAAGATGAAGAGTACAACGCCGATGAACTTGCCGAGCACTTGCGTGACCACGCCCTATTTACTGGCTTTGCTCCGGTTGAAGATCCGAAAGTCGTCGTCTCAATCGTGCTTGAAAACGCAGGCGGAGGCTCGACCAACGGTGCACCAGTAGCACGGAAAATATTTGATCATGAACTACTGAAAAAGGATGAGGTGGAGAAGTAATGGATTTTGACCCCGCGACAGGCCAAAACCGGTCGCTGTTTGAGCGCTTTCATATAGATTTACCCCTGTTATTGGGCATTTTATTTCTGATGGGCTTTGGCTTAGTCGTAATGTACAGTGCCAGCGGACAAAGCTTTGCGATGATGGATCGCCAAGCGATGCGAATGGGGTTAGCGCTTGGGGTTATGTTCTTTCTCGCTCAATTACCACCACGAACCTACGAAACACTAGCGCCGTTGATGTTTTTTTGCGGCGTCGCGTTACTGCTCGGGGTACTTTTTTTTGGTGAATCGTCAAAAGGTGCACAGCGCTGGCTAAATTTAGGCTTTGTTCGCTTTCAACCTTCCGAACTACTTAAACTGGCCGTACCATTGATGGTGGCTCGCTTCATCGGTCGACGCTCGCTACCACCCTCGTTCCAAACGCTGGTGATGTCGTTAGTGATGGTATGTGTTCCTACAATACTCATCGCGAAACAGCCCGATCTTGGTACCTCAATCCTAATTGCCGCTTCCGGGGTTTTTGTGATTTTTCTTGCTGGAATAAGTTGGAAAATCATTTTTAGCGCCGTGTGCGCCGTCAGTGCTTTCTTACCTATACTGTGGTTTTTCTTGATGCGCGAGTATCAGAAGGTGCGAGTAAGGACACTGTTCAACCCTGAATCTGACCCTTTAGGCGCCGGCTACCATATTATCCAAAGTAAGATTGCAATTGGCTCTGGCGGCGTAATGGGTAAAGGTTGGTTACAAGGAACCCAATCACAGCTTGAGTTTTTACCCGAGCGGCATACCGACTTCATCTTTGCCGTTATTGCCGAAGAATGGGGGCTCGTCGGTATTCTTACCCTGTTGTTGTTATATCTGTTTATTATTGGGCGAGGTCTTTATCTCGCCAGTAAGGCTCAAACCGCTTTTGGTCGCATGATGGCCGGCAGTATTGTGTTAAGTTTTTTTGTTTACGTGTTTGTAAACATTGGTATGGTAAGTGGCATTTTGCCTGTAGTCGGTGTGCCCTTGCCTTTAATTAGCTATGGCGGTACCTCAATGGTGACGCTAATGGCCGGTTTTGGTATTTTGATGTCTATTCATACTCATAGAAAAGCGTTTTCGAAGGCAACCTAATGAAGTCACTCTATAAATTCGCAGCATTCGCACTTGTTAGTGGTGTTATGGTTGGTTGTTCTTCATCGCCTTCTGAACCGGAGCCTACTCCGACAACACCACCGCTGTCTGAATCCGATCGCTATCAAGCAGAGCGTTACGATCTTGAAGAGGACATTGCACCTGCTCAGCCAATGTCGGTAGAACATATTGAAGAAATGGTTCCTCAATATGAGCCATACAGTTTAGGGGGTACGAAAGATTACACCGTACGCGGCCAGCGCTACCACATCATTAAAGATCCTCAAGGCTTTAAAGAGAAAGGCCAGGCATCATGGTATGGCAAAAAATTCCATGGCCATTCAACCTCAATTGGCGAGGTTTATGACATGTACTCTATGAGCGCTGCTCATAAAGAGTTGCCATTGCCTAGCTACGTCAAAGTCACCAACACTGACAATGGCAAAAGCACCATCGTGCGCGTTAACGATCGTGGGCCATTTCATCCGGGTCGCATTATTGACTTGAGCTTTGCTGCCGCGACCAAACTCGATGTTATTCGTACTGGTACCGCCAACGTTGAAATTGAAGTGATTACGGTTGAAAAACCGCAATCAGAGCAACAGAAGTCGTTGCCGAAGTATCAGATTCAGGTCGCATCATCATCACATAAAGATCGTGTTGAAACTTTAGCGAAAGATCTAAGTCAAAAGCTATCTGTGGGCAGCTTGGTAAACTCAGATAAAGAGATTCACCGTGTGATACTTGGCCCATTTGATGACTATAACCTGACGCAAAAAACGTTAGAGCAAGTTAAACTGCTGGGTTATTCCAGTGCCTTCGTTAAAAAATACTAGTTTCCTTCTCGTTCAGATCGCTTCCTTGACTGGTCTGAACGAGGGTTTCTGTTAAGATATGGACAGTTCGAGATAAATCTGTAGTCAATATGAAAAAAACAACGTTAATTAAAACCGTTTTTGCGTCTTCTATTGCGCTTACGGCAAGCTTCGCCTCTTCTGTAATGGCGTCTCCTATTGTAGTGCCTGATGCACCACAAATTGCAGCGAAAGGCTATGTACTGATGGATTACCATTCAGGCAAAGTGCTGGCACAAAAAGAAATGAACACCAAGCTGTCACCAGCGAGCTTGACCAAGATGATGACCAGTTATGTTATCGGCCAAGAGCTCGCACGTGGCAATATTTCTGAAGATGACGATGTCACCATCAGTAAAAACGCTTGGGCAAAAAACTTCCCAGACTCTTCGAAAATGTTTATCGAAGTCGGTACCACGGTAAAAGTAAAAGACCTTAACCAAGGTATCATTGTTCAATCAGGTAACGATGCTTGCGTTGCGATGGCTGAGCACATTGCCGGTTCGGAAGATGCATTTGTTGATTTGATGAATGCCTGGGCAAGCACTCTAGGTATGAGCGATACGCACTTCGCTAACGTTCACGGCCTAGACAATGATGCGCTTTACTCAACGCCTTACGATATGGCGCTGTTAGGCTCAGCTCTGATTCGTGATGTACCTGAAGAGTACCGCATTTACTCAGAGAAGAAGTTCACTTACAACGGCATCACTCAGTACAACCGTAACGGTTTACTGTGGGATAAAAGCATGAATGTGGATGGTATCAAGACCGGCCACACAAGCAACGCGGGTTACAGCCTAGTAAGCTCAGCAACGGAAGGTAAAATGCGCCTTGTTGCGGTTGTAATGGGCACCAAAAACGCCAATGCACGTAAATCAGAAAGCAAAAAGCTATTGAGCTACGGTTTCCGCTTCTTTGAAACGGTTGCACCGCATAAAGCAGGTGAAACGTTTGTAGAAGAAAAAGTGTGGATGGGTGATAAAGACATGGTCGCTCTTGGCCTTGATCAAGATACCTATGTCACTCTTCCTCGTGGTCAAGCGAAAAATCTAAAAGCAAGCTTCGTACTTGAAAAAGAGCTAGAAGCCCCAATTAGTAAAGGTGATGTCGTTGGTACGCTATACTACCAACTAGATGGTGAAGATATCGCGCAATACCCTCTACTTGCACTTGAAGATGTGCATGAGGGTAGCCTATTCAGTCGCCTTTGGGATTACATCGTAATGCTGGTTAAAAGCTTATTCTAATCTCGGCCACTAATTAGATAGTTCAAGCCGCCTTTTGGCGGCTTTTGTTTTATTATCGCTGTATCGACAACCTTGAGATTCAAACCGATTGGCAGTAACATTCCGCGCTGCTTAGATCGACATTTCAACTTGGAGTTTCCAAAAATGCTGACTATTAACTCAGATGCAAAACTGAAAGACCTGCTTGAGTTTCCTTGTTCATTCACTTACAAGGTTATGGGCTACGCTAAGCCTGAATTACCAGAAAAAGTGCTCGAGGTTATTCAACGCCATGCTCCGGGTGACTACAGTCCTACCGTGAAACCAAGTTCAAAAGGTAACTATCACGCCGTGTCAGTTACTATCCAAGCGACTTCTATTGAACAAGTAGAAACGCTATACAAAGAACTTGGTGATATCGACATCGTTCGCATGGTTCTATAATTTTATTTTAAAAAATAAAATATTTTTGAAAGCAGCCTCGGCTGCTTTTTTGTTATATATCAAATGGATAAAAATCACCTTTGAATAGAAGGGTTAAAAAACTGTTATCAGCATATAGTCCCATGTCGCGAAGCGGTTTATAATCCGGACACTTTATTGATTTATGATGGACTCAGGAATGCAAGAAACTCTGGTTGTGAAGCATCTTGGTAAACAAGATTACGAGCCGATTTGGCACGCAATGCATGCCTTTACCGATCAACGCAACGAGGAAACTCTCGATGAAGTTTGGTTTGTCGAGCACAATCCAGTTTTTACCCAAGGCCAAGCGGGCAAAACCGAGCACCTGCTCAATACAGGAGATATACCTGTGGTGCAAAGTGATCGCGGAGGCCAAGTAACTTACCATGGCCCCGGCCAAATGGTGGTCTACTTCCTGATAAACATTCGTCGCAAAAAATTCGGCGTGCGAGATCTCGTTACTCACATTGAGAACCTCGTGATCAATACACTTAAAGCTTACAATATCGATTCAGCGGCTCGACCAGATGCACCTGGTGTGTATGTAGATAATAAAAAAATCTGCTCACTCGGCCTGCGTATCCGCAAAGGATGCTCATTTCATGGTTTGGCACTTAACGTTAATATGGACATGTCGCCTTTTCTCCGTATAAACCCATGTGGTTATGCGGGAATGGAAATGGTGCAAGTTAGCCAACTTGGTGGTCCTGATGATGTCAATGTCGTTGCCGAACAACTACTAAAAGAACTTGCGACTCTGTTAGATTATCAACACCTACAAGTCAGCACAGCAGTCCCAAACGAGAAGTAATAGAAGCATGAGTAAACCAATCCAAATGGAAAAAGGCGTTAAATACCGTGACGCTGATAAAATGGCATTAATTCCCGTGAAAAACATGCCTACTGAGCAGAAAGAAGTGCTACGCAAGCCTGATTGGATGAAGATCAAGCTACCTGCAGATAGCCAACGTATTCAAGACATCAAGTCAGCAATGCGTAAAAACAACCTGCACTCTGTTTGTGAAGAGGCCTCATGCCCTAACCTCGCGGAATGCTTTAACCACGGAACGGCGACCTTTATGATCTTAGGTGCGATCTGCACCCGCCGCTGCCCATTCTGTGATGTTGGCCATGGCCGCCCTGTCGCGCCAGAAGCTAACGAGCCGAAAAAACTGGCTCAAACGATCGCAGACATGAAGCTAAAATACGTGGTGATCACCTCTGTTGACCGTGATGATCTACGTGATGGTGGCGCCCAACACTTTGCCGATTGTAACCGTGAAATCCGCGCACTAAGCCCAAACATTAAAATTGAAACCTTGGTCCCTGACTTCCGTGGCCGTATGGATGTTGCACTCGAGTTACTCAGTGAAAACACCCCAGATGTGTTTAACCACAACCTAGAAACCGCGCCACGCTTGTACCGAAAAGTTCGCCCTGGCGCTAACTACAAGTGGTCACTACAGCTACTACAGAAGTTCAAAGAGCAACACCCGGAAATCCCAACTAAGTCAGGCGTCATGATGGGCTTAGGCGAAACCAAAGAAGAGATCGTCGAAGTATTGAAAGATCTTCGTGCTCATGGCGTAACCATGCTGACACTTGGCCAATACCTTGCGCCAAGCCGTCATCACCTACCCGTTGAGCGCTACGTGCCACCAGCCGAGTTTGATGAGCTGAAAGAAATTGCTCTGGAGCTTGGCTTTACACATGCAGCTTGTGGCCCATTTGTCCGCTCTTCTTACCATGCCGATCTTCAAGCGCAAGGCATCGAAGTGAGCTAATTAGCCCGCATATTGTCATCGTTAAAAGCCAGTCTACATATGACTGGCTTTTTGTTTTGTACGTCTGTATTTCCCATGCCAATCGCGTATATCCACCTGAAAAGCGGCCACTAATTCATTATTATTACGTTACCAGCTTGCACAAAATGATATGCACTTCTAGGCTTATTAAAGCGATACCACTCTGCTGGCCGCCGAGAGCGTCGCACCGAATAAAATGGGATATAGCTATGGAAAAATGCCTTTTGCTGGCCGTCAGTGCTAGCGTGATGCTTGCTGCCTGTTCAACTACCGAGCAGCAAGATAATTTTCAAGAAGCCTCTTTTGAACTGTGTAACACCGAAGTGGATATTTACTCGCTCAGTGATGATGGCCGGGTGAGAATTTTATGTTCTGATGGTTCAAAGTTCGCACTCAACACCGAAAACACTCTCGATACCATGCGTGACATTAATATCGATTATTGTGGCGGCGAAGGGCTAGGAAAATTTAACGAAAGCACGCGCTATTACTCATTCAAATGCAAATCCGGCACATTACTGAGTATTGCCAAGTAAGTTCCGCCAAACCATTATCAGTACATCATTTCCGCTATTTTCTTTAAACGAAAAAGGCTCCAGAAGGAGCCTTTAAATCGCATTTTCATAGTAGATGAGCAACACAGTCACTCGTTCACTCTACGAAGAAAAATTAAGCGTAAACCGGTAGACGCTTACAAATTTCCAGTACTTTCACTTTGGTCGCTGCAATCACAGACTCATCACCGATGTTGTCTAGGATGTCACACATCCAACCTGCCAACGCTTTTGAATCTTCTTCAGTAAAGCCACGGCGAGTGATTGATGGAGAACCAACACGGATACCAGACGTTACAAATGGGCTACGTGGATCGTTTGGTACTGAGTTTTTGTTCACGGTGATGTTGGCTGCACCTAGTGCTGCATCCGCTTCTTTACCTGTGATGTCTTTGTCAATCAGATCAACTAGGAACAGGTGGTTCTCTGTTGAACCAGAAACGATGTTGTAGCCACGAGCAAGGAATTCAGCCACCATTGCTTTTGCGTTAGCAACAACGCGCGCTTGGTATTCTTTGAATTCTGGCTCTAGCGCTTCTTTGAACGCCACGGCTTTACCGGCAATAACGTGCATTAGAGGGCCACCCTGACCACCAGGGAATACCGCTGAGTTCAGCTTCTTGTACAGATCTTCGCCTTCGTTAGAAAGGATTAGACCGCCACGTGGACCCGCTAGCGTTTTGTGCGTCGTTGTAGTTACTACGTGCGCATGCGGTACAGGGTTCGGGTAAACACCCGCTGCGATAAGACCGGCGACGTGCGCCATATCAACGAAGAAGTAAGCACCTACTTTGTCCGCGATTTCACGCATACGCGCCCAATCACACACTTGAGAGTAAGCCGAGAAACCACCAATGATCATCTTAGGTTTGTGTTCTACCGCTAATGCTTCCATCTCTTCGTAATCGATTTGACCTTTCTCATCGATGCCGTAAGGAATAATGTTGTAAAGCTTACCAGAGAAGTTTACTGGTGAACCGTGAGTTAGGTGACCACCGTGTGCTAGGCTCATGCCTAGAACGGTATCGCCAGCGTTAAGCAGCGCCATATAAACCGCGTTATTGGCTTGAGAACCCGAGTGTGGCTGTACGTTTGCGTATTCGGCACCGAATAGCTCACAAGCACGTTCGATCGCAAGTGTTTCCACTTTATCCACATACTCACAACCACCGTAGTAGCGTTTACCTGGGTAACCTTCAGCGTACTTGTTGGTTAGCTGAGAGCCCTGTGCTTCCATTACTCGTGGGCTGGTGTAGTTTTCAGAAGCGATTAGTTCAATGTGCTCTTCCTGGCGAAGAGTTTCTTCTTGGATAGCTGCGAACAAATCCGCATCGTAATCTGCGATGTTCATATCACGCTTAAGCATCTGTATCTCCTGACTCAGATTTAGACTGAAAGTTGCAAAAAACTGGTAAACGACCCCGACGCAAACGTTTTCGTCACCCTACTGGCGCGCATTTTACATAATTTGATCTAGGTCATAAAGAGAAAATTGCATTTTTCTCATGCAGTTTTTTCATACTGGTTTACAAGGTTTATCATGTTGAGGCCATCTTTGCCCAATAACTGTCAACACGACGCTTTACACCTTGTAAAAAGACAATTACATAGGTTTACCTTAATTTTCGCTCTCAATCTACCGAAAACCTCATCTTTTCCTTACTATGCTGGCCATTCGTTCAAGGTTTAATTTTTAATTGATGGAAAAACATACACGTAAAGAAGATTGGATCGCCATATTGACCGGCACGTTTATCGTCGCACAAGGGGTCTTTTTCCTCCAATCAGCTCACCTTCTTACTGGTGGCACCACTGGCCTTGCATTGCTCGTTAGCCAAGTCGTTCCTTGGTCTTTCGGCACATTATACTTTTTAGCGAACTGCCCATTTTATCTTTTAGCTTGGAAACGTTTTGGTGCACGCTTCGCATTTAACAGCGCGATCTCTGGCGCATTAGTGTCGATTTTAACCGATCACCTCGATTTAGTGATTAGCCTAGACAGAGTTAACCCCGCTTATTGTGCTTTAGTCGGTGGTGTTTTGATGGGACTGGGAATGCTGATTCTATTTCGTCATCGTTCTAGTCTTGGCGGATTTAACGTGCTCTGTTTACTCATCCAAGACAAATTCGGTATTTCGGTCGGCAAAACTCAATTGGCGATTGATTGCGTTATTTTAATTACCTCATTTTTCTTTGTACCGCCGCAAACCTTGCTCTATTCAGTATTTGGCGCGGTTGTGCTTAATCTGGTGTTGGCGATGAACCATAAGCCAACGCGCTATATAGTGAGCTATCGGTAAACTTCAAGATGATGTGTAATAAAAAGGTTTGGGGCATACCCCAAACCTTTTTGTTTACGACTTATTCTTTCACTTTCCACGGCACTAGTTACTTATCGATGAGAAGAATTCGAGTCTCATAAGGGCGTAGTGACACCATTTGGTTTGTCACATTAAACAACGCATTTTGATAATTGGTTAATAAACACTGTGCAGCGGAAAGATCCAAATGCTCTGGTAATTGGCATATCGCCTCTTCAGCGTAAAAGTTACTAATTAAGATAAGCTGCTGCGTCTCACTCTCGCGTAAATAGACATAACAGTGTTCATCTTGTGGCAGCAGATCATAGAACAAACCATGCGTGATCACAGGGTGTAGCTTACGTAGTGCAATCAACTGCTGGTAAAAATAGAACACCGAGTTTTGATCATCTAAGGCGCTTTGGGCATTAATCTGCGTGTAGTTACTCGCCACTTCTAACCACGGTTCACCCTGAGTAAAGCCGGCATGACATGAATTGTCCCATTGCATTGGCGTGCGAGAATTATCACGAGACTTTTGCGCTAAGATGGCCATCATCTCATCATGACCAACGCCTTGCTGGTTGACCATAATATCGTACATATTGGTGCTTTCTACATCTCGATACTGCTCAATAGCAGTATAACCCGGATTGGTCATCCCTAACTCTTCACCTTGATAGATATACGGCGTACCTTGCATCATATGCAGCGTGGCAGCGAGCATCTTAGCTGATTCAACGCGGTACTGTTGGTCATCGCCTAAACGACTAACAATACGCGGCTGATCATGGTTACACCAAAATAGAGCCCCCCAACCTTGGCCGATTAACCCCGTTTGCCAATGGTTAAAGATCTGTTTGAGCTGGATAAAATCAAATGGAGCGTTAGACCATTTCTCTCCATTGGGATAATCCACTTTCAGGTGATGAAAATTAAATACCATCGATAGTTCTTTACCATCGCGCGATGAGTATTGCTGGCAGTGCTCCAGTGTTGTTGATGACATCTCACCGACCGTGACGCAACCATATTTCTGGAATACCGACTGACTAATCTCTTGCAGATACTCATGCACGCGTGGACCATCGGTATAAAAACAACGTCCATCACCACGCTCATCGCTAGGAAAGTCCTGCTGCTTTGAAATCAGATTAATCACATCTAAGCGAAAACCATCAACGCCTTTTTCCGCCCAAAAACTGATGATCTGTTTTACTTCTTCACGTACAACTCGGTTTTCCCAGTTTAGATCGGCTTGCTCTTTCGCGAATAAGTGTAGGTAGTATTGTTCTGTCGCTTCGTCGAATGCCCAAGCGCTACCACCAAATTTAGATTGCCAATTATTCGGCACATCGCCATTCACAGGATCTCGCCAGATGTAATAGTCTCTATATGGGCTGTTTTTATCACTTAGTGCCGATTGAAACCATTGGTGTGCGGTTGACGTATGATTAACCACGATATCCATGATGATACGAATACCACGCTGATGTGCTTGTTCCACAAGTACATTAAAATCTGCCATGGTGCCAAACTCTGGGTTAATCGCGTAATAGTCAGAAATATCATAACCATTATCGATCATCGGCGACGGATAAACTGGCGTTAACCAAATCGCATCAATGCCCAGCATTTTTAGATAATCTAATTTAGAAATAATGCCACGAATATCACCTGTACCTTGTGCCGAAGAGTCGCAAAAGCTTTTCGGATAAATTTGATAGATGGTGGCAGTCTGCCACCAATCTTGTGGCTGTTTAATGGTTGTCATAACTCGTTTCGCTTACCTGTTTGAGTCAAGTTCCGACTCAAGAAAATCCACGGCATCGCATCCTTTGCCGTGGAGACAAAGAAATTATGCGTGCGCTGTTTCTAGCTCGCCTTTTACTTGGGCACGCTTATAAAACAGAAGAGTGAGTAATGTCGGTACGGCCATTGCCACCAGCATAGCAATGGCATACACACCCCAGAACTGAGGTTGAATAGAAAGAATACCCGGCAAGCCACCTACACCGATACCATTCGCCATGACACCTGACATACCACAGATTGCAGCGGCAGCGGCAGAACCAATCATGGCACTGAGCATCGGGAACTTGTATTTAAGGTTAATACCGTACATCGCAGGCTCAGTAACGCCTAAATACGCTGAAATCGCTGCAGGTACTGAAATATCACGCTCACCTTGTTTTTTACTGATGATGATAATACCGACTACTGCTGAAGCCTGAGCAATATTTGACAACGCAATCAGTGGCCAGATTGGCGTACCGCCTAAATCTTGCATCAATTGCAGATCAACCGCGTTGGTCGTGTGGTGAATCCCAGTAATCACTAATGGCGCATACAAGAAGCCAAATACAATCGAACCAATCACAGCAAAATCGCCCATCATGGCCGCCTTAGCGGCAAAAGCAACACCATCGCCTAACATCCGTCCAAACGGACCGATAATGGAATGCGCTAACATAACTGAGACGATAATCGAAACAAACGGCACCACCACTAAATAGAGATATGAAGGAACAATACGTTTTAAATGTGTTTCGATTACAGCCAAGGCAACACCAGCCAACATGGCAGGGATCACTTGAGCTTGATAACCGACTTTCTCAATCACAAACAAGCCAAAATCCCACACTTCTGGTGCTTGCTTACCGATCAAATAGGCATTCATTAATTGAGGCGAAACCAAAGTCAAACCGAGCGTAATACCAAGAATTGGCGTACCACCCAATTTCTTTACCGTAGACCAACACACGCCAACGGGTAGAAAGAAGAAAATCGCCTCACCAATCAACCAAAGGAAGCTATGCACTGTGGCCCAAAATTGACTTATCTCTGTAAGAGTCTGGCCATCAAACATCTTGATGTCACCAATCACGTTACGGAAACCTAAAATCAAACCACCGGTAATAATGGCAGGTAGCAGCGGTACAAAAATTTCAGCTAAATGGGAAATACCGCGTTCAAGAATGTTCATGTTTTGTCGAGCGGCATTCTTCGCATCATCTTTTGATGCCTCCGATTTACCTGACAACTCAATCAGTATTTTATAAACCTCATCAACATCGGTACCAATCACCACTTGGAACTGGCCTGCATTAGTAAAGCAGCCTTTAACAAGACTCAAAGCCTCGAGCCCTTTCTGATCCGCTTTAGCGGTATCATTGAGCACGAAACGAAGACGGGTCAGGCAGTGACTGACACTGGCGATATTTTCAGCCCCTCCGACTAACTCTATCAGCCGTGTGACCTCTTTTTTGGCAATCTTACTCATATCCTGTTCCACCCTTATTGGAGCTAATTCTTTACATTTACCAATGGGAACGTTCCCAGTTATTGTTAATTATATTGGCAGAAGCTATCCAAAGAATAAATGGGAACAATCCCATTTATTGAATAAGATCACAGTCAAATTTTAAATGGCTTAAATTATAAAGAGTTATATTTGAATGGGCGTTTGAGTCACATGTGTCAATGAATCTTCACCATTAATATGAGAGATCAATAACTTAGCTGCTTTTATACCCGCTTGAGCGTAACCGGGATCGATACTAAAAACGTTCGGAAATAAAAATGACAACAGCTCATTTCCACCAACACCTGTAACAATAACCTCTTCACGGCCTAGCTCTTGTAGACGTTTGATCACCCCAAGAGCAAGCGTATCGCTGGCGCAAACAATTGCCTGAGTGTCGACTTCTAATACCTTATCTACCAACTGATAAGCGCTCTCGTGGTGCAAGTCACCGGTTTGATAATTAGCAATCAACGTATATTTTTGACACCATTCCAAATAAGCATCTAAACGTAGCTTACCTGTAGTGCGATCGCTTGGATTAACCCCTATATAGGCGATTTTTTCCAGCGATTGCTGATGTAAAAACGTTAAAGCTTGGCAAATAACCCCATGGTTATCATAGTTAATCGATGATACCTGCTGGGTATCCATCGCTATCACCACCGCACGGCCATGCCATTGTTCAAGTTGGCTAAGATCGAAATCACTAAAACCAAACACAATCACACCATCAACGTTGCGACGTTTAAGTACGCTTAAGTGTTCGGTTGTTTTTTCACTATCAAGCTGACTTTCCATGATCACCACGTCATAACCCGCTTGATAAAGTACTTGCAACATACTACCCACCGCTTTGTTTTCCGATGGCGAGTCTAAACGAGAGATAATGACACCCACCACTCTCTGACTGCCGCCACGCATCGACTGGGCTGATTTAGAAGGGACATAACCAGAATCGGCGATCACCTGCTCCACTTTCACTCGAGTTTCTGGCTTCACTTTAGGATCGTTGGTCAACACGCGTGAAACGGTTGATTTACCAACACCAGACAAGCGGGCAATATCTAAAATAGTCAGTTTTTTGGTCATACAATGAGTTCAATGGCGGGAATAAGAAGATGGTTAGCTGAGGCTCATTCTATCACCTCAGCTAGGCGTTAGTATTAGTTGGTTTTACAATTTTGATAAACCTCTCGGCCATACTCTAAACGCGCATTATCGCCTCTGGTATAAAGCGTGACGGGCATAACTTCAGAGAGGGTATTTTCAGGCAATATATAGCGCGTACCAGAACCAGCCGGGGCTTGCACCAAAGCGTAATCAATATCGAGAACACGGACTAAAGCAGCTTGATCTTCAATTAAGTAGGTCACTGAAAACTGATGCTGGTTATCACAATCATATTGATACTGATTAGGATCATTGCTTGATGTTTGGCTGTCACTGCCCGCACAGCCTGCTAATACCAGCACTGTCGTGGCAAGAATACCGAGTTTGACCATGTTTACCTCCTGTAAAAATAAAGGCCGCAATTGCAGCCTTTATATAATAGTCTATTTGTTTAGATAGTTAGGGACATTCACAATACTATCCAGTACTGCTGTTGCAAGCTTTTCTCCCTGTTCGGTGATCGGCTTACCAGTACGAACCAATAGTTTTGTGCCGACACCAGCCGCTTCTGCTGCCATCATATCTTCTGCTTTATCACCCACCATGACTGAATTCGCCATATCGATCTTTAAAAAATCACGGGCAGAAATAAACATACCTGGTTTTGGCTTACGGCAATCACAATCTTCTTTGTAGATCCCTACGCCATGCTCTGCATGGTGCGGGCAATAGTAAATGCCATCTAGCTCAACGCCATTATCGACAAAGTTCCAGTCCATCCATTGAGTGAGCGACTCAAAACGTTCTTCGCTAAACTTGCCGCGTGCGATACCGGATTGGTTGGTAACAAGCACAAGTAGGTAACCCATCTCTTTCAATTTTTTGGTTGCCTCAAAGACACCATCAATAAATTCAAAGTCATGTTCGTCATGTACATAGCCATGATCAACGTTAATCACACCGTCACGATCTAAAAAGACTGCTGGTTTAGCCACAATTTGCTTCTCTATCTACTTTATTTATTCAGAATTATTGCACGCTTTATTTCTTTCATCACGATCTAATTCCTTAACGTTTGCATGCAAACGTTCAAATAGACGTCTAGACGTAAAAATACCTATTGACACAAATTCAACAAACCCATAGCATCATCTGATAAATGAGATGTAGCTCAACATTATCTACTGTTCCTATTTCGAGCCAAAGCAGGGTTCTCAATGATTGAAATCAACCAAGTTAATAAGATTTTCTATCAAGGTAAGAAGGAAATTCCTGCCTTAATAGACATCAATCTGAATATCCCTCAGGGGACTATTTTTGGCGTGATTGGCGCGTCTGGTGCCGGTAAAAGTACACTGATCCGCTGCGTCAATATGCTCGAAGTTCCAACCAGCGGCCAAATTATTATTGATGGCGTCGAATTGACGGCATTGAGTAAATCGCAGCTTAGCGAAGCGCGCCGTAACATCGGCATGATTTTCCAGCATTTTAATCTACTCTCTTCTCGTACTGTATTTGGTAATGTTGCCTTACCACTCGAGTTAGCAGGTAAAGACAAAAAGCACATTCAAACCAAAGTTTCTGAACTGCTAAAATTGGTCGGTCTTGAAGACAAGCACGAAACTTACCCAGCCAATCTTAGTGGTGGTCAAAAACAACGTGTGGCGATTGCTCGCGCGCTTGCTTCTGATCCGAAGGTTCTGCTATGTGATGAGGCAACTAGCGCACTTGATCCAGCGACGACACAATCAATATTAGAATTGTTACGCGAGATTAACCGCAAACTAAAAATCACCATTTTATTGATCACTCATGAAATGGACGTGGTGAAAAGTATCTGTCATGAAGTGGCGATCATCGGCGGTGGCGAGTTGGTCGAAAAAGGTACGGTTGGAGAGATCTTTGCTCATCCAAAAACCGAACTCGCGCACCAGTTTATTCGCTCAACGTTAGATCTCTCTATTCCTGAAGACTATCAAGTGCGTTTGCAACCTACTCGTGTAGAAGGCAGCTACCCGTTAGTACGATTAGAGTTTACTGGCGCAACCGTGGATGCTCCGCTAATGAGCCAGATTGCCCGTAAATATAATATTGATGCCAACATCTTAAGCTCTGACCTGGATTATGCGGGTGGGGTTAAATTCGGCATGATGGTTGCTGAGTTGTTTGGTAGTGAAGAAGACGATAATAACGCAATCGAATTCTTACGTGAGCATAATGTAAAAGTTGAGGTGCTTGGCTATGTCCTTTAATTCATTTTCACAATGGTTGAGCCTTAACGCAGATTTGTTATTAGGTGCAACATGGGAAACGCTCTACATGGTCGCGGTTTCTGGTGTGGTTGGCTTTGCAGTCGGTATTCCACTTGGTGTGATTCTGCATACCTCTAAAAAAGGCGGCTTACTGGAAAACACCAAGCTAAACAGCATTCTTGGCGCAGTAGTGAACGTGGGTCGTTCTGTTCCATTTCTGGTTTTAATGGTCGCCATTATTCCAGTGACCAAACTGTTAGTCGGTACGTTTATTGGCACGACCGCCGCGATCGTTCCACTTACTATTGGTGCGATTCCTTTTGTCGCTCGCTTGATTGAAGGTGCGCTTCTAGAAGTGCCAAATGGTCTCGTTGAGGCGGCGCAGTCAATGGGCGCAACACCGCTGCAAATCATCAATAAAGTACTGCTACCTGAAGCGATGCCAACCATCGTCAACTCAGTCACGATTACCTTAGTGACCTTAGTCAGCTATTCAGCAATGGCAGGTACCGTGGGTGGTGGTGGCCTTGGTGATGTCGCTATTCGCTACGGTTTCCACCGTTACGATGTGCTAATCATGGCTGTGACTGTGGTAATGCTTATTGTGTTAGTGCAAATCATTCAATCTATCGGTGATGCCGTTGTTCGCCGTGTAGATCATAGATAAGAAGTTTTTATAAGGAGATTATGATGAAATTTAATGTTAAAGGTTTACTGGCCATTGCCGCTGCGGTATCTGCACTGCTTCTTTCTGGTTGTGGTGAAAAGGAAGTCGATACAAGCAAGATTAAAGTCGGCGTAATGGCGGGTGCTGAAGAGCAAGTTGCTGAGATTGCGGCTAAAGTTGCTAAAGAAAAATACGGTCTAGAAGTTGAGCTTGTCACGTTTACGGACTACGTAACACCAAACGCTGCACTAGACGATGGCTCTATCGACATCAACGCATTCCAACACAAACCATACCTAGATCAGCAAGTGGCTGACCGTGGCTACAAAATCGTGATTGCAGGCAATACGTTTGTTTACCCAATCGCAGGCTACTCTAAAGAAATCAAATCTGTTGATGAGATTCAAGATGGCGCTCGTATCGCAGTACCAAATGACCCAACTAACCTAGGTCGTTCACTGCTTCTTCTTGAACAACAAGGTCTTATCACGCTGCGTGAAGGTGCAGGTCTACAAGCAACTGTACGTGATATCGTAGAAAACCCGAAAAACCTAACGATTGTTGAACTTGATGCTGCGCAACTACCGCGCTCACTTGATGATGTGGTTCTTTCTGTTATCAACAATACTTATGCAAGCTCTGTAAACCTAACTCCACAACGTGATGGCATCTTCGTAGAAGACAAAGAGTCTCCATACGTTAACTTAATCGTTGCTCGTGAGAACAACGTTAACGCAGAAAACGTGCAGAACTTTGTTAAAGCTTACCAAACAGAAGAAGTGTACAACGGCGCTTCTGAGATCTTCCAAGGTGGTGTCGTAAAAGGCTGGTAATCCCCTTCAGCTGAATGACACACTCATAAAAAAGCGGGCACTGTATGTGTCCGCTTTTTTTGTTTCCTCTCATGCGAAATACCACAGCACAAGCATACCAGCAGAATCAATCGACTATTTTTGTACCGCTTTGAAGCGAGGGTTAGCTTTGCAAATCACGTATAAACGACCACGTCGCTTGACGATCTGGCAATCGGGATGACGACTCTTCGCACTTTTTAACGATTTTAGAACTTTCATTTTTGCTCCTTAAAGAGACCGAAACGACGATTGAAATTAGATACTCGGCCCTGTTTCTGTGCCACACGTTGTTTCCCGGTGTAGAACGGATGAGATTCCGATGAAACATCCAAGGTTAAATAGGGATAAGTCTTACCATCTTCCCACTCTATCGTACGGGTTGTACTGAGTGTTGACCCAACAATAAAATACTTATCGACACTGGTATCGTGAAACACCACCTTGCGATACTCCGGATGAATTCCCGCTTTCATTCTCTCCTTCTTTTTAATTTGCGTTACGTTATAACATAACAAATGATAATAATTACCAACTAAAAATCAAGCAAATTATTTGGCTAACGTTTGTCGGCAGTGCAAAGAGCACGATTGTGCTATCTTGTGCAGAAAATTAACGAAGAGATGATGACGTGTACAACATCGAGCCGATTGGTTATATCCAGAGCCCCTATAAAGAAAAGTTTGCCGTTCCTAGGCAGCCACGCCTAGTGCCTGCTGCAAGCGCTCGAGTGAAACTGCAAGGCGAAGTAAATTGCGCTGAAGCCATCCGCGGCATTGAGCAGTTCAGTCATCTTTGGCTACTCTTCTTGTTTGATCAAAACTTAGCGGCAGGTTGGAAACCAACCGTACGACCACCGCGTTTGGGTGGCAATGAACGTGTTGGTGTATTGGCTTCACGAGCAACATTTCGCCCCAATGGTATTGGCATGTCAGCAGTAGAGCTGAAAGGCATTAGCCAAGAGGGTGATCAATTTTATTTAGATCTTGGTAGCGTTGATCTGGTCGACAACACCCCTATCATCGATATCAAACCTTATATTCCCTACTCCGATGCTATTATTGATGCTAGTGGTGGTTACGCAGAAAAAGAGCCAGAAAAGGCGATTGTGTGCTTTTTACCACAAGCAACCGAGAGTCTCTCCCGCTTGGCGAATGGTCAGCATATCCGCCAAGTCATCGAGCAAGTCTTGGCGCAAGATCCTCGCCCTGCCTATAAAAAAGGTAAGCCGGACCATAAAGAGTACGCGGTAAATTTGTTCAATTTGAACGTTAAATTCACCGTAAACGATAACTTAGTGTCGGTTACCGTGATTGAACACTTTTGACAAAGCCGTTTGGCTGATATTATAGGCGGCTAACAAATTCCCTTTGTGGGATCGTCATACTCCAGACCATTCCGGCTGAGTATCTAACTTTACTAAACGGATAAATTGAATGCGTACCAGTAATTATCTTCTTTCTACTCTTAAGGAGACTCCAAACGACGCAGAAGTAGTGAGCCACCAGCTCATGCTACGTGCAGGTATGATCCGTCGTCTAGCTTCAGGTCTTTATACCTGGCTGCCAACTGGTCTACGTGTATTGCGTAAAGTCGAAAACATCGTTCGTCAAGAGATCGACAATGCAGGTGCAATCGAAACCTTGATGCCCGTTGTTCAGCCGTTTGAACTTTGGGAAGAGACAGGCCGTTCTGAAAAGATGGGCCCTGAACTTCTTCGCTTTACTGACCGCCACGTTCGTCCGTTTGTTCTTAGCCCGACAGCAGAAGAAGTTATCACTGCATTGGTCCGTAACGAAGTGAGCTCTTACAAGCAACTTCCACTAAACCTATACCAAATCCAGACTAAATTCCGTGATGAACGTCGTCCACGTTTCGGCGTAATGCGTGCACGTGAATTCTGCATGATGGATGCGTACAGCTTCGACATCGATAAAGCGGGTCTAGAGAAATCTTACCAAGCGATGCACAACGCTTACTGTAAAGCATTCGATCGTATGGGTCTTGAGTACCGTCCAGTATTGGCAGACTCAGGTGCTATCGGTGGTAACGGTTCACAAGAATTCCACGTTCTAGCAGAAAGCGGCGAAGATTTGATCGCATTCTCTACAGAATCAGATTACGCAGCAAACATCGAAAAAGCGGAAGCACTGGCACCGACTGGTGAATGTGCAGCGCCAACTCAAGAGATGACTCTGGTTGATACTCCAAACGCGAAAACCATCGCGGAATTGGTTGAGCAACACGGTCTAGCGATTGAGAAAACCGTTAAGACGCTTTTCGTTAAAGCTTCAGATGAAATCGATGCACCAATCGTTGCGCTTATCATCCGTGGTGATCACGAACTAAACGAAATCAAAGCTGAAAACCTAGCTGAAGTTGCCGCTCCTCTTGAAATGGCAACAGAAGATGAAATGCGTGACCTTATTGGTGCTGGCGCTGGTTCACTAGGCCCTGTTGGTCTAGAGCTACCATTCATCGTTGACCGCTCTGTAGCGGTAATGAGCGATTTCGGTGCTGGCGCAAACATCGATGGCAAACACTACTTCGGTATTAACTGGGGTCGTGACGTAGAACTAGGTCAAATTGCTGATCTACGTAACGTGGTTGAAGGCGACCTAAGCCCATGTGGTCAAGGCACGCTAATGCTTAAGCGTGGTATCGAAGTAGGTCACATTTTCCAACTTGGTAATGTTTACTCTGAAGCAATGAACTGTAGTGTTCTTGATTCAAACGGTAAAAATTCAATCCTAGAGATGGGTTGTTACGGTATTGGTGTTTCACGTGTTGTTGCTTCTGCTATCGAGCAAAACAACGATAAATACGGCATCATCTGGCCAGATGCTCTAGCACCGTTCCAAGTGGCTATCGTACCAATGAACATGCACAAATCTGAGCGCGTTAAAGAAGCGGCAGAGAAACTATACGCAGAGTTCACGGCAATGGGCGTCGAAGTTCTATTTGATGACCGTAAAGAGCGCCCAGGCGTGATGTTCTCAGATATGGAGCTGATCGGCATCCCTCACACTATCGTGATTGGCGATCGCAGCATGGATGAAGGTAACTTTGAATACAAGAACCGTCGTTCAGGTGAGAAAACCGCAGTAGCAATGGCTGACATTGTTGAGCACGTTAAAGCGCAATTTGCGTAATTTAACCCTAAGAACTGCAAAAGGCCGATGGAAACATCGGCCTTTTTTTTACTGTAGAATAGAGAACGAGCTTCGCTCTATGGAACGCTTCGCTCCCAGATTCGAGAGGCGGCAGTGGTTCATTCTGGGATAGATTCCCGACTTCGCTCCTTCGTCGCTATCGAGAATAACGTTATCGAAGTTCCGAGCTCGTACCGCCATCCTCAAGAGTGAAGCACGAACGAGTTGGGGATCTATTCTCTACTCTCATAGAACTAGATTCCCGACTGCGCTCCTTCGTCGCTATCGGGAATGACGTTATCGAAGTTCCGAGCTTGTGCTGTCATCCTCAAGAGTGAGGCACGAGCGAGTTGGGGATCTATTCTCGATTCTCGAGCAAAGCGTTCTCAAAAGCGACGTCTACTCTCGTCAAACTAGATTCCCGACTACGCTCCTTCGTCGCTATCGAGAATGACGTTATCGAAGTTCCGAGCTTGTGCTGTCATCCTCAAGAGCGAGGTACGAGCGAGTTGAGGATCTATTCTCTACTCTCGAAGCGAAGCGCTCTCAAGGACGAAGTCCGTCCTCTACTCTCGAAGCGCAGCGTTCTCAATTCTCAAAAGAATCCAAAGGCTCTGTCGGCGCTTGACTGGCGACTTTCTTGGCCGCAAACGGCACATCCACCAGCGAACTTGCGTTGCCATCAATCAACTCACCAAAGTGGAACAGACCGAATTCACCAGGCTTCATACGGTGCCAAGCTTCGTTATCGGTCAATGGCTGCGTAGCGATTACCGATACGACATCGTTAGGCGTCGTCTCTTCTTGGAAGTTGATGGTGACATCTTCATCAATCAAGGTCGCTTTGCCAAATGGCGCTCGTCGCGTAATCCAATAGAGGTGATTGGTGCAGTAAGTCATAACGTATTCACCATCAGAAAGCAGCATATTAAACACGCCTTTTTCTTTTAGTGTGTCGCAGCACTGGGCAACAAAGCGAAACATGCCCATCATATCTTGTGGTGGCTCAGGGTAACGCAGTTCAAGCTGAGTCACTAGCCAGCAAAAGGCGAGTTCGCTGTCGGTTTGCCCTACCGGACGAAAGCGACCCAATGATAAATCTTGGTAATCGGTTAACTGGCCATTGTGAGCAAATGTCCAATAACGGCCCCAGAGTTCACGGGTAAATGGGTGGGTATTTTCCAGATTGACACCACCACGATTCGCTTGACGAATATGGCTGATCACCGCACGACTTTTTATCGGATAGTTTTGCACTAACTCGGCAATCTTTGACTGGCAACTAGGGTTAGGGTCTTTGAAAGTACGAAAGCCTTTGCCTTCATAAAAGGTGATCCCCCAGCCGTCGCGATGTGGACCAGTATTACCACCACGCTGCATCAGACCGGTAAAACTAAAGCAAATGTCAGTGGGTACATTTGCGCTCATTCCGAGCAATTCACACATGGTTTAACTCACTCCCTAATTAAACACCCAATACCAAACTAACATATTGTTGGTATTGGGATAAACCGTGCATCGGAATGGGAATTACTTTTCCATTTCCTTTTCGATCAACTGAATCACAATATGAATGATCTTGATATGAATTTCTTGAATACGATCAGCATAACCAAAATGCGGCACGCGAATTTCAATATCGGCACAACCGGCCATTTTACCGCCATCTTTACCTGTCAAAGCGATGGTTTTCATGCCTTTGTTTTTCGCCGCTTCAATTGCATTCAAAATGTTGACTGAATTGCCTGATGTGGACAGACCAAACAATACATCGCCTTTTGAACCGACCGCTTCAAGATAACGAGAGAAAACAAAATCGTAACCAAAATCGTTACTCACGCAAGACAGATGGCTAGGATCAGAAATCGCAATACCTGGATAACCTGGGCGATTTTCACGGTAACGACCCGTCAACTCTTCAGCAAAGTGCATCGCATCACAGTGAGAGCCACCGTTACCACAAGATAGCACTTTGCCACCTTGTTTAAATGAATCCGCAATCAGTTTTGCTGCGGCTTCAATTTGAGCAATATTATGATCATCACTTAGGAACTTGTTCAGCACTTCAGCTGCTTCAGTCAGCTCACTTTTAATCAAATCCTGGTACATAAGCATTCTCTTTTAATCAGTATTAGAGCGCTGTTATCACAGCCTCAGACTCTTCAGAGTTTACTTGAACCATTCGCACTGTCGAGAGTCAGCCACAAAGATTTCATCGAATCTTGACCTTTCGTGCTCACAAAACCGACATCAGCGCACATTTATAGAATCTTTACTCTACACGGATCACTTTTTGAACAATCTCGTGTTTTACATTTTATTAATATCTCTATTACAATTTAACTGGTTAGACCACTAAATTAATCCAGACAATTATCTCTATTCGCTGCCATCTCACGCTGGATAGGGATAAACATAAAGCGTCTGAAAAGGAACACACAATATGGATATCTTGCTCTCCACCCTTAGCTTTGCTGTTGTACTTGGTGCTTGCCTTTACCATCGTACATCGCTGTTACTCTCACTAACCGTGTTGACTACAACGATGCTGTTACTTTCAATCTCAGGTTATATTGGCTCAATCAGTTGGATGCTCTATTTCACTGCGGTGGTCATTCTGACCGTACCTAGAATGCGCCAAAAACTTATCAGCCAAAAAGCCTTGAGACTATTTCGCCAAGTGCTACCTGCGATGTCACAAACCGAAAAAGAAGCATTAGATGCGGGGACAGTATGGTGGGAAGCGGAACTATTTAAAGGCAAACCTGACTGGCAGAAACTGCATAATATTGCGCCGCCAAAACTCAGTGCAGAAGAGCAAGCATTCTTGGATGGTCCCGTAGAAGAGGTATGTGCGATGGTGAGTGATTATCACGTCACCCATGAACTGGCAGATCTGCCTCCACAGGTATGGCAATACCTCAAAGAACATAAATTCTTCGCCATGATCATCAAAAAAGAATATGGCGGGTTAGAGTTTTCAGCCTACGCTCAATCACTTGTGCTACAGAAACTGACTGGGGTTTCCAGTGTGCTCTCTTCTACCGTAGGAGTGCCTAATTCACTTGGCCCTGGTGAATTACTGCAACACTATGGCACTCTTGAGCAAAAAGAATACTACCTGCCTCGTCTTGCACAAGGCAAAGAGATCCCTTGTTTTGCTCTAACCAGTCCTGAAGCAGGCTCGGATGCTGGTGCAATCCCCGATTACGGTGTGGTTTGTTACGGTCAGTGGCAAGGTGAAAAAGTGCTCGGTATGCGTTTAACATGGAACAAACGCTATATTACGCTCGCACCTGTGGCGACCGTTCTCGGTCTCGCGTTTAAATTGCGCGATCCTGATGGACTCCTAGGAGAAAGCCAAGATCTTGGCATTACCTGCGCTCTGATCCCAACCCATTTAGCCGGAGTAGAGATTGGCAACCGTCACTCTCCACTCAATGTCCCATTCCAAAATGGCCCTACCCGTGCGAATGAACTATTTGTACCAATTGATTACATCATTGGTGGGCAAAAAATGGCTGGTCAAGGCTGGCGCATGTTAGTTGAATGCCTATCGGTTGGCCGTGGTATTACGCTGCCTTCTAACTCAACTGGTGGCATTAAGACTGCCGCATTAGCAACAGGGGCTTATGCGCGTATTCGCCGCCAATTTAAACAACCCATTGGTCATATGGAAGGTGTCGAAGAACCTCTTGCACGCCTTGCCGGTAATGCTTATGTGATGGACGCGGCCAGTGCCCTCACTGTCGCCGGTATCGACTTAGGTGAAAAACCGTCGGTGATCTCGGCTATTGTTAAATACCATTGTACCCATCGAGGCCAGCGCAGCATCATCGACGCAATGGACATTGTTGGCGGTAAAGGGATCTGTTTAGGCCCTTCCAACTTCCTTGCTCGTAGCTATCAAGGTGCGCCTATCGCCATTACCGTTGAAGGGGCGAACATTCTCACCCGCTCAATGATCATCTTTGGCCAAGGAGCCATTCGCTGTCACCCTTATGTACTCACAGAGATGGAGGCCGCTTACTCAGACCATCATGATGCGGTCAATCAGTTTGATGCTGCGCTAGCTGGGCATGTTAGCTTTAGCGCCAGTAATTTTGTCCGTAGCTTATGGCTAGGTATAACGGATGGTTATTTCTCTTCTGCTCCATACAAAGATGAAACTCAGCGCTATTATCAACAGCTCAATCGTTACAGCGCCAATATGGCGCTATTATCGGATATCTCAATGGCGGTACTTGGTGGCTCATTAAAACGTAAAGAACGCCTTTCAGCTCGCCTTGGCGATGTACTAAGTCAACTTTACTTAGCATCAGCAACATTAAAACGTTACGACTTGGAAGGACGAAACAAAGAAGATTTACCGCTGTTGTATTGGGGTATGCAAGATAGCTTGTATCAAGCCGAACAAGCCATCGATGGCCTACTGGCTAATTTTCCTAATCGAGTAATCGCTAAGCTCTTGAAATGGGTTGTAATGCCACTCGGTAAAGTTCGCCGTATGCCTAGTGACAAATTGGATAGCCAAGTCGCGCAGATTATTCAAACACCAAGTGCCACTCGCTCACGTTTAGGTCGCAATCAGTATTTAACGGCCAGTGAATTTAACCCTGCAGGCCGCATTGAGCAGGCGTTACATATCATCTTAGAAGCCGAGCCAATCTTTGATAAGGTATGCCAAGCGATCGGTAAACGTCGAGCGTTCTTAAAGCTGGATATGATTGCTGAACAAGGCTTAGAATTGAAAGCGATAACAGAAGAAGAAGCCCAGTTATTGATCAAAGCTGAAGAGCAACGTCTCTACGTCATTAACGTCGATGATTTTGCTCCACAAGAATTGGCCACTAAGCCACAAAGCCCTGCGGCAATGGATGAAGTAGCGTAGAGCATTTTCCTATTCATCTTGTAGAGATCGATACAATAAAAAAAGGTTCATCGCGGATTAGCGGGAACTTAAAACAAAAACGGTAGTAAGTGATATGGTTTAGTCGCCAAACAAAAATCATACACAAACTACCGTTTCCATGCCGAATCATACTTTCCTATCTTCATTCTGGGAAGGCTTTCAAATAGTAAAGTCTCACCAGACAGCATCACTTATTACTCTTACTCTTAAACCTAACTCTGCGGCTAAATGCCTTTGTGGTCTTGAGGCCGAAGCTATCCATGAGTATCAATGGCGTCATGTAAAGGAGGCCATGCTACTCGGTGTTCCTGTTGAACTTTCCGTTCAAACACGAAGGATTAAGTGTCGCGACTGCGGCATAAAAACAGAATCTCTATCTTGGTTAGAGCCTTATGCTCGTATAACAAAGCGCCTAAAAAGCTATATAGAACAACTATTACCTCTTCTCCCTATTAAGCATATATCCCAGTTAACGAGCGTTCATTGGCACACCATTAAAGAGATAGATAAACTCCGACTTAGACAAGCTGTACCGCCAGTAAAATGGGAAGCTCTAAGGCAACTCGTTATGGACGAGTTCGCCATCTTCAAAGGACATCGTTATGCCACGGTCATCGCTGACGCTAAAACTCACCAAGTCATTTGGATAGGATTAGGTCGGAGCCGCAAAGACATACGGCCGTTCTTCGAGCAGCTAGGTAAGCATGGGATAAATATCGAAGCCGTTGCGATGGACATGAACACGGCTTTCGATCTTGAAGTTCAAGCGTACTGCCCGAACGCAAAAATCGTTTACGACTTATTCCATGTTGTCGCTAAGTTCGGCCGTGAGGTGATGGATAGAGTTAGAGTCGACCAAGCCAACAAACTCAAGCAAGATAAAAAAGCGAGGCAATGGGTGAAGCGTTCACGCTGGGTGCTGCTGAAAAACAGGGGCAACTTAAATACACAGCAAGATAGCTATCTTACTGAAATATTGAATATCAATAAGGACTTAATGACCACTTATATACTCGGAGCACAACTCAAAGAGCTTTGGTATTGTGAATCAGAAAGGCACGCTAAGGGGCTCTGGGACGCGTGGTGGGAACAAGTGCAAGAGAGTGGAATTAAGCCATTAAAAGAGTTCGCACGAAAACTCAGTCCTTATCTTCACGGGATTATCGCATCGGCTAGTTATCCGTTAAATACCTGCACACTTGAAGGGATAAACAACAAGATAAAGCTAATTAAGCGAATGGGGTATGGTTATCGAGATACAGACTACTTCTTCTTGAAGATAAAAGCGGCTTTCCCCGGAAAGCCGCGATGAACCTAAAAAAAGGGCTGCTCGGCAG
>NZ_AFWD01000086.1:0-30650 GCF_000222565.1 Vibrio sp. N418
GGAGGGATTCGAACCCTCGATACGGTATTAAGCCGTATACTCCCTTAGCAGGGGAGCGCCTTCAGCCTCTCGGCCACCTCACCGTCTTGCGGAGGCACATATTACGATTTACCAAAAATATGTCAAACATTTTCTTGGTAAAAATAGCAAAAAGTCATTCAACCGTTGGCTATTTAATCAAAGCGGTGTTTATTCGAGCTTGTACGAACAAATAACTGCTTTTCTTCACAAAAAAAGCTGACGCAATGCCAGCTTTTCAAAAGTAATTAGTAGTTGCCTGAAGTTGGGGCACTATTACCTTTTTCTGCCTGAATACGCATGTAGATCTCTTCACGGTGAACAGACACTTCTTTCGGAGCATTAACACCGATACGTACTTGGTTACCTTTAACACCTAGTACAGTTACGGTGACTTCATCACCAATCATTAGAGTTTCACCAACACGGCGAGTTAAAATTAGCATTCTGTGCTCCTTGAGTAATCTCTTAAAAATCTTGCTACGAAGCTATTATCCAACAAAAGTTATATTTTCGTAAACTTTATTCGTTTAACGAGGCATGTTTTTGTAGGCAAACGAGTGCTTCACTGGAAGCAATATGAGCATGGTGCAATATGTTAGCTGCTTTGTCGATACTCTCAGGCGATATAGCCAAAGTAATCGACAGCCCATCTGATGCAACATGGATCGTCTTGATATTTTGTGCAGCGAGCAACTGGCAAGAACGCTCGGCTGATCGTTCAGCTTGCAATCCAACCATAGTTAACAAACCGATAGGTTCACTATTACTAATTTTTTGCTGGAACGCTAGCTCAAGCTTAGTGTAATCATCCTGTTTTATCACTATGGCTAACCATTCTGGATGTTCGATCACATTACCGATCGTAATCCCTAACAATTGACACTGTTTTTGCACATTTAAAAAATGTTCGCTCTCTATGTGAATCAGACACATATCACGTAAAATGGCTAAGCCACTCATCGGACGATGACAATTCTCACCTTTCACTAGCGTGCCACTATTGAGATCAAAGCTCGATAACACACGCAGAGGAACTTGATACTGCCACGCATATTGCACAGAAGGCAGATGCAGTACTTTTGCGCCATGGCGAGCCATACGTTCCATCGAAGGAAAGTCGATCACTGACAACCGCTTTGCTTGTGGAACTATTCTAGGATCGCAACTATAAACACCATCAACATCAGTAAAAATTTGGCACTCTTGCGCACGAAGCGCTCCGGCTAGCGCAACAGCAGTGGTATCTGAACCACCACGTCCCAACGTCGTAATATCACCCTGCTCAGTGACACCTTGAAACCCTGCAACAATTACAACCTGGTCTTTTGCTAATAGATCCCGAATCGGCCCAGTATCAATATGACTAATCGTGGCATCATTATGGCATTGATCAGTGATAATCTTTGCTTGCGTCCCTGTTAATGAAGATGAAGCATGACCCAATTTATTGAGCGTCATGGCTAACAATGCCATCGACATCTGCTCACCAGCAGCCAATAGAACGTCTAACTCTCTCGCCGCAGGCACGTCGTCCACCTGCTTAGCTAAGCTCATTAGTCGATTGGTTTCTCCAGACATCGCAGAGACAACCACAACGACCTGATTGCCTTGTTTTTTACTATTGATAATGTGTTCTGCAACCGCATGAATTCTATCGATTGAACCGACAGAGGTTCCACCAAACTTTTGCACAATCAGGGGCTTTTTCACCAGCCTTCACCTTCCTAAGAACCGAGTTCACTGTGCCATTTGCCCGAGATAGCAAACGGCGATTCAATCGGTGAGAATTAAATTCGAATCTCTACTCACTACAAAAAAAACGCTCAACCAATTGGTTGAGCGTTGATTTCTATTTTATGGTTTATAGTCGCTCTGCAATCCAAGCATCAACTGTCGCTAGTGCCGCTGGTAGCGCCGCTGCATCAGTACCACCCGCTTGCGCCATATCTGGACGACCGCCACCTTTACCGCCAACTTGCTGTGCCACCATGTTAACCAATTCGCCCGCTTTTACTTTACCGACTAAATCTTTAGTTACACCGGCAATCAAGCCAACTTTATCATCAGCAACGTTACCCAACATAATGATGCCACTGCCCATTTGGTTTTTCAGTTCATCAACCATGCCACGCAATGCTTTGTTGTCAGCACCATCTAGCTGAGCAATCAATACTTTCACACCAGCGATGTCTTTCACTTGGTCAGTTAAGCTTGCGCTTGCTTGAGAGGCCAACTTGTCTTTCAACTGTTGAATTTCTTTCTCTAGCGATTTCGCTTTGTTTGCTGCTTCTGCCAATTTTTCTTCGTATTTAGCAGTTTGCGCTTCGATCACATCAAGAGCCGCTTCACCAGTGACCGCTTCAATACGGCGGATACCTGCTGCAATACCACCTTCAGAGGTGATCTTAAATAGGCCGATGTCACCTGTGTTAGCCGCGTGGATACCACCACAAAGCTCAGTTGAAAACTCACCCATTGAAAGTACACGAACTTCGTCATCGTACTTCTCACCAAACAATGCCATTGCGCCTTTTTGTTTCGCAGACTCAATATCCATTACGTTGGTTTCAATATCGTGGTTGCGACGTACTTGTGCATTCACGATACGCTCAACTTCTTTAAGCTCTGCCGCGGTTACGCCTTCAAGGTGTGAAAAGTCAAAACGTAGGTTGTCTGCTTTTACTAGTGAACCTTTCTGCGTTACGTGCTCACCCAACACTTTGCGTAGCGCTGCGTGTAATAGGTGCGTAGCAGAGTGGTTTAATGTAATCGCTGTACGACGAACCGCATCAACCATCGCATGCGCTTTATCGCCTTTAGCGAACACGCCTTCTGCCAATACGCCGTGGTGAGCGATCGCATTGCCTAGCTTTTGCGTATCTTCAACAGTAAACAGACCTGATTCAGTTTTCAGTACGCCTGCATCACCTGATTGACCGCCTGATTCTGCGTAGAATGGCGTCTCTTCAAGAATGATGATCGCTTTGTCACCTGCAGACAGTGAATCCACTTCATTGCCTTCAACAAACAATGCCGCGATAACACTTTCACCTTCAGTGCCAGTGTAACCAGAGAATTCTGTTTCAACGTCAGTCTTAATTGCCGCGTTGTAGTCAGTACCGAATTGGCCTGCTTCACGAGCACGTTGACGCTGCTCTTCCATCGCTTTTTCAAAACCTTCTTCGTCAATCGCGAACTCACGTTCACGTGCAACGTCGTTAGTCAGGTCAGCTGGGAAGCCATAAGTATCGTAAAGTTTAAATACGGTTTCACCGTCTAGTACGCTACCGTCAAGGTTATCTAACGCTTCGTTTAGAATTGTCATGCCACGTTCAAGAGTACGTCCGAAGTTCTCTTCTTCGATACGTAGTACTTTCTCAACCAACGCTTGTTGACGTTTCAGCTCTTCACCAGCCGTACCCATAATCTCAGCAAGTACACCAACCAGTTTGTGGAAGAACACACCTTGTGCGCCAATCTTGTTACCGTGACGAACGGCACGACGAATAATACGGCGCAGTACGTAACCACGACCTTCATTTGAAGGCATTACGCCATCAACGATCAGGAATGAACATGAACGGATGTGGTCAGCAATAACGCGTAGCGATTGGTTAGAAAGGTCTTCACAACCAATCAGTTCAGCCGTTGCTTTAATCAATGCTTGGAATACGTCGATTTCGTAGTTTGAATGAACGCCCTGCATGATTGCAGAAATACGCTCAATACCCATACCGGTATCAACCGATGGTTTTGGTAGCGGTTCCATTGTGCCGTCAGCTTGACGGTTGAACTGCATGAATACGTTATTCCAGATCTCGATGAAGCGGTCACCATCTTCTTCAGGCGTACCTGGACGGCCACCCCAAATATGATCACCGTGATCATAGAAGATTTCAGTACATGGGCCACAAGGACCAGTATCACCCATTTGCCAGAAGTTATCTGACTCAAATGGCTTACCACCTTTCTTATCGCCGATACGAATAATACGATCGGCAGGAATGCCAACTTTCTGGTTCCAGATGTCAAAGGCTTCATCATCGGTTTCGTAAATAGTCACCAATAGACGATCTTTTGGTAGCTGAAGGGTTTCAGTCAGGAATTCCCAAGCAAACGCAATCGCGTCTTCTTTGAAGTAATCACCAAAACTAAAGTTACCTAGCATTTCAAAGAAAGTGTGGTGGCGAGCGGTAAAACCAACGTTTTCTAGATCGTTGTGTTTACCACCAGCACGTACACAGCGTTGAGCCGTAGTCGCTCGAGTGTAGGCGCGTTTTTCTAAACCTAAGAAACAATCTTTAAATTGGTTCATACCTGCATTAGTGAAAAGCAGGGTTGGGTCGTTATGCGGTACTAACGATGAACTTTCTACGATTTGGTGTCCTTTGCTCTCAAAGAACTTAAGGAACGCGTTACGAACCTCATCTGTGCTCATGTACATGCAGCTCTTCCTGAAAATAGTCGAGATAGAATTTTGCTGTATTGTACACATAAGCAAGCACTAGATGCTAGTTTCGCCATTGCTCTATTTGTGGGGTTTTTGTGGCGTTTTTCTGACCTGATGGGGAAAAGTGCGTCAATTGCTACTAAAACAATCTATTAGATTCAATACTCTCGCTTGCTGATCTCAACGCGGATTTCATCATAAAAAGATTGTCATAAAACGCACACCGATTTTTCGGTGTAAAACGAGAATATGATTTGTCTACCAGTAACAAAAAGCCCCACTCAATGAGCAGGGCTTTGATGACTCTAAAGTGAGTGTCTAAACTGTGTTTTCTCAACGATTATTGTTAAGGGTTTAGAACTCTTCTTCTTGTGGCATTTCGCCAACTTCTGGCTCTTCTGGTTGAGCAGGGGTCAATAGCATTTCACGTAGTTTGCTATCGATGGTTTGCGCCGCTTCAGTATTTTCTTTTAGGTACTTACACGCGTTCGCTTTACCTTGGCCGATTTTGTCACCATTGTAGCTGTACCATGCACCCGCTTTTTCAATCAGCTTGTGTTTTACACCTAGGTCAACCAACTCACCTTCACGGTTAAAGCCTTGGCCGTAAAGAATCTGAGTTTCAGCTTGTTTAAATGGTGCTGCGATCTTGTTCTTAACAACTTTAATGCGTGTTTCGTTACCCACCACTTCGTCACCATCTTTGATCGAACCCGTACGACGGATATCAAGACGAACAGAAGCGTAGAATTTTAGCGCGTTACCACCGGTTGTGGTTTCTGGGTTACCAAACATCACACCAATCTTCATACGGATTTGGTTGATGAAGATACACATACAGTTTGATTGCTTAAGGTTACCGGTTAACTTACGCATCGCTTGAGAAAGCATACGAGCTTGCAGACCCATGTGACTGTCGCCCATCTCACCTTCAATTTCTGCTTTCGGTGTTAGAGCTGCTACTGAATCGACAACCAAAACATCAATCGCACCTGAACGTGCAAGTGCATCACAGATTTCTAGCGCTTGCTCACCCGTATCTGGCTGAGAAACTAACAGAGCATCGATATCAACACCCAGCTTCTTCGCATAGATAGGATCAAGTGCGTGCTCAGCATCAATAAACGCACAGGTTTTACCTACACGTTGCGCAGCAGCAATCAGTTCAAGTGTTAACGTTGTCTTACCTGAAGATTCTGGACCGTAAACTTCAACGATACGACCCATTGGTAAGCCACCAGCACCCAATGCGATATCTAGAGAAAGTGAACCAGTAGAGATGGTTTCAACATCCATTGTACGGTTATCACCAAGGCGCATGATTGAGCCTTTACCAAATTGCTTTTCAATCTGACCTAGCGCAGCGGCGAGCGCCTTCTGTTTGTTCTCGTCCATCACTTTCTCCAAACTACCCATCATCACCGATGAATAAAAATTTTTGTTGAGTCCTGTCCAGTGACACTGAACAGTCAATGAGTGTCATTATACTGTTGATTCATACAGTGTCTATAGCTGTGTGACTTTTTTTTGATTTCGCTCGATAGAGTACTGATCTAACAACAATTTTAAACTCGTAGTCGCGAAATCATGATCTTCGACTCAACTTTTATCAATGTTCAGCCAAATAGTCACACAGTGTTTTTAACGCGTATTCAACTGCTTGTGAGCGCACGGTATGGCGATCCCCACCAAAACACACCGTTTCGACCACTTGCCAACCCTTCGTATCAGCCCAAGCAAAACAGACCGTCCCCACAGGCTTCTCTTCACTGCCACCACCAGGCCCTGCAATTCCGCTGATCGATACCGCGATGGTGGCATTTGAATACTTAAGTGCGCCAGCCACCATTTCTAACACCACCGGTTCGCTAACCGCACCGTATTGTTGCAACGTTTCGGCGTGCACTGCCAACATTTCCATCTTAGCTTCATTGCTATAAGTGATAAATGCTCGATCAAACCATGCTGAGCTACCCGCAATGTCGGTTACTGCAGTGGCAACACCGCCGCCTGTACACGATTCTGCCGTGACAAGCACTTGGTGATGTTTCGCCAGTAATCTACCCAGCTCGGTACTCAATATTTGATGTGATTCCATATTCAAAATCCTGATTGTGACTTTTCGCTTGAGATCGATTGACGTATCCTAAGCCGCAATTGTCATAAACGAAAGAAGTTAGCCGTGAAAGCCGAACAAAAACACACCCCAATGATGCAGCAATATCTTAAGTTGAAAGCCGAAAATCCTGAGATCATGTTGTTCTATCGTATGGGTGACTTTTATGAGCTTTTTTATGATGACGCCAAGCGCGCTTCGCAATTGCTGGATATCTCGCTGACTAAACGCGGCGCTTCTGCAGGTGAACCCATTCCAATGGCTGGCGTGCCTTACCATGCCGTAGAAGGCTACCTTGCTAAGCTGGTTCAACTGGGTGAATCCGTTGCTATCTGTGAGCAAATTGGCGATCCAGCCACCAGCAAAGGGCCTGTTGAGCGAAAAGTGGTACGTATCGTTACACCAGGCACCGTGACTGATGAAGCACTATTGTCTGAGCGCGTCGACAACTTGATTGCCGCTATCTATCAACACAATGATAAGTTTGGCTATGCGACACTCGATATTACGTCTGGCCGTTTCCAGCTAACCGAGCCAGAAACTGAAGAAGCAATGGCAGCCGAACTTCAGCGTACCTCCCCTCGCGAACTGCTGTTTCCGGAAGATTTTGACGCAGTGCACTTGATGGCTTCGCGCACGGGTAATCGACGTCGTCCTGTGTGGGAATTTGAGATCGATACGGCGAAGCAGCAGTTAAACCAACAGTTTGGCACGCGCGATTTGGTTGGCTTTGGTGTGGAGAATGCCACATTAGGCTTATGTGCCGCAGGCTGTTTGATCCAATACGTTAAAGATACCCAACGTACGGCGCTGCCACATATTCGTTCACTGACTTTCGACCGACAAGATCACTCCGTGATTCTGGATGCCGCGACTCGCCGCAACCTAGAGATCACTCATAACCTCGCTGGCGGCTTAACTAACACTCTCGCAGAAGTGCTGGATAAAACGGCGACGCCTATGGGTAGCCGAATGCTCAAACGTTGGCTACACCAACCAATGCGCTGCGTCGATACGCTCAATCAACGCCTTGATGCGATCAGTGAAATTAAAGATTTGAGCCTGTTTGGCGATCTACTGCCGGTGCTTAAACAGATTGGCGATATTGAACGTATTCTCGCGCGACTCGCTCTACGCTCTGCTCGCCCACGCGACCTTGCCCGTCTGCGTCACGCAATGCAGCAACTTCCAGAATTGGCAACCGTCGTTAACGACCTTAACCACCCTTACCTTGCCAAATTGGCCCAATACGCCGCACCGATTGATGACGTTTGTGATCTACTCGAGCGCGCGGTTAAAGAAAATCCCCCCGTCGTAATTCGAGAAGGCGGTGTAATTGCCTCCGGTTATAGCGCAGAGCTTGATGAGTGGCGTGATTTAGCTGATGGCGCGACCGAGTACCTTGATAAACTCGAGCGCGAAGAGCGTGAGCGACATGGCATTGAGACACTCAAAGTTGGCTACAACGCGGTACACGGCTTCTTTATTCAAGTCAGCCGAGGACAAAGCCACCTAGTGCCAGCACACTATGTGCGTCGCCAAACGCTGAAAAATGCCGAGCGCTATATCATTCCCGAATTAAAAGAGCATGAAGACAAGGTACTAAGTTCAAAATCAAAAGCCCTATCGATTGAGAAAAAACTTTGGGAAGAGCTGTTTGATCTCTTAATGCCGCATTTAGAACCGCTACAAAATTTGGCCTCGGCTGTCTCTCAACTTGATGTGCTGCAAAACTTAGCCGAGCGTGCTGATAGCTTAGATTACTGTCGACCAACATTAACCACACAACCGGGGATCGATATTCTCGGTGGTCGCCATCCTGTGGTTGAGCAAGTGATGGACGAGCCGTTTATCGCGAACCCTGTTGCGCTAAATACCTCGCGAAAAATGCTGATCGTCACCGGCCCGAACATGGGGGGTAAATCAACTTACATGCGCCAAACCGCTTTGATTGCATTGATGGCGCATATTGGTTCTTACGTACCGGCCGAAAGTGCTCAGATTGGTTTGATTGATCGTATTTTCACTCGTATTGGCGCATCAGATGATCTGGCTTCCGGTCGTTCAACCTTTATGGTCGAGATGACTGAAACCGCTAACATCCTGCACAACGCGACTGAACGCAGTTTAGTGTTGATGGATGAGATTGGCCGCGGTACCAGTACCTATGATGGCCTATCGCTCGCTTGGGCAAGTGCCGAGTTCCTAGCCAAACAGATTGGTGCGTTAACCTTGTTTGCCACGCACTACTTTGAGCTCACTGAGCTTCCGAACCAGATCCCTCATCTTGCCAATGTCCATTTGGATGCGGTTGAGCATGGCGACAGTATTGCCTTCATGCACGCAGTTCAAGAAGGTGCGGCGAGTAAATCGTATGGCCTCGCCGTTGCAGGGCTTGCCGGTGTACCGAAAACGGTGATCAAACAAGCACGCACCAAATTGACCCAATTGGAACAATTGAGTGTAGCAAGTAACACTTCAATGCCTGTTAGTAGTGCGGTTGATATTGCCAATCAACTCAGCCTAATTCCTGAACCGAGCGAAGTAGAAGAGGCGCTGGCCAATATCGATCCTGATGATCTAACACCACGCCAAGCATTAGAGGCACTCTATCGTTTAAAGAAAATGCTATAGCATCGTTTAATGATTCAGTGCTAAGTAATCAATAACCACAATGCCGCGAGTAACATCGCGGCATTTTTATTTCTTCTTACCCCATTTGTAACCTTGGCAAAGTCATTAGTGATAGCGATGGGTTTCAAAACAGAACGAAAACACCTTGTAACAACCAGTCTACACTCGCCTTCGTTGCTCGGAATTCCCGTCACTGCATTTCTCTTTGTTCATTTACTCGGCCAATCTAGCGCCTGCCTCACAATCAAAATGGAGCTTCACATGAACAATACGTTAACTCGCTCTCAACGCGGTTTCACTCTTATTGAATTAATGGTCGTCATGGCGATTGTCGCTATATTGGCGGTGTTCGCGGTTCCTGCCTATCAAGACTACACCAAGAAAGCGACCATGGCGGAGTTTCCTACCATCGCCGCCCCAGTTAAACTAGCCGTTGAAATGTGTGCACTGGAAAAAGCCTCAAGTACCAGCACGTTTGCCACTAACTGCAACACCAGTGCAGGACATGTACCAAGCGCGGCAATCAACAACATCAGTGTTACCGCGACGAATGTCTCTGGCGCAATACAAGTGATCGCTCAAGCAACAAGCGATAAAGGCCCGGTGAAATCTGGGGAAGAGTTCATTCTCAGCGCGACGTACAGCGATCAGGGCATTACTTGGGCGGCCAGTTGTACAGACGCCGGTGGCAATGCACAAAGCGCCTACTGTCCAGATTAATGAGTCATCATTTAGCGACGCTACTTTCTCAACAAGGCCTACTTGCTCACACGCAAGTAGGCCAGCCACCTTTTACCTCAAACCATCCTTCTGGCTTTGATCCGTCAATACTAGAATTCATTTGCGCAGATAAATTAGCCGCTGTGGTAAGCCAATTATTCAAACTGCCACAAGTTAATATTGCTCACTATGAGTATCGTACGGTTTGTGAAGAGTTGGGTTTGAGTACACTTATCCAAAAACACCTTTCATTACCACTTGCCAAAACCAATGGCACGCTCACGCTGGCAGTGGTCGATCCGACACTGGATGTGATTGAAGACGAGTTTCGTTTTGCGACTGGATTGCAGATTGAATTAGTGGTGACTGACTACAATGCTATCAAGAAGGCCATTTATGCCCTATATGGCCGAAGCCTTCAATCCACCACAACCGCGAAGAAAGAGATCAATGCCCTGGAACTGGCACAGCTAGTGAATGTCAGCGAAGAGGAGTTTGGTCGAGAAGAAGATTTGAGCCTAGATGACGCCCCCGTCAGCCGCTACATTCATCAGATTTTACTCGAGGCGATACGCAAAGGTGCTTCTGATATTCATTTTGAACCGTATGAAAAGCATTACCGGATTCGCCTACGCTGTGATGGCCTACTCGTAGAAAGCCACCAACCAGCTTCTCAACTTGGCCGCCGCCTCTCCACACGGTTGAAAATATTAGCCAACTTAGATATCGCTGAACGTCGACGACCGCAAGATGGCAGAAGCAAGGTAAAGCTGAATGTTGATACCGCCGTGGATATGCGAATCTCGACACTACCCACTTTATGGGGAGAAAAGGTGGTACTGCGATTATTAGAAAGCGGTATCAACCTGCTTGATATTGACCGACTCGGCTATAGCCACCAGCAAAAACAGCACTACTTAAAAGCACTCAAACAACCACAAGGGTTGATATTATTTACAGGCCCAACAGGCAGCGGTAAAACCATCTCACTCTATAGTGGGCTAAATCTTCTCAACACGACGCAAGTCAATATTGCCACCGCAGAAGATCCAGTAGAGATCAATCTCAGCGGTATCAATCAAGTCCAAATTCAACCGCAAATCGGCTTCGACTTCGCTTGCGCACTGCGCTCTTTTCTTCGTCAAGATCCAGATATTGTTATGGTCGGCGAAATTCGTGATGTTGAAACCGCTGACATTGCGATCAAAGCGTCACAAACGGGTCACTTGGTTCTTTCCACTTTGCACACCAACTCCGCAGCTGACACCATCGTTCGTTTAGCGAGTATGGGGATTAAAACTTATGATCTTGCCGCCTCACTGACGCTGGTGATGGCCCAGCGCTTAGTCAGAAAACTCTGCGCGTATTGCAAAGAGCCAGCAAAACGAAACATCGATGCTAAGGACGATTTACTCGGCCCCATCACTGATCAGCAGTATCAAGCCAATCAGCACGGTTGTACTCAATGTAATCAGGGTTATCAAGGCAGAATAGGCTTGTTTGAAGTGCTGCCAATAAACGCCAAACTGCAACAAGCGATATTGCAATGCGCGACTGCCATTGAGATTGAAACGCTCGCCAAAAGTGAAGGCATGATGAGCTTACAACAATCCGGTATTGCTGCACTCAACGCTGGCAAAACCAGTCGCCAAGAATTACAACGCGTGTTGCTATTTGGCTAGCGGGCTCTGACAAGCTGTGGCCCTCTTAACTGAAATAAATCACCTCTAACACTATGAATAAAAAATCACAGCACCGGTTGAAAATCTATCGCTGGAAGGGAACCAACCCTGTGGGTCGGCGTGTCACGGGTAAATACTTGGCATTCCGTGAGAGCGATGTTCGTCAGCGATTAAAGCAACAAAAGATCCGCATCACCCAATTAACGTCACACAAACTTTCTTGGCTTCAGCGCCAACTCGAAACGGTTAAGCCTAAAGAGATCACCTTACTTGCCCGCCAATTAGCCACCATTCTCGATACTGGGATTCCGCTCGTTCAAGCGCTCAAACTGGTCAACGACAACAGCAAAAAATCCGGAATGCTCGCCCTACTCCTAACGATAACCAGCCAAGTTGAAGCAGGCCTTCCTCTCAGCCAGGCCTTAAAAGCAACGCATCAGTTTGATTCTCTCTATATCGATCTTGTCGCGACGGGGGAAGCGACTGGACAGCTCAACCAAGTGTTTTCCCGTATCGCCGAACACCGTGAAAAATCTGAACACCTCAAAGCCAAAGTGATCAAAGCAATGATCTACCCTTCTATCGTTTTACTCACCGCTTTGGCCGTCAGTTGGGTGATGTTAACCATCGTCATTCCTGAGTTTGACAGTATGTTCCAAAGCTTTGGCGCTGAACTGCCTTGGTTTACTCAACAAGTATTATCGCTGTCCTACTTTGCTCGTGAACAGGGCGGAACGATCGCCATAAGCATGGTTAGTTCTCTACTGCTCTGCAAATGGGCTCAAGCACGTTCGTCTCGCTGCCGGATCTACTTGAGCCGAACCAGTTTGCGCCTCCCTCTCATCGGCCCAATCATCAGTAAGGCGGCAATCGCTAAGTTCAGTCGCACCATGGCCACCAGCTTTTCAGCCGGCATTCCAATATTGTCTTGTTTGAAATCAGCCGCAAAAACCACCAATCAGCTCTATTACCAAGCGGCTCTTGAACGAGTGCTAAAAGATACCGCAGCAGGCATGCCGTTTTATCTCGCCATGCGCGACAGCGATACTTTTCCCGAAATGCCATTGCAAATGCTGATGATTGGCGAAGAGGCAGGTAAGCTTGATGAGATGCTCATTAAGATCGCGACCATCTATGAAAAAGAAATCGATGACACCGTTGATAACCTAGGCAAAATCATTGAACCGGCCATTATCATTTTTCTCAGTATCGTGGTCGGTAGCCTCGTTATCGCTATCTACTTACCAATATTTAATTTAATGAACGTTATAGGCTAAGATAGCAGCTTATAAAATTACTCAAGTCACTATAAATCTCTACACGACAGATCTCGACGCGACTTGCGTATCAGCCATCGCCTTAAAGCACTTAATGAGTTATCTATGGAACTGTTTGTTTATTACCCTTGGCTCTTCCCACTTCTTGCGACGGTGTTTGGTCTAATCGTTGGCAGCTTTCTCAATGTGGTCATCTACCGCTTACCGATTATGATGGAGCGCGAGTGGCGTCACGATTGTGCAGAAAGTTTTCCCGAATACAAAATTGAAGTTCCACAAGAGACATTTAACCTCAGCGTCCCACGCTCAGCTTGCCCGAGTTGCCATACCCAGATTCGCGCCATCGATAACATTCCTGTTATCAGCTGGCTACTGCTAAAAAGCAAATGTCACAACTGCCAAAGCAAAATCAGTGCTCGCTACCCTCTAATCGAGTTGCTCACGGGGGGCTTGTGCTTGCTGGTTGCCACCACCTTGCCCGTCAGTTACTTCACTATCGCGCTGCTGTTTTTTACCTTCGTTTTAGTCGCAGCGACGTTTATCGATCTCGATACCATGTTGCTGCCTGATAGCCTGACTCTGCCACTAATGTGGAGCGGCATTGCCTTAGCCCTGTTTGGCATCAGTCCAGTGAGCTTGCAAGATTCGGTCATTGGCGCCATGGCCGGCTATTTGTGCCTATGGAGTGTCTACTGGGCTTTCAAACTCATAACCAAAAAGGAAGGTATGGGTTACGGTGATTTTAAATTACTTGCCGCGCTAGGCGCTTGGCTTGGCTGGCAGTACCTGCCGATGATCATCTTAGTCTCATCTTTGGTGGGATTGGTGTTTGGGCTTATTCAATTACGTCTACAGAGCAAAGGCATTGATAAAGCGTTTCCATTTGGTCCTTACTTAGCCATCGCTGGTTGGATCGCAATGTTATGGGGGGAGCAGATCCTCCATGGCTACTACCGTTTTCTACTAGGAGCGTAATTCGATGCCTTTTGTGATTGGCCTGACTGGCGGCATTGCGAGCGGAAAAACCACTGTTGCCAACCTTTTCCAGCAACAATTCGGTATTGATATTGTCGATGCTGACATCGTCGCCCGTGAGGTGGTTGAGCCAGAAAGTGCTGGTCTCAAACAAATCGTCCAACGCTATGGTGCTGCAATTTTATTGGATGATGGCACTCTCAATCGCGCGCAGCTGCGCGACATCATTTTTGCTGATCCGAACGAAAAACAGTGGCTAGATGCGCTATTGCATCCGATGATCCGCCAAAGAATGCTCGAGCAGCTTGATAACACCACCACACCTTATGCTTTGCTGGTGATCCCTTTGATGGCGGAGAATAATCTGCAAACACTCGCCAACCGGGTTTTGGTGGTCGATGTCGATGAAAGTAGTCAAATTGAACGCACCATGTTACGTGATGGTATATCACAGCAACAAGCTCAATCGATTGTTAATTCTCAAGCAACAAGAGCGCAACGCTTAGCGATTGCCGATGACGTGATTAAAAACCACTCAAAAAACCAACAACTTTTGTACCAAATCACAGAATTACATAAAAAGTACCTAGAAATGTGTAGGGAAAATCGGTGAGAATAAAGCGACAAAATTTCAGGGCTGCATGTAAATGACCACTCACTACTTTGAACACCCGCTGAACGAGAAAACTCGCATCTACCTTCGTGTAGAGGCGCTGTTACATCAGCTCGATGTGTCCGCAAAATTCAGTGACGATTTGCAGCACCTTAATTTCTTCCGCGCCTTATTTGACCTGTTGGAAATCTTCGAACAAATTCAGCTAAAAAGTGAATTAGCTAAAGATATTGAGAAGCAGCGACAGACTTACCGTAACTGGCTCAATTTCGATGGTGTTGACCAAAACACCCTGCAAGAGATCCTGCAAGAAGTCGATCAAGTACATAGCCAATTAATGGCGGCAGAGCGTTTTGGTCAACGCTTGAAAGAAGACCGTTTTCTCAGTGCCATTCGCCAGCGTTTTAATTTGCCCGGTGGCGCATGCTGTTTTGACTTGCCAGCGCTGCACCATTGGCTGCATCTTTCTAATCAAGAGAAACAAGCCGATGCCAGTAACTGGATGGAGTCTCTCGGTGCGTTATCCAATGCGTTGCAGCTGTGGCTTAAACTTACGCGTGAAACAGGCCGCTTTATTACTCAGCAAGCACACAACGGCTTTTATCAAAGCGATGCGGAAGAAGCGAATATCTTACGCTTAAATATCCCAATGCAATATGGTGTTTACCCAATGATCTCTGGGCATAAAAACCGTTTCGCGATCAAATTCATCGAGTTTAAATCAGGCCAAGCCTTTGCCGGTGATGTGGCATTTGAGCTGGCAGTTTGCTGCTAAGCGACACATCCCCAGCTTACCTCTACAGCGTTAGTTGCTATACTGGCGATAATCTTTACTGTACGAATACTATTTATGACTAAAATTACTAAAGTTCCATGCCCACAATGTGGCACTGAAGTCGTTTGGGGTGAGCAAAGCCCGCACCGTCCATTTTGCAGCAAGCAATGCCAGATGATTGATTTTGGTGAATGGGCAGACGAAGAAAACAGCATTGCTGGCGCACCAGATATGTCTGACAGCGACGGTTGGTCTGAGGATCAGTACTAGAGCGCCAAAGTATAATGCAAGAGCTGATGTGAAAACGTCGGCTTTTTTTGTGCCTCATATTTAAGATTCCCGACTACACTCCTTCGTCGTTCTCGGGAATGACACCGTTTAGGCTTGGTACAGCCCTCGATATCGATGCGAATTAAACACCAAGCGCTCTATTTTTATTTTTAGTATCCACACAGTTTAATTGCCATGCGCTCTACTTTATTCGTCATCCTCAAGAGCGAGGTACGAGCGAGTTGGGGATCTGTTATGCAGCTATCCATCAGGAAACGTAACTAAATAAGTACCGAAGCTTCAGTTATAGCGAAATACCACCAACCTATAAGCAAAAAAAAGCGGAAACCAAATGGTCTCCGCTAATACTATGAGAACGCTAGTTATAGCATTACTTCTTAGTAAGTTTCTCTTTAATACGAGCAGACTTACCAGAACGTTCACGTAGGTAGTACAACTTGGCACGACGTACTGCACCACGGCGTTTAACTTCAATGCTATCAACAACTGGAGAGTGAGTTTGGAACGCACGCTCAACACCTTCACCGTTAGAGATCTTACGAACAGTGAAAGCAGAGTGTAGACCACGGTTACGGATTGCGATTACAACGCCTTCAAAAGCCTGTAGACGCTCACGATCACCTTCTTTTACCTTAACTTGTACAACAACAGTGTCACCTGGTGCGAATTTAGGTAGGCCTGTTTTTAGTTGCTCTTCTTCAAGAGCCTTGATGATGTTACTCATTTTAATAAATTCCTAGAATAAACTGATACTTAATAAAATAGGTTACTGCTTACTTTTCACCGGCGCGATGCGCTTTGATGAATTCAGCCAGTAATTGTTCCTGTTCGTCAGTCAGAGCTAGGTTTTCCAGGAGCTCTGGTCTTCTTAGCCAAGTACGGCCTAGCGATTGCATTAATCGCCAGCGACGAATGTCCTTATGATTGCCTGACATCAGTACCGCAGGTACTTCTTTGCCATCCAATACTTCAGGGCGCGTATAGTGAGGGCAATCTAACAGGCCATTTGCAAAAGAATCTTCTTCTGCTGACGCAAAGTCTCCAAGTACACCAGGGATGAACCTTGATACTGAGTCAATTAACGTCATGGCTGGTATCTCACCACCCGTCATCACAAAATCACCAATCGACCATTCTTCGTCGACTTCAGATTGAATGATGCGCTCATCTACCCCTTCATAGCGACCACAAATAAGAAGCAAGTTCTCGTTCGTTGCCAACTCTTCAACCCCAGCTTGGTCGAGTTTACGACCTTGAGGTGATAGGTAAATCACTTTCGTCTTACCCGGTGACGCCTGTTTTGCTGATTGAATAGCATCGCGCAAAGGCTGAACCATCATCAACATTCCTGGACCACCACCGTAAGGTCTATCATCAACAGTGCGATGTTTATCTTGAGTGAAATCACGAGGATTCCATGTCTCAATCGATAAAAGACCTTTTTTAACCGCTTGACCTGTTACTCCAAAATCAGTAACAGAACGGAACATTTCAGGAAAAAGGCTAATTATGCCAACCCACATGTGTTCTCTCGCTCTGTAGTTTTGGAATTAGAATCCAGGATCCCAGTCAACTTCGATCCGTTGAGCTTCGCGATCAACTTTGATGATCACTTGCTCTTCAAGAAACGGGATTAATCGTTCCTTTTGTCCGAAAGCATCTTTTAGATTAGCTTTAACAACCAGAACATCGTTTGAGCCAGTTTCTAGCATGTCGGTAACAACACCTAGATCGTAACCTTTAGTGGTTACTACTTGCATACCAAACAATTCGCGCCAGTAGAATTCTTCTTCTGACAGTTCAGGAAGTACTGCTGGGTCAATAGCAATTTCAAAGTTGGTTAGTAATTGCGCGTTTTCACGAACATCCAACCCTTCTAGTTTACATACATAGCCTTGGCCATGACGTTTCCAGCTTTCTACTTTGTACTCAACCCATTCGCCTTTTTGGTTTAAAAACCAAGGGCTATAATCGAAAATACTTTCAGCATTGTCTGTGTAGGAGAAAACTTTAAGCCAGCCACGAATACCATAGGTAGACCCAAGTTTACCCACAATGATTCTGTTATCTTGCTCACTCATAGTTTCTTCACCCTTCATCGACATAAGCTATTTCTCTATAAAAAAGAATTAAGCCGCTTTTTGAGCGTCTTTAACTAGCTTAGCTACGCGGTCAGATAGAGATGCGCCTTGACCAACCCAGTGGTTAACGCGATCTAGGTCTAGACGTAGACCTTCTTCTTGACCTTGAGCAGTAGGGTTAAAGAAACCTACTTTCTCGATGAAACGGCCAGTTGAAGCGTTACGGCTATCCGCAACTACGATTTGGTAAAATGGACGCTTTTTAGCGCCGTGACGTGCCAAACGAATGGTAACCATGTCGTCCTCTTTGCTTTCTCAAAAATAAAATTAACCCCAATAACCGTCTAATTTATTAAACAGTTTGGGGTCTCGTGCCAAAATAAAGCTCCGGAATTTTACTCTTATTCAGGAGCAATGCAAGGTGTTTAGCTATTTTTTCACCACCACAAATTGGGAAATAAGTATGTGATTCAGCTAACACCTTGAAACTTCATTTGTGTTTGTATAATTAACGACCAAACGGGTTAAAACCACCACCCATGCCGCCGCCCATCATACCTTGCATGTTACGCATCATGCCTTTCATGCCACCCTTCTGCATTTTTTTCATCATCTTCTGCATCTGAGTGAACTGTTTCAGCAGACGGTTTACATCTTGTACTTGTGTACCCGAACCGGCTGCAATACGTTTTTTGCGTGAACCTTTGATCAGTTCAGGACGTTGACGCTCTTTCATCGTCATCGAGTTAATGATCGCTTCCATCTGGTGGAACATTTTGTCATCAACTTTATCTTTAACGTTGGCGGGTAAGTTGCTCATACCTGGCAGCTTATCCATCATGCCCATCATGCCGCCCATGTTTTGCATCTGACCAAGCTGCTCACGGAAATCCTCCAAATCGAAGCCTTTCTTCTCTTTGAATTTTTTCGCTAGCTTTTCAGCTTTCTCAGTGTCGACATTGCGTTGCAGATCTTCAATCAGTGACAGTACGTCACCCATGCCCAAGATACGTGATGCCACGCGATCAGGGTGGAATGGTTCTAGTGCATCGGTCTTCTCACCCACACCCAAGAACTTGATAGGTTTACCTGTGATATGACGAACCGATAATGCCGCACCGCCGCGAGCATCACCATCAACTTTCGTCAAGATAACACCGGTTAGTGGAATAGCATCACCAAACGCTTTCGCTGTATTCGCCGCATCTTGACCGGTCATTGCATCAACAACGAATAGGGTTTCAACAGGCGTAATTGCCGCGTGAAGATCTTGGATTTCCGCCATCATCACTTCATCAACCGCCAAACGGCCTGCCGTATCGACAATCAATACATCGTAGAATTTCTTCTTCGCATGATCGATGGCAGCATTGGCAATATCAAGTGGCTTCTGATCTGGTGAAGATGGGAAGAAATCAACACCGATATCGGTCGCGAGTGTTTCTAGCTGTTTAATCGCCGCTGGGCGATAAACGTCGGCAGAAACAACCAGTACTTTCTTCTTCTCACGCTCTTTAAGCAGTTTTGATAGTTTACCAACAGAGGTGGTTTTACCCGCACCTTGTAGGCCGGCCATCAAGATGACTGCTGGCGGTTGAGCGGCAAGGTTTAGCGCCTCGTTCGACTCACCCATAACCGCTTCAAGCTCAGCTTGAACGATTTTGATAAATTCTTGGCCTGGCGTAAGAGATTTAGACACCTCAACACCAACAGCGCTTTCTTTAATACGTTGAATGAAATCACGTACCACTGGCAATGCAACGTCTGCTTCCAGCAATGCCATGCGGACTTCACGTAAGGTATCTTTTATATTGTCTTCAGTCAGACGACCTTTACCACTGATGTTCTTCAGGGTTTTGGATAGGCGATCCGTTAAATTCTCAAACATCCTTTACTCTTCGCTAATTTCGGCGACATATTACTGTGAGTATACCTTAGCCACCCCTAGCTTGGCACTAGCCGATTAGAAATTGATATCTCATCTCTCACAATTGACCTGATATAAGCCATGGCTCAAGCGATAGATGCAAGGTATAATTTGTTAAAAATCGACCAGCTTAATTGAGAGTAATGGATAACTTAATCGCTGTAAGCGCAGCAATACTCTATGTATTAGCCATCGCGACTATCATTCCCGGCCTTGTTCAACAAACGGGGATACGCGCCAAAACTGTTTTAATCAGTGCTTTGCTAGCGCTGTTTTTTCATGCCTGGTCTCTCAGCGACCTTATATTCTCCAGTTATGGCCAAAACCTCAGCATTCTCAATGTCGCCTCATTAATTAGCTTTATTGTTTCGCTCGTCATGAGCGTGGCAATGCTGAAAACTCGCATCTGGTTCTTATTGCCGGTTGTTTATAGTTTCTCTGCCATTAATTTATGCGCGGCAACCTTCTTACCAAGTTCATACATGACGCATTTTGAGAACGACCCGAAATTATTGATCCACATTTCGCTCGCGCTGTTCTCATACTCTACGTTAACCATTGCTGCGCTCTATGCACTCCAATTAGCTTGGTTGGATAACAAACTGAAAGCGAAGAAAGCCTTCGCCATCAACCCCAATGTTCCACCGCTGCTGCTGATAGAACGTCAGTTATTCAAAATCATTTTGATTGGTAACTTGCTACTCACTGCCACTTTGGTGACCGGTTTCAGCTTTGTGCACGATATGATTGCACAAGGCAAAGCGCACAAAGGCGTGCTCTCTTTTATCGCTTGGGTGATTTACTCGGTACTGCTTTGGGGACATTACCAAAGAGGTTGGCGAGGAAAAAAAGTCACTTGGTTTGCAGTTGCTGGCGCGACAATCTTAACGTTAGCCTATTTTGGCAGCCGTTTTGTCCGTGAGATTATTCTCAACTAAATCTAATCAAGCACACTCAGTGTGCTTTTTTATTACCACCAGCAAGTACACCATACTGTATTTGAAATTGACTTCACGCTTCAGTTAGGTCATAAATTAGCCAAGACTTCACAAGGAAACAAAGCGTTTTGAACGACATATCAACGGGTATCTTATTTGCGCTACTCGCGTGTCTTATTGTTATATCAGGTTATTTTTCAGGTTCAGAAACGGGCATGATGTCCCTGAACCGATACCGCCTCAAGCATCTATCCAACAGTGGTCATAAAGGCGCCCGCCGTGTCGAGAAGCTGCTTGATCGCCCTGATCGCTTAATCGGTCTTATCCTTATTGGTAACAACCTCGTTAATATTCTTGCTTCCGCGATTGCCACCATTTTAGGCATGCGCCTCTACGGCAATTTGGGCGTTGCGATCGCGACAGGCGCGCTAACGTTGACCATTCTAGTCTTTGCCGAAGTCACCCCTAAAACCCTAGCGGCGCTGTATCCTGAGCGCGTCTCGTATGCCAGCAGCATTGTCCTGACAATTCTGATGAAACTACTCTCACCAGTGGTGATTTTTGTCAATTTCATTACCAATGGCTTTATTCGTTTGATGGGCATTAAGGTTAGTCACGACGGCGATGACCACTTAAGTTCAGAAGAACTGCGCACGGTGGTTAATGAAGCAGGTAGTCTTATTCCTCGTCGTCACCAAGACATGTTGGTTTCAATTCTCGACCTAGAGCACGTTACCGTGAATGACATCATGGTGCCACGCAACGAAATCACCGGTATCGATGTCAATGATGATTGGAAATCCATCGTGCGCCAATTGACCCACTCTCCACACGGCCGCATTGTGTTATACCGAGACCAAATTGATGAAGTGGTTGGGATGCTGCGCCTACGTGAAGCTTCGCGCATCATGTTAGAGAAGAATGTGTTTGATAAAGAGACGCTATTGCGTGCGGCTGATGAGGTCTATTACATCCCAGAAAGCACACCACTCAATGTTCAGCTACTCAAGTTTCAACGTAATAAGCAGCGCATTGGGCTTATCGTTGACGAATATGGTGACATCATTGGCTTGGTTACCTTAGAAGATATCTTGGAAGAGATCGTCGGTGAGTTTACTACCTCAATGACACCAAGTTTATCGGAAGAGATTGCCCCACAAGAAGATGGCAGCTTTTTAATCAATGGCAGTGCCAACATTCGCGATATTAACAAAGGACTAAAATGGAAACTGCCGACCAATGGCCCACGGACATTGAATGGATTAATTCTGGAACATTTAGAAGATATTCCTGAAAGCCATTTAAGTGTGCAAGTCGCTGGGCATCCGATGGAAATCGTCAAAATTGAAGAGAACCGCATTAAGCTGGTAAAAGTCTCCCCTGTGCTATCAAAGGCATCGTAAGTAATTTTTTAAACGAGTGCATTTTCTACCACTGAGTTTTCTGCCACTAAATAGACGAATATAAAAAAACGCCTTGGCTAGCTAAGGCGTTTTTATTGTCTATTTTTCAATTATCATGACTGCTACGGCTACTGCCACTATGCAGTTAAAATGAACGTTAGTCGTCTTCTACGCTGAACAAGTTTTCCATGCTCAAACCTTGTTTAATCAAGATTTCACGTAAACGACGTAGGCCTTCAACTTGAATCTGACGCACACGCTCACGTGTTAGATTAATCTCGCGTCCCACTTCTTCAAGTGTTGATGGTTCATACCCAAGCAGACCAAAACGGCGCGCTAAAACTTCTTTTTGCTTAGGATTTAGCTCATCAAGCCAATTAATCAATGAATCCTTAATATCATCATCTTGTGTTGAAACTTCAGGATCAGAATGCTTCACATCAGGAATAATATCCAACAGTGCTTTTTCGCCATCACCACCAATTGGGGTATCAACCGAACTAATACGCTCATTCAGGCGTAGCATTTTACTCACATCATCAACTGGCTTATCTAATTGCATTGCAATCTCTTCTGCCGTTGGCTCATGGTCAAGCTTTTGTGAAAGCTCGCGAGCGGTACGCAGATAAATATTGAGCTCTTTAACAACGTGAATCGGTAGACGAATTGTGCGAGTTTGGTTCATCAACGCACGTTCAATGGTTTGACGAATCCACCAAGTAGCATACGTTGAAAAACGGAAGCCACGCTCTGGATCAAATTTTTCAACCGCTCGGATCAGACCTAAGTTACCTTCTTCAATCAAATCAAGCAGTGCAAGACCACGATTGCTGTAACGACGAGAAATCTTCACCACCAAACGCAGGTTACTTTCGATCATACGTTTACGTGCTGCTTCATCACCACGCAAGGCACGGCGAGCATAAAGCACTTCTTCTTCTGCGGTAAGTAGTGGTGAAAAGCCTATTTCGCCAAGGTAAAGCTGCGTCGCATCAAGGCTCTTATTCGAGACCTCATACTCTTCTTTCGCAGCTGCATTAGCTGATGCGGATTTTTTTGCGGTTTGTGTTTCAACCTCTAACGTTTCCATGTTATTGAGATCAAATTCTTCAACTTTTGCTGTATTGCTCATACTCATAGCGCCTCCCCATGGCGAGTTAGCAAGACATTTTAAACATCCTATGCCGCTAATTTTTTACTATTTGCAAGTCAAGTTTATGGTAAGTAGCGTTTTGGATTCACCGACTTACCTTGGTAGCGTATTTCAAAGTGCAAGCGAACACTATTGGTACCCGAACTACCCATTGTTGCGATTTTTTGTCCTGCTTTTACACTTTGTCCTTCGTGTACTAGCAACTTATCGTTGTGCGCATATGCGCTTAAATATTTATCGTTATGTTTTATTATCACGAGATTGCCATAACCTCGTAGAGCATTACCTGAATAGACGACTGATCCCGCGGCGGTTGATGTGATGGCTTGGCCTCGCTGTCCTGCGATATCAATACCTTTATTTCCTTGGTCACCAGCTGAAAAATTCTTAATTACCCTCCCCTTGGTTGGCCATAACCACTTGGTAACTTTAACGTTAGCAGATGTCGTTGAATTGACATTTTTGTTAACACTTTGTTTACCTTTAGAGCCAACATACTCCTTTGGTTTAGATTGTTCAACCCCTTTAGAGGCCGTTTTTTGTGCCACCGGTTTCTTAACGGGGGGCTTAGCTGATGTAACTTGTTGATTAGAGCTTTTACTCGCCACTGATGGCTTGGCTGCCGTTACTGCGGCAGCGCCCACTGCGACTGAGCTGGTAGCGACAACAGCACTGCTTTTACCATAAGAAGGGGGATTGTAGGCTGGCTGCCACAACTTGAGTTTTTGTCCGGGGTAAATTGTGTACGGCGCTTGCAAGTTATTGAAACGTATAATCTCGTTTACATCTTTATTAGTGACGTAGGCGATAAAATAGAGCGTATCTCCACGCTCCACTTCATAGTAACTACCACGGTAACTTCCACGCGAAATTGCATCATAATCTTTATTCAAGCTTGATACTGGCGCAGGGGAATGAGCAGCACACCCAACTAGTGCGCTACCTAATGCAAACATCAATAATGAATTAGACTTAACAAACATGATTAAGCGAGATCACCTGCAATTAATGGAACAAAGCGTACCATTTCAATTACTTCAGACTGGAACTCGCCATCGCGACGAGTAATTTTTAATAGTTGCTGTTCATCAACACCAACCGGAATCACCATAATGCCTCCCTCATTAAGCTGCTCAAGTAATACCGATGGAATCGAGTCAGCCGCTGCGGTAACAATAATAGCGTCAAAAGGCGCTTTCGCTGCCCATCCTTGCCAACCGTCACCATGCTTGGTTGAGACATTGTAAATATCAAGTTGCTTTAAACGTCGTTTCGCATCCCATTGTAGTGCCTTAATGCGCTCAATAGAGTAAACGTGATCGACCAGTTGAGCCAATACGGCGGTTTGATAACCAGAGCCGGTGCCTACCTCTAAGACCTTGCTGTCTCTTTTCAGTTCAATGGTCTCTGTCATCTTAGCCACGATGTATGGCTGAGAAATGGTCTGTCCATGACCGATTGGTAAAGCATTATTATCATAAGCCTGATGGATCATTGCCTGAGAAACAAAGCTCTCACGTGGCAGATGATAGATCGCATCCAATACAGCTTGATCGTGAATGCCACTAGCGACAAGAAACTGCTTTAATCTGTCGGCATGTGGGTTTGCCATAGCCTAATTACCTTTTAACCAATGATTCATCGCGGAGATAGATTCATGCGCCGTTAAATCCACCTGTAACGGTGTGATCGACACATAGCCGTGTTCCACGGCATAGAAATCCGTACCTTCTCCTGCATCTTGCTCTTTACCGGGAGGACCGAGCCAATAAATATCATGACCACGCGGATCTTTCTGCTTGATCATATCCTCGGCGTGATGACGCGCACCTAATCGAGTCACTAATGTGCCTGATAACTGCTCTAGCGAACGATCGGGAATATTGACGTTAAGCAGACGATTGGTTGGTATTGGACGCTCTAAGTGCTGCTGAACCAGTTCGATGGCAATGTGCGCGGCGGTGGCAAAATGTTGCTTACCCACCAGCGACAACGCTATCGACTGAACACCAAGAAAATGTCCTTCCATCGCCGCCGCTACTGTACCTGAATAAAGCACATCGTCACCAAGGTTCGCACCATGATTAATACCAGATAGCACCAAATCAGGCAGATTGTCTTTCATCAACTCGTTCAAAGCAAAATGGACACAATCGGTTGGCGTACCTTGCACTGAATAGGTGTTATCCGCAATTTGATTAACACGCAGTGGCTGTTCTAACGTCAGTGAGTTTGAAGCTCCTGACCGATTGCGGTCAGGGGCGACAATAACGATATCGGCAAAAGGTTTTAACGCGTCAGCCATGGCGTGAATGCCTTCAGCATGCACGCCATCATCATTGCTCAACAGAATCTTCAATCGAGGTTCAGTGTTGCAAGCAGAACTCATGAATAAACACGCTCCACTTCAATCTCTTCAATCAGTTCACGAACAATAGATGTCGCAAAACAGCCACAATCAAGACTAAAGCTTAAGGTAATATTGTCACCTTCCACCGACCATGTCAGATCTTGCGCTTTAAGTGCAATACTACGGCGATCATGGCGCATACGGTTACCACGAATCAATGCCATCAAATCAGGCTCTGAATCTAGGCATGGTTGCTCTAATAGCAATGCATCGTCTTGGGTTGGCAATGCGTTGTCACCAGCCATCGCCGCACTGATCTGCATATCGTTATTGGCAACGGCTTCACCGATGCTGGCAAAATTATCTGCCGTGACAAGGATCGGCTTAGCATTAGTTACGCCCGTCTCTTCATCACTCATCTTCACGTCACTTAGCGCGATATCGCCCAAGATAACTTGTGTAAAGGTATTTTGCTCAATACGCGCAGACACGATTTTATTAAAAATCCATGAACGAGCACTGGAAAGAAACAGGCTGCGCTTGTTTTGGTCTTTAGTACGAACGTTATTACGCCCCCAACGACGAGCTTCACTGAGGTTATTACCTTTGTGACCAAAGCGCTGACTGCCAAAGTAGTTCGGCACGCCCGTTTCCATAATCGTTTCCAAGCGGCGTACGACATCAACAACATCCGTCACTTCAGATATCGTCACAACAAAGCTGTTACTGATATGATCACCAGGACGTAGCTTTTTATTATGACGATCAGTCTTAATAATTTCGATCTGTGGGTACTGCGCTAAAAAAGCAGAAAAATCCGGAGTTTCACCTTTTGGCAGATGCACACTCAACCATTGCTCCGTCACCGCGTGGCGATCTTTCAAGCCAGACCAGCTGACATCTTTTGACTTCACGCCGCATGCTTTGGCAAGTTCATTGGCCACAAATGCGGTGTTTTCACCAGTTTTACGAATACGTACCATCAGGTGCTCGCCTTGACCGGCAAACTCAAAACCGAGGTTTTCGAAAACTTGGAAGTGCTCAGGTTTTGCTTTTAGCTTGCCTTGAGCGGTTGGTTTACCCGTTAGGTAAGCCAATGGAGATAGAATATCTGACATGATGAGTTCCATCGCAGCTCTTCGTTGCTGGCAGCAACAATGGCGCCAACAGCGAAAACCAACGATTAAAATTAATTTTGTTTAACCAGTAACACCACCGCTTCACAAGCGATGCCTTCTTTACGGCCTGTAAAACCTAAGCGCTCTGTTGTTGTCGCTTTTACATTGACGTTGCCAAGATCCGTTTCTAAATCTTGGGCAATCGACGTACACATGGCTTCAATATGCGGGGCCATTTTAGGGGCTTGCGCCATAATCGTAACGTCGGCATTACCCAAGGTATAACCTTGCTCTTTGACGCGGCGGTAGACATCACGCAATAGCATACGGCTATCAGCCCCTTTCCACTCATCATCCGTATCAGGAAAATGGCGACCAATATCACCAGCAGCAATCGCACCAAGCAGTGCATCGCACAATGCATGCAGCGCAACATCACCATCAGAGTGGGCAATCAATCCTTGCTCATAAGGAACGGCAACACCGCCAATAATGACTGGGCCTTCGCCACCAAATTTATGTACATCGAAGCCGTGACCAATTCGCATCATGTTTTATCCTTTTTCTCGCTCAAGATAGAACTCGGCTAACGCTAAATCTTCAGGCTGAGTGATTTTGATATTGTCCGCATAACCTTGCACTAACGCAGGTTGTAAGCCGGCCCATTCAAAGGCAGAGGCCTCATCGGTAATCATAGCACCCGCTGCCAGAGCGTCGCTCAAAATGCGCGTTAGCGGTTCTGTTTTAAACATTTGTGGGGTTAATGCATGCCACAAAGCTTCGCGATCAACCGTATGGTCTATATCGCCATTTTGGTTAGACCGCTTCATCGTATCACGCACCGGAGAAGCTAAAATAGCTCCAACATCATGGGTTTGTGATACTGAAATCAGTGTATTTAGATCTTCTACTCGCACGCACGGACGCGCAGCATCATGCACCATCGCCCACTCGCCAAGCTGGTGAGCTTGCACATATTGCAAGGCAGATAAAACCGAATCGGCTCGCTCTTTACCACCCGATACGCGAATAACGCGCGGATGAGTAGCGATGCTTAATTCTGGAAAATAAGGGTCGCCATCGGTAATCGCGACCACCACAATCCCGACCGCAGGATGCGCTAACAGTTTTTCAACCGTATGCTCAAGGACCGTTTGTTGGCCAATAGTGAGGTATTGCTTAGGTTTGCCCGCTTTCATGCGGCTGCCAACACCAGCTGCTGGCACAATCGCAACAATAGATCGCAACAACGTAAAATGAGAGGATTGAGTCACCATTATTTGTGATCATCTCCAATAATGCGGTAGAAGGTTTCACCTTCTTTAACCATGCCAAGCTCATGACGAGCACGCTCTTCAATAGCATCAAGGCCTTGGCGCAGATCGTCAATCTCAGCAAACATTTCATTGTTGCGCACCGCTAGATTGGTATTTACCTGATTTTGCACCTCAATATCCGCACTGACGGCTTGAAAGTCAGTGATACCATTTTTGCCCAGCCACAAGGTGAACTGAAGCCAGCCAAATAGTAATATTAAGATCAGAGCAAAAGCGCGCATAAATTTTTGTTAAAGAAGAGAAATAGAAAGACCACATATATACCACAATGTCGCGGATGGCGCGAGATTGGGTTATGTGGTCTTCGAGGTAAAGGTAGGCTGGATTAGTTAAGCGCTAAAAAGGCCAACAAGCCGAAACCTAAAATAAGACGGTAGATAACGAAAGGCATCATGCCCATTCGAGAGATCAATTTCAGGAAGAAGTGGATACAAATGTAGGCACTAATAAATGAAGTCACGATCCCCGTTGCCAGTACCGAAAAATCAATCGGCGCACCACTTTCCACCAGCTTGAGGCTTAAATAACCACCCGCGAGCAAAATGATGGGAATCGACATTAAGAATGAGAAACGTGCTGCCGCTTCACGGGTAAAGCCTAAATAAAGTGCCGCGGTAATCGTTGCACCAGAACGTGAGGTACCTGGAATCATCGCCATTGCTTGAGCAACACCAATAAACAGGGCTTTCTTCCACGTGGTTTGGTATTCATCTTTAACCAAACTGGCATTCTTATCGACATACCAAAGCAGTAAACCAAACACGATGGTAGTGATGGCAATAATCCATGCGCTGCGCAGATAAATTTCGATGATGTCTTTCATCAATAAGCCGAAGATACATGCAGGGATCGTTGCGAGCACGATCATCCACGCCAATTTCGATTCTTTACTGCGTTCGCCTTTAAAGATCGAACCGAAAAATGCCGATAGCAAACTTACGACTTCAGCGCGGAAATAGATCATCACCGCTGCTAGTGTGCCAACATGCACCGCAACATCGAACGCCAAACCTTGATCGGCCCAGCCAAACACTGCCGAGGGTAGAATCAGGTGAGCAGAGCTTGAAATAGGTAAAAATTCAGTTAAGCCTTGGATCAAGGCCAAGATAAACGCTTCAAAAGTACTCATTGTAATCTCATTAACGACCAATCAAAAAAACCATGGCTTAACCATGGTTAAAACTTCAGGGTAATCGGTAGAGGTAAAAATTTGCTGAATGGTTCTACCATCTCCTGGGACAACTAATTGCGGGCATAGTTCATTAAGTGGTTGAATCACAAATGCAAACTTGTAGATATCATCACGTGGTATTTGCGGTTGATGTTCACTCACCAACTCTCCAAATAAGATGATATCCAAATCCAACGTGCGAGCCTCAAACTTAGCGGCGTCTTCCCTGCGTCCCCATTTAAGCTCTATCTTACGCAGGGCATGTGAAAATTCCGTGACTTCCAGAGCGGTTTTCATTTTCACCACGAGATTGTAAAAAGGCTCACTTTTGAAACCAACCGCTTCACACTCATAAATTGTAGAGATTTGTAACTCTTCTCCAATTCGAGACAATTCGACAATCGCGGTCTCAATATGCTTTTTACGATCAATATTGGAGCCAACCCCAATATAAGCGGTAATCATAGCTGTCCGCGTTCGATCACTACACCGACGCCTTTGGCTTGAGGTACCGCACCCGGCTTCGTCAAACGGATCTTGATCCAAGGCACGCTAAATTGTGACATGATCAACTGCGCAACTTCTTCCGCTACACGTTCAACCAATAAAAAGCGACCATTGCCGATATGGTTCAGTACAGCAGCGCTCACTTGGGCATAGTCCAAAGCATCGGCAACATCATCACTCTTACCAGCCACACGATTGTCATGCGCCATTTCAATATCCAGCACAAGCTTTTGCTTAATCTCTTGTTCCCAATCGTAAGCACCAATAGTAGTGATCACTTCAAGTTGTTCGATAAATACTTTGTCCATTCTTCGTCGCTTCCTATACAGGTCGGATACCCAATAAAGAGAAAAAATCGTACTATTTAACTCTCAACTACTTACAGTAAGTAGTGAGAGCGCGATATGATATCAATTACTTGCACCATAGACACTTTTTTCATCGAGTTGACTCTTTATGACGCCATTAGCACTAGCCATGATCATTTTTGCCTATTTACTAGGTTCGATCTCTAGTGCCGTTTTGATCTGCCGGATCTTGCGCCTGCCTGATCCTCGCAAAGTCGGATCCAACAATCCTGGAGCGACCAACGTGCTGCGCATTGGTGGGCGTAAAGCAGCGCTGTCAGTCTTACTGTGTGACATGCTTAAAGGTACCATTCCGGTCTGGGGCGGCTATTTGCTAGAAATTGATCCCATCATGCTTGGTATTGTCGCCATTGCAGCCTGTCTTGGTCACATGTACCCGCTCTTTTTCCATTTCTCTGGCGGAAAAGGAGTCGCGACAGCATTAGGCGCCATTGCGCCGATCGGCTTGGATCTTACTGGAATGGTGATCGCCACCTGGATCATTACTGCTTTTATCTTCCGTATTTCATCACTGGCTGCGCTGGTGACGGTGTTACTGGCACCCATGTATACTTGGATGATCAAGCCACAATATACTCTGCCTGTGGCCATGCTCTGTTGTTTGATCATCTTCCGTCACCATCAAAACATTCGCCGACTGTTTGATGGCACTGAGCCAAAATTAGGCAGCAAGAAATTTAAATAAGCGTAAATTTGCACCGCTATCGTGAATACCAAGCAAATCAAAAAAGGCCTCATTCGAG
>NZ_AFWD01000085.1:0-758 GCF_000222565.1 Vibrio sp. N418
CAACAGTGAAGGTTTCGATTTTGGTTTCATCTTGGGCAAGGTACTGCACGTCCGCGTTATCGACGTTATACACCCAGATACCATCCGCATCGATAGTGAGCGCGCCGAGTGCACCGGCAGGCGTTACGACGCTAGCTGGGTCAAACTTGGCTTCACCGCTATCAGCATCAGTCAGAGTTAACACGCCTGAATCGGTGAGTACTGGATCGGTATCATCTTCGGTGACTGCGCCGACAGCATCGCCCGAAATCACCGCGCTATCGTTAATACCAGTAATAGTAATAACGATGTCGTGGGTGGTGCCATCCACCGAGGCAACGGTGAAGGTTTCGACTTTGGTTTCATCTTGAGCAAGGTATTGCACGTCCGCGTTGTCAACGTTATAGACCCAGTTGCCATCGGCATCGATGATGAGCGCGCCGAGTGCGCCAGCTGGCGTGACCACACTGGTCGGGTCAAATTTGGCTTCACCGGTATCAGCATCAGTAAGGGTTAATACGCCTGAGTCAGTTAACACCGGGTCGGTATCATCTTCGGTGACCGCACCAATTGCATCACCCGAAATAACAGCACTGTCGTTAACCCCAGTAATGGTGATAACAATATCGTGGGTGGTGCCATCCACTGAGGCGACAGTGAAGGTTTCGACTTTGGTTTCATCTTGGGCAAGATACTGTACGTCTGCGTTGTCAACGTTGTAGACCCAGTTGCCGTTCTCATCGATAGTTAAACTACCTAGTGCGCCACCTGGCGTCACC
>NZ_AFWD01000084.1:0-74359 GCF_000222565.1 Vibrio sp. N418
CCGAGCGCGCCAGCTGGAGTGATTACGCTAGTTGGGTCAAATTTGGCTTCGCCGGTATCGGCATCAGTCAGGGTTAATACGCCTGAATCTGTTAGCACCGGATCGGTATCATCTTCCGTCACGGCGCCAATTGCATCGCCGGAAATAACGGCACTATCGTTGACCCCTGTAATGGTAATAACAATATCGTGAGTGGTGCCATCCACCGAGGCAACAGTGAATGTTTCAATTTTGGTTTCGTCTTGGGCAAGGTACTGCACGCTCTCGTTGTTTACGGAGTATGTCCAATTTCCTTGAGTATCAATCGTTAGCTCACCTAGAGCGTCTCTTGGGGTGACAATATTGTTTGGGTCAAAATTAGCATCACGTTTATTGTTGTCCTCAATGGTCAGTTTCCCAGAGTCGATCAGCAATGGAGAGGTCGCATCTTCAGTGACGGCTCCGCTATCGTTACCATCTATTGTCGCGGCAAGCTCGATACCTGAGTTAGTTTCATCGCTAAGAGCTAAAAGTGAAGGACGGTCACTTGGCTGATCGTTGGCATTAGTGTCAAAAAACGTTTCCGCGATCGTTGTTTGATTGTCTCTTGCTACCTGTGGAGAGAGCGTTGGTGCAGAACCTTTATTTTGGCCTGCCGCAGGATCTAAGCTTTCTTGTTGAGTCGGATCTTGGCCAAGATCTATGAGGTTTTGTACGCTTTGAATATCATCGGAGGAAGTTGTGGCAGTATCGGACACAATACGGATATCATCATTTGCAAGTAATGCAAAATCTTGTTCAGAATAAACGACTTCATTTTCTTTTGGTTGTTGGCCATCAGCAAGGACGCGTATTTCACCCTCTTGATTGACCGCAACTTTTGCTCCGGCAGGAATTAGCATTACCTTTTTCATAGTCACTCCTCATCGGTATCCAGATGCTATGAAATTTGTCTCGCATTCATAACTTAGCTGATGTATCGCAATCTTTATGCCAATAGAGTTGATGAAATAAGTTGTTTAAAAACAGTAAGTAATGTGTCTAATGACGAAATTTCTTCATCTATTTGGATTATGAGAATCAAAATAAAAATCAGGATGCGCTAGTTTTGATTTGTTGCTCAATATGGAGTGGATTCGATGGTAGTTGAGTGTCGCTGTTGAATGGCCGTTTTAAATCCTGTTCGTTTGGGTAAATCATTATTCTGCAAGTATGCGTGTTGAATAGCTCATTTTTTGGAAAAAAGATCACGTTTTATTGTCGATAAATTGGCGCTACCTTTTTGACAGTCAGTGTAATCCGCTTCGGAATTAACATTGTTAAAACCAATTTTAAACTTGTTTGAGTGTAAATTTTGTGATGTTTTTTTACTATTGTCACATGACGGCTCCGGCAAAGGTTTGCGTTGGGCTATGGTGCTATAACTAACTATAAAATATAACAATTTCCAGATCTGAAATTCGCGTGAAGGATGGTGATTTTCTGATTTACTTTATTGTATAAGTGCTGATATAAGGTTTTCGGGCGATGACTAAGTCATTAGACCAGTACCCTAAAGTAAGTCCCCCAATTCAGATACGCAGCGTTGTCGATTCAAGATCTCTTTGAATTACATCACCACTTATTTGCTTCAATTCACGTTTTACGTGCTTTTGTTGTGCTTCTTTTTGCTGCCTTTAGATTGGTGTGGGTATTGCCTGCGGATAAATTATTCAAACACTCCTAGGTTATGAGAATCATGAGCTACAAAGATTTGGCTGTGACAAATAAAATCGCTGTTGTATTTTCGGCGATCGGTTTAGTAATGATTGCGTTTGCATTCTTTCTATTGCAAGAGTTGAACAAAGTAGAATCGGAAGTGGTTAACTTTACCGACTCCACCATTCCAAGTGTGTTATCGGTAGAAGATATCTACTTTGATATGAATGCGTATCGTCGTAATCAATTTGCGGCGCTAACGTATCAAAAACGCGACCTTCCGCAGTTATTTACGACTATTTCATCACTTGAAAATACGATTGAAAATGATCTTGCTAAGTATCAAGCGACGGTTGTCGACGCTGATGAGCGCCGTGTATTTAGTCGCGTGATGAATGGTTGGAATAGTTACCAGCGTGTGTTGGGTGACTTTACTCAAAAGGTCAGCCGTGGGGATAAGACCCAAGCACAACTTGACCTTGTGGCAGCACTTAGTCAATTTGAAGAAGTGGGGGCGGCTATGGATGATTTGGTTAAAACAAACCTTACTTTTGTGGCCAATAACCGTCGCTCGATTATGGAAAGTGTTGATGAAGTGACCACTGCGACTAAGGTTTCCTTCTCTGCGTTGATTGCGTTTATGGTCTTTATTACTTTCTTCTTAGCGCGTCAAATTTGTCACCCACTGAATTTAGTTGTCGCACAATCCAAAGCGATTGCAGCAGGGGATTTGACCTTTCGTTTAGAGCGTGAATTGATTGGTAATGATGAACTAGGTCAATTAGCTGATACCAATATTGAAATGCAAAATCAGTTGCGTATGTTAATTGAAGATACCATTTCTGCGGTGACTCAGTTATCGGCTGCCGTTGAAGAGATGAGTGCGATATCAGAACAGTCTTCACTGGGTATGCAGCAGCAACAATCGGACATTACGGTGATTGCAGCCGCGATGGAGGAGATGAGAGCAACGGTTGCAGAAGTTGCTTGTAATACTGAAACCGCGTCTACGTCAGCTCTAGAGGCCTCGCAAGAAGCTAAGCAAGGCAATCTAGATGTTCAGTTCAATATTGAGCAAATTCAAATTGTGTCACGTGATATTGAACAAGCGGGTGAATTGGTTGAAGAGTTAGAACGCGAATCAAACAATATTAGTGTGGTCGTTGAAGTGATTCGTGGTATTGCCGATCAAACTAACCTGTTGGCACTGAATGCTGCGATTGAAGCAGCGCGTGCGGGTGAGCAGGGCCGTGGTTTTGCCGTGGTGGCGGATGAGGTACGTTCGTTAGCGGGACGAACGCAATCGTCAACCAGTGAAATTGTTAGCATTATTGAGAAATTACAAACCAGTGCTGCTCATGCGAAAACGGCGACAGAGCAAAGCTGTTCGAAGATCCGTGTTTGTGTCGATCAAAGCGTGCAAACAGGTAAAGCAATTCAGACGATTGAAGATACGATGATGAAAGTCACTGAGACCAGTATCCAGATCGCGACGGCATGCAATCAGCAAGATTCTGTGACAGAAGACCTCGGTCAAAATATTCAGAATATGAGTCTGTCGGCAAATGAAGTCGCTCAGGGCGCAGAACAAACCGCTCAATCGAGTATTGAACTTGCACAATTAGCAACGACGTTACAAATGTCATTGTCTCGCTTCAAGGTTTAGCTTACAAAGGCAAATTCGTGGGAAAAATGATGCTCTGATGATGGGGTATCATTTGAACCTATGAGGTCACTTGTGAGTAAATGAAAAGCTCTAGCTGCAATGGTTGGAGCTTTTATCCGATTTGTTGATTATGTTTTTCTTCGTCATTCTGCTAAAGAATACTTCTTCTTTTGTGCATTATTCCGGTTAGGTGTGAATTGTTAGGTTGATTATCTATCGATGATAAATATTTTTTATAAAATCGATATAATTATCTGCACTCTGTGTTTTTAATAAAATGACGTTCTAATTAAACCGCTATGTTGATACAAAAATTCACGCAACAAATGTTCGTTTGCACAATTATATTCGAACCATGCTGCCAACCTTTAAAATATCTATTCGCGTCGAAAATTAAGTAATGAAAAAGTAGTTACTGGTGAATTGACTCTCAATTACTAAGCGTGGATATAGACTAATGAAAAATCACATCAAGCTTACCGCTATTGCGGCATCTGTTGCTGGAACACTCCTTATGAGTACGGCTCTGCACGCCGCACCAACACACGATAAAAACGTGATTGGTTACCTAACCCAATGGGAAGCGTGGAAAGGGCCTCAACACGGTTTTACTGTTGCCGGTGAAGCGACTCATTTAAATGTTGATATGGATATCTATTCTATCTTGAACTATTCCTTTTTTGGCGTAGCAAAAGATGGCTCGTTGCATAGTGGGGATTTACGCAATAAGCAAATTTATCAACCAGATGCAGTGCAAGAGCCCGGCTCGTTATTGTATACCGATGTCTATTCAAGCTGGGATTTACATATTCTATGGGGTGAACTGGAATACTTATGGTCTTACCCAGGCAATGAAGCGTGGGAAGCAGAAAACTTAGCGCGTGTTCAAGCGCAAGGTTTTGTCCCTAATGGCAACGGCTGGTTGCATGAACCATCTGGTGTCAGCGGTGAAATGCCGATTCCTCTAAAGAAAGAAGGTGGCGCACCGGGTCTTATCGATTTGGCTAATGAGAAAGGCGTAAAAGTAATGGCCTCGCTTGGCGGTTGGAGTATGTCTAAACATTTCCCCGAAATGGCGGCCGATCCGGTTAAAAAAGCGCGTTTCCTTGCTGATATTGATAAGCTGATGGCATTAGGTTTTCACGGTATTGATATTGATTGGGAATACCCAGGCACTGGTGGGATGAACTTTAGCGGAACTGAAGCTGATTACGCCAATTTTGAACAATTGATGGAAGATATCCGCGCGCGCATTGGTGATGATAAGCTGATCACCGCGGCATTCAAAGCGACACCAGCAGCTTTAGAAGGCTTTAATTGGGAGCGTCTAGTGCGCTCAATGGATTACTTCAATATGATGACTTACGACCTCAATGGAGGTTGGTCAAACGTTACAGGGCATAACTCGCCACTTTATCCGTACCCAGAAGAAGAGTTCGCAGGTTTAACACTTGATACCTTGCGTGATTGGATGGTTAATGAACGCGGCATCCCGGCGGAAAAAATTAACTTTGGTGCGGCGTTTTACGGACGTGGTGTGCAAACAACCGCTTCAACGGCATATTTAGGCGCACCAACTGATAAACGCATGGTTAATTTTGAAGTGGACGGGCCAACCAACTCAGCGGTTGATATTACCAACTGGGCTAATTTCGAAGGCCAACCAAGTTATAACTATTTGACGAAACAGCCGGGTTGGGAGCATTTCTGGGATGATAATGCTCGTGTTCCTTACGCGGTAAACGGCAAATATTTCCTCAGTTACGATGACCCACAATCGATTCGTGAAAAGGCTGAGTACATTGTTAACAACGATCTTGGTGGCATCATTGTTTGGCAAGTGCATGGCGATATTGAATGTAATGGCACCTTCACCAGTTTTGGTAGTAAATTAAAGCAATGTTCAGAGCTCAGTTCACCACTGGCAGAACAGATAGATAATGTCTTTAGCCAAAATGTTGTACCCAATGCAGCGCCAGTATTAGTGGTGCCAGCGAATTTAAATGCGAATTCTGGCCAGTTAATTAGCTTTAAGGTTTCAGCGACCGACTCTGACGGCGATGCACTGACTTTCTCTGTGACGGGCGCAACGCTGGTCGATAACGGTGACAACAGTGCAACGGTAACTTTTCTAGCACCTGAAACCGCGCAAGATGTGGTTGAGCGCGTGACGGTGACGGTCACTGACGGCAAAAAGTCAGATAGCGAAGTGGTCACGATTAATGTGAAAGGCACTGGTGAAGAGGTAAATACGGCCCCAATTCTGAATGCACCAAGTTCCATTCAGGTTAACGCAGGCGATGTCGCAACAATTTCTGTATCAGCAACTGATGCAGAAAACGATACGCTTACCTTTACCACATCTCTTGGTACGATTGTGCAAACCGGTAATAGCGCGGTCATTTCAGTACCAACTTCGGAGTCGACTCAAGACAGTACCCTGAATGTCATCGTAACGGTTTCGGATGCGACCGATAATACGACGGCCGCTGTGGTTGTGAACGTTAAAGGCAATGAAGATCCAAGCGGTAATACTTGGAATAAAGACCAAGTTTATGTCGGTGGTGATTCGGTTATCTACAATGGCGTGACCTACACCGCGAAGTGGTGGACGCAAGGTGACGTACCGGGTGCGTCTGACGTGTGGCAAGAGAAAGATGACGGTTCGGTGAAAGCGTGGAGTCCAACGAAAGCCTATAACGGCGGTGATAAAGCTCTCTACCAAGGCGTAACTTACAAAGCCAAATGGTGGACAAAAGGCGATACACCGGGAACCGCTGGTGCTCCTTGGGAACAGATCTAGCTAGCCATTAATTGATTAGCAATAGCGAAAATATAAAGCTCTGGTGCAATGCCAGAGCTTTTTTGTTTTCAATAATGGGTATGCGGACAAATTTGCAATTATAGCTTGCCAATTTATCCGCGGAAGATTCTAGATTTCAGTGTTTAAAGGAGTAGATTCAGATAAGCGTTTGTAATGAGGACAAAATCATGACACCAAGTGATAAACAGTTATTAGATCAGATAGTAGAGTTAGAAGGCAAAGATCTCACCAAACTGAGCAAACAAGAAAAGCAGCTTTTCGATGCATTTGAAGCCCGGGCCCATGAGTTTGGTGTAACGATTGAAATTGCGAGTGAAGCGCCTATTGAGCAGATCAAACAGGGCACTTCATCTTACAGCATTGAACAGATGGAAAAGCATTTTCCTAATCAGATCATCATTAAGCGTACGCGAGATTAAGAGTGTTGTAGTTGAATCAATCCGTCTTCGAAAAGAGGATTTGTCTTGTGGCGTCAAAGAGTGACTTCTTGTGACTTTGAGCTGACGCCACTGAAGATTACCTCGCCCTAAACGGCGCCAGCAACTGTTTACCAAACACGTTAATTAGCGCGCCAGTAACAATTAGTCCACCACCTAGGTACGTCCAAATAGAGGGTATTTCGTTAAATACCCATACGCCAAGCAGAGCTGAGAAAACGATTTGTACATAAGAGTAGGCCGACGCTTTGCCTGCCGCTTGGGTCTGCATCGCTTTGGTTAACCCGTACTGACCAATTTGAGTAAAGATACCAACCAATACAAGCATCATGGTCAAAAACAAACTTGGCCATACAAAGCTATCCCACATCAGCAGCGTTGAGATGGGCAGTGCGACGAGTGGGAAATAGAAAATGATCACCGAGCTGTCTTCGGTTTGACTGAGTTTTCTTACAATTACGTAAGCAATAGAACTACCCAAAGCGCCACACAACGCAATCATAATACTAAATAAAGGCAACTCATCGGCGATCTCGCTATGCATATTTGGCTGCACCATTACCAATAAACCGGCCAGACAGAAGGCAATACACACGAGGGTCGATTTTTGCACACGTTCTTTGAGAAATAACATGCCAAGAAGAGCGGTAAAGACAGGGTGGACGTATTGTAAAATCGTCGCTTCAGCAAGCGGTAGCATCGTTACCGCGGTGTAAACGCACATCAGTGAGGCGGTGCCAACCGCACCACGTAAAAATAGTAGTGGTTTATTTTCTCCCCATATTGAAATCTTTTTTCGTTTTACATCTATGTAGCTGATAAGCAAAGAAACTAATGCCCTTGCAGCTACAATCTCAAACACCGGAATACCATAGTTGCTGACGTATTTGACACACGCAGACATTAACGCAAAGCCAAACGCAGAAAGGATCATAAATCTAACCCCGACAGGGATCAGAGAAAAAGAGAAGGCAGCCATAAGGTTTCAATCTAGTCGAGGGATAAGGAATCATAGCTTACTTTGGTCGGGGATCTATGTATTTCTGCTAGTTGCCGATATTTTGCTCTCAAGCGATCCCGTTATGACACTGACGCTCTTTTTGGTGAAATCTTGAGTCGTTTCAGCGTCTATAAGCCGGCAAACATGTTTTATTTCAATGTGATGTGACTCAGCATGTCCTTATTCTTGATAAGCTTGTATATAATGCCTACAACTAAAGAATTTGAGAAAGTAAATGAAATACCAATGGCTTTTCGTGGCTCTATCCATAACCCCTAGTTTTTTTCTTCAGGCAGCAAGCTTCGATTGCATTAAAGCGGCTTCTCCGACAGAGAAGATGATTTGCCAAGATCCAATATTAAATACATTGGATGAAATATTGGGTGAACAATATAAAGAGTTACGAACCCAATTAACGCAACCGCAACAACAGGCATTGAAGCAAGAACAATTGAATTGGTGGGAACAGCGCGACGGTCAATGCTCTCTTGGTATCTCGAAGTGCATTCCTAGTTATGGTCAGCGCATTGGTGAATTGCATCATCAGCTTGCTCTTGAATCGCTCAAACAAGAGCTACTACAAGTTACGAGTATGGAGCAGCTCATCAATAGCTCCAACTATCATGAGTTTTTAGCGGCGCGTTATACATTATTTGATCACATTTTCGAAACAGAAGATTACGTACGGAAGATGGGCTCAACAACGAGTATGTACTACGCACTGAAAGGAAAAGGGGATGAGTTTTCATTTGAAAATGGTCTTCTATTCGGTAGCGCGTGTGAACCTTCACATTGTGAACGAAAGGGGTTCATTCTGGTTGATCCTAAGACGTTGGATGCGGTATTTGGCATCATCGCGTTTAACGACAAATTTGACCGATATTTCTACGATAAACCTCAGTTGATTTTGTTTTACAACAATGATGAGTTTTTTGAAGCAAACCTACCGCTGATGGTGAATAAAGTAAAAGCGACGACGAAAGTGGAAAAAGTGATCCCCGTGAGAGCCAATGATTTTAACGATGATACTTCTTACTATTGATTCTTTTGGCTAAACAAGCTTGGCTTTGGCTCATAAACGTCTGACGCGATTTAAGGTAATCGAGCAAGCCGGCAGGTCATAGTGTAAACCTGCCGGCAGCTTTGTTGGTTTTATAGATAACGACTTATCAAATGCTGCTTAAAGTGAGCAGCATTGAGCGTTTCACCCGTGGCTTGCTTCACAAGTTCATCCGTTGTTAGCAAGCTGCCCTTACTCCAAATATTATCTGATAACCAAGTAAAGATAGGGCTCAGATCGCCACTGCGAATCGCCCCATCCACATCCACTGTATTTTTCATCACTGCCATGTATTGCGCTGCATACATCGCGCCGAGTGTGTATGACGGAAAGTAGCCGAATGCGCCGTCGGTCCAATGGATATCTTGCATGCAGCCGTTTTTGTAGTTTCCTTCGGTTGATAAACCTAGGTATTGCTGCATCTTCAAATTCCACAGCTCTGGTACGTCGGTGTGTTTGATATTGCCGTTGATCAGGTCTCGTTCGATTTCATAACGCATGATCACATGTGCAGGGTAGGTGAGTTCATCGGCATCAACACGGATAAAATCTTTCTTCACTCGAGTGTAGAGCTTTTGAAAGTTGTGCTGTGAAAAAAGTTCTGGGTTTGCCGTGTTGAAATGCTGTCCTGCAAGCCGCGCTAAATGTGCAATAAACGCATCGCTACGACCTACTTGCATCTCAAAAAACAGTGATTGGGATTCGTGAATACCCATTGAACGCGCTTCACCTGCTGGTGTGCCCGCTAACGATTTTGGTAAACCTTGCTCATAACGAGCATGACCCGTTTCGTGTACGATCCCCATTAGTGATTGGACAAACTCATTGTCATTGTAACGCGTGGTAATGCGAACATCGCTAGGAACACCGCCGCAAAACGGATGGACACTTTCATCTAAGCGACCGTGGTTAAAATCAAACTGTAGAAGTTTCATTACCTCAAGACCAAGGGCTTTCTGCGTTTCAGTGGCAAATTGTCCGTTTGGTTCTATGAAGCTTTCGTTTGATTGTTTATCGATGACTTGGTTGATGAGCTCCGGTAGCCATGATTTTACGTCAGAAAATAGCGTATCAAGCGAGGTCGTGGTCGTGCCGGGCTCGTAAATATCGAGCATCGCATCATAAGGGGTGAGGTTATTGGCTTCAGCGCGGATCTGTGCTTCTTCTTGGGACAGTTTAACCACTTCAGCCCAATTCTTTTCAAAACCTTGCCAGTCATTTTCTTTGCGTTGTGTTCGCCATGCATGTTCGCACTTCGAGCCTGCGAGCGACTTAGCTTGCACTAACGCTTCAGGAAGCAAGTTGGCTTGCTGCCATTGGCGCTTTAGTTCACGTAGGCTGGCTGTTTGTTCATTAGACAGTGATTGTTGTTCTGCCTCGGCAAACCAATCTGCCAGTTGCGGCTGAGTGTGAAGTGAGTGAACATGAACGGATAGCTCTGCCATGGCTTCAGAACGAGCTTGGTTGCCACCTGATGGCATCATTGAAGCTTGATCCCAACCGCAGATGGCAGCAAGGTGGTTAAAATGGGCAATTTTCTGTGAATGAGAAACCAGTTTTTCGAATGCGCTCATGGGGATATCTTCATCATGTGGAGTGAATTATCAGTCTAGCAATCAAGGCTGCGAAGATAAATTGTTTGTGGTGAGGAATTTATAGCGGTATAACGGTATAGCCGTCTATCTTAATGCCGTGAAAATCTTAGCGTCTATTTTTATGCGCGAGAATCACTCCATTTTACTAGTAATATTACAGGGAAGAAGTCGTTATGATCGTTAACTTTGAGGCGTTTCTCGTCGCCATTACCATTCTCACTTTGACGCCGGGACTCGACACTGCGTTGGTTATTCGTAATTCTTCACGCGGTGGTTTTTCAGATGGCGCAACCACAAGTTTAGGTATTTGTTTGGGCTTGTTTGTCCATGCGACCTTTTCAGCGATTGGTATTTCAGCCTTGTTGGCGCAATCTGCACAACTGTTTGCTGCTGTAAAAATGATTGGTGCGGCGTATTTGATTTGGCTTGGATTGAGTAGTTTACGCGCGATTATGAAAGGACAAGTCGCACCAGCGGCAGAACTCGCATTAGCGAGTCAGAATCTGAACTTAAAACGCTCTTTGCGTGAAGGTTTCTTATCAAATGTACTGAATCCAAAAACGGCGGTTTTCTATTTGGCGTTCTTGCCACAGTTTATCGATCCGGCGGGTTCGGCGTTTTTACAATCGCTACTGATGGCAGCGATTCATTTTGTTATTGCAATGGCGTGGCAATGTGGGCTGGCCGGAGCGCTCGATAAGGCGAAGGGATTATTAAAAAACAGCCGTTTTATGCTGTGGATGGAAGCAACAACCGGAGTAGTTCTCGTCGCCTTGGGCATAAAATTAATGCTGGAAGAGTAGGTGATGTAGCAAGACGAAAAGAGAGCAGTTACACGTCTACACAGTATGGAAAAGAAAGTGCTAGAAAAAAACGTGAAATAAAAAACGCGGCTGATGATAGCCGCGTTTTTTTATTTATATTCTATGGTCGCTATTTTAGGCTTTGGCTGATTCGAATTCATCGTTTTCAGTGGAAGCGAAAAATAGTCTGGTTTCTTCAACTACGACTTGGCGAAGGGCAATCAGACCAATGAGGTTTGGTATTGCCATCAGGCCGTTAACGATATCGGCAATAATCCAAATCATATCGAGATGTAGGAAAGCACCAGAGGCAACCAAACAAACGAAGATAATTTTATATGGCAGCACCGCTTTTGTGCCCATAAGGAATACGACACAACGCTCGCCGTAGTAGTTCCAACCCAAAATCGTGGTAAAGGCAAAGAAGATCAAGCCAATCGAAACCAGCATTGGACCGAAAGTATCCATGTTCAGACCGACGGCAAATGCGTGAGTCGTCATCGCGGCACCTGCCAGATCACCCTGCCATGCACCAGTTAGAATCAGAGCCAAGCCCGTCATGGTACAAATGATGATGGTATCGATGAAGGTGCCCGTCATTGAGATCAAGCCTTGCTTCACACATGAATCTGTCTTGGCTGCTGCTGCCGCCATTGGCGCACTACCTAGACCTGATTCATTTGAGAAGACACCACGAGCAATACCCGATTGAATGGCGAGCATGATACTGGCACCTAAGAAGCCACCCGTTGCTGCGGTTGAGGTAAAGGCTGAAACGAGAACGAGCTCTACCGCATCCAACAATTTGTCGGCGTTCATAATGATAACGCTTAGACAAGCCAGCACGTAGAACAGAGCCATGGTTGGAACGACTTTACCCGCCACTTTGGCAATAGATTGAATACCACCAAGGGTAACAAAGGCGACTAATAGCGTCAGAATGCTGGCTGAGATTTCACGTGATACGCCAAATGAAATTTCTGTTGCATCAAGAATGGCGTTGACTTGTGGGAAAGTACCAATACCAAAGCAGGCAACCCCAAGAGCAAATACAGCAAACATGATCGCTAATGCTTTAGAGCCCACACCATATTGTAGGTAGTACATCGGTCCGCCAACCATTTGGCCTTTGTCGTCGACTCGGCGATATTTCACTGCAAGTAGACATTCAGCGTATTTGGTTGCCATACCGAATAAAGCCGCAAGCCACATCCAAAATAGTGCGCCAGGGCCACCCAGTTTGATTGCGGTTGCAACACCAACAATGTTACCAGTACCGATGGTTGCAGAGAGGGCTGTACAAAGTGCAGCAAAGCTAGAAACGTCGCCTTGCTTATCAGAATCATCTTTACTAAAGATCATTTTGAATGCAGTTGATAAGTACCTAAACTGCAAAAGACCCAAACGGAAAGTGAAGTAGACGCCTGTTCCCACCAAAAGAATCAGTAGTGGTGGTCCCCAGACAAAGTTGTCGATTGTTTTTAGTAAAGATTGGAAGTTATCCATGGTTTCCCCTTAATTAAAAAAACTTTTAAGGAGAAGAGGGAAAGGTATGACGACATGAAGCATATCATCAAAAAATGAGTAGCATACTCGGCATATGAATACGCCAAGCTACGGATATAGTCTTTCCACTCCTCTGTCCTTTTGCCTGAGAGTTTCACCCTGCATTGTTGAAACAATGTAGGACTTGCTCCTTCGGCGACCGATTTAACGGTTCTCTCCAGAGGTTCCTCCAACTACAGTCCTCGCTACCCTAAGGTGGCACCTGAAAGATTTACTTCTTCGGTAGGTTATTATGCTCAAATGTTACCATTTAGTTAATAACCGCTCTCCTGCAGTCTTCATCGGAACAATTACTCAATTATTGAGTAAATGTAAGTCAATAGTGCTGGTCACTTTTGACCAAAGAACTGTATCACTTTTTTTGATCAATTCAACAAGTTTTTAAATCAAATTACGAAAAGATTTGACAGAGGATACGATTAGTCTAGCGAAGTGGATTTTTAGGCGAGAAAGGAGGGCGGTTACTTAAAAAGCGAGTATAAAAAACGCCCCACAAAGGAGCGTCTCAGCAATATAGAACTAAGCTACCGTGTTTGATCTCACTACGCTGTTGTATTCGCGAGCGGTATCTGGCGGCGGATTAGTGATATCGATTAGTAGAAGTAGTTCGCGTCAACTAATTCGCTAGCGATCAGTTCACTGACTTCTTCACGAGCGTCTAGCCAAGCCATTACTTGAGCTTTCTGCTCTTCAGTTACGCTTAGGTAGCGCTCCGATGCACAGATAAAACCTTCGAACAGTTCAAGACCGCCGCCGCCAAAGCAAAGGCCTAGGCTATCGATATAGTCGATGAAGTCGTCTACAAACACATCATAACGGTCGAAATCTGCAATGTTTGTTTTGCAGCTTACTTCAAAACCCATCATAGCGAATTCGCCTAGGTAAAGTTTTTTCAGGATACGACGTTTTTTGTTTTGCTGATTTAATGGTTTCATTTCTTTGCCTCGAATAAAAGGAACGGTTCTTTATACCCTAAATCTTGGTATTGCCCAAACTTAATGCCAGATTTATTATTTTATAGTACGGTAATCCACCAACTCTTTAGCTGCGAACGTCGATGATCTACATTTAAAGTAATAAAACGACATCGTTCTGACCTATTTTAGGTAAAAAATGGTATAAATGAGGCAGTTAAATTGGTGAGATTAGCCTAAGGAGAGGGTATGACAAGACTGATTGCAATCGTGTTTTTAATTGCGCTAGCTTATGTACTAGTTCGATATCGCACCAATGAAAAATTACAGAAATACGTGGTAATCACTCTGCTCTCAGGGTTTGTCGTGTACGTTACCACATTGATGATCACCGAACTTATGCGCTGAGCCAGTAGGAGCGAAGAGTGAATAACCAAACTGATATTGAAAGCACCGATGATGATGTTGTCGTGATAGAGGAGCGTGATAAACGCACTTATCTTTATATCGTGGTCGCTGGTGTATTGGGGTTAGCAATCGGTGGATTGATTGGATCTTCATTCACGGCCAAGCAATGGCAAAGTACGTATCTTGAGCTTCAAGAACAATACAAATCTCTAGAGCAAGATAGAGAGACCTTGGTGGTCACTGTAGAAAAACGTGTTGCTAAAGTGGATGACGAAGTTGAGCAAAAGCTGAAAGCGGCGATGGTTGAGCAACAAGCGAAGTTTGATCAACAGTTGCAAACGATGAATACCCAAGTGGCAGAATTGGAAAAAGCCAATCTTTCGCTCGAAGAGCAACTCGATGGTCAGAAGAAACAATTGGCGGATGCGAACAAAGCCAACAATAAACTTAACTATCAAGCCAACATGCAAGTTACTTTATTGGAACGTTCTCGTGAATTGTTCCAACGCGAACTACAAGTTAAACAGGAATTAGAAGCCTTGATGCAAGAGCGTCAAGAACTTGAACCTAAACTCGAAGCGTTAAAAACAGAGTGTGATACGTATTTAGATGGCACCTCTTGGGATGCAAAATCAGATTCTTGTGATAAACAAGATGAAGCGAGTTCGAGAATTAGCCAGATCAATCAAATGATTCGAGTACATCAGATGGATTTGGAGCAGATTAAGGCAATAGCTGAGCAGCTGGGTATGGAATAGGTTAGTTTACTATTTAATATCATGGTATTAAGAAAAATCCCGCCATTTTGGCGGGATTTTTTATGCTTGCCAAATAACTTCTTGGCCAAATCGCTAAACTTAGAAGCGGAAACGAGTGGTGAACATCACTTGGTCACCATAGAATTCGTTGATGCGAGCTTCTGCCCCTAGCGAGAATAGTTCAGTCGCGTGGAAGCGAGCATATGCAGCGCCCAACCAATCTTCGTTGTCAGAAATTGATACGTAGCCTAGCTTGCCACCAACCTCAAGTTGTGGACCAAGCCATTGGCGTACGCCAAGGTTCAGTTCCATACCCGTATCTGTGCTGATTGCTTTTGTATCTACCATGCGAAATAGGATTTCACCAGTTAGATCCGCCCAGTTGTTAATTGGCGCATGGAAGCCAACACCTGTTGACAAATCGTAGTCACCAGAAAACTCAGAATCAAGGCGAGCAACGGCGTGAGCGTTAGGGTGGATTGACTTGCTAATACCTGCACCGAACGTACCAGGGCTTGCACCGATACGTGCTTCAACGTAATCGTAGCTAAAGTTGCTCATAACCGTTGGGCTGTTTGGATCGTCCATCGCAAGTGACTGACCAGATACCAGCACTAGCGCCGCAGCTAAGATTGTTTTGCGCATAAGTAGATTAACCTATAATAATTAAATTCTGTGTTAGGGCGATTTGCCCGCAAAGCAGTGCGTATAATACTGGTTCATAAGCTCTGCTCACAAGGCAAAATGTCATTGTTTTGGCGTTATTTTTCCAATATTGAAACTAGCAGCAAGTGTTATGCCAGTTGCTTTGGTTAAAATGTGACTACTCTCCAAAACTCAAGCGATTTTCCGCAATGGCGTTAAAAATCTGTTCGGTGTTGAGAACGGCAGCCCATGGCATCAGTTCTGGCTCGTTGTCGATCATAAATTGAGTGAGCTGATCTTTGACTACTTGACGGATTTGATCGCCATCCCATGGTTTCGCTAAATAAAAATCGAGGCTTGCATGATTAATCGCTTCTACCGTGTCTTCTAAACCTGCTTGTCCCGTTAATAGCAATTTTCTGGCTTTGTTGGTTTCACGGTCTTCGCTTAGTTCAATCAAAAAACTAATTCCGGTTTGTTCTGGCATGATGTGGTCACACAAAATCAACGCAAGTTGTATCCCTTCACTTTGTGCTTCTTGAATGATTCCCTTTGCTTCAGCGACAGATTCTGCCCCTTCCAATACGAAGTGCTCTTCAAAACAGTCGAGATCTTGAATAACGCTATCTAATACTTCTCGTTCGTCATCGACACATAGGATCAGGTATTTATTCATGGTTTCTTCCTCGCTGAATTAAGCTTGCGCCTCTATCGGTAGCCATACCGACATTTGCGTGAATTGGTTTTCGACAGATTCGACTTCAATCTTGCCACCGTGCTGTTGAATTATCTGTTGGCATACCGATAAGCCAATACCGAGGCCAAAGTTGCCTTCACGTTTGGTAGTGAAATTGAGTTCGAAAATTTTCTCTTGCAGTTCCTTGGAAATCCCACAACCATTATCTTTTATTGCAATCACAGCCCACATTTTTCCGTAACGGGTCGTCGCTCTCGTGGTTACCGTCAGGCTTCCTTTATCTGGAAATACATCAATCGCGTTGGAAATGAGGTTGGTCCACACTTGTTGTAGCGCTATAGGCAAACAACGAATAGGTGGCAGTTCGGCGTAGTGCTTTTCGACGTTGTGGCGTTTGAGTTTATTTTCAAAGATCACTAACGTATCTTCAATGCCTTCATGAATATCGACGTAGTGAAAGGTTTCATCATCGGGGCGCGCATAGCCTTTTAAGCTTTTAACCATGTCAGCAATACGCTGAGCACAGACATTGATCGATCGTAGAGTTGCCCCCGCAAGGTGGTAATTTTCCAGCTCTACTAAGTCGTAGGTCGCCTGCTGCTGATCGCGCTTAACGCGTTGTGCCCAGTCGGCATCATTTTCTAACCCTAACTTAACCAACTTTTTGGCTAAACGACGATCGCCCACTTTTTGCTCGGTCTCTTTAGTGCGTTTTCGCTCATCGGCGGTAGAGCTAGGTCGTGATGATAGGGCTCGAGTTAAGATTTCGTCACCTTGTGTTTTGTTATCAGAGCTTTGATTGGCGACAAGCTGATGGATATTATCGGTAAGGGTATCGGTGCCTCGTAAAATGGCGGCAATTGGGTTGTTGAGTTCATGTGCCACTCCGGCAACGAGTTGGCCAAGCATTGCCATTTTTTCACGTTCGATAAGTTGCTGGTGGGCGGATTCGAGTGATTCAATGGTTTTTTGCAGCTGCAATTTAGTATTGATACTGCGTTGCAGACGGCGGTTAAAGTGCCGTAAGAGTAAGTTGGTAAACAAAGGCAGTAGAGCGGTGTTGGATTGCATGACTTTACTAAACTCATCACGATCGAGTTTGATGACATCAGTATCGGTTAACGTTACCGCGGTAGAAAAGGATGGTTCACCCGTCACAAATGACATTCCGCCGATTAAGTTGCCTTTGCTGTGACGAACCACTTCACGTTGCATGCCTAATTCATCTTTTTTGTACAGTGCCACTTCACCATTGGTGATGAACCACAAGAAACGGTTTTCTTCACCTTCTACGGTTAATAAATGGTCGCTTGAATAGTGTCGAATCGCTTGGTTTTCATCATGATCAGCAAAAAAGTCCGACAGGGCATCAATCACTTGTTCAGCTAATTGTGAATCGGATAAGCGGTGATGGTCAGAAATAAACCCTGCTTGGTAGTTGGCCATTTTCTGGTCGATATGTGCACGCAAGAGCTTTTGCTGTTCGAGAATTAGACTGTATGAGAGCAGGTTTTCTTTGTCATTCTCCACCACAAAAGTGGTGAGTTCTTTTTGTATGGTTTTGTAGACGAGGTTATCTTGCAACGGTTTGGTTAAACAGTGGTCCAATCGACCTTCGTTAACGGCAGAAAGGATGGCTTGAATATCTTGGCCGCAACTAACTAAGATCCTCCGTGCGTTTTGTGTCAATGGAGATTTATCAAGCTGGTTGAGAAAGTTCGCCCCGTCGAAATTTTCGTGGTGGCTGGCGATAACCAGCGCGACAGGTTGATCGTTATCCATGCAATACTGCAACGCGCAATGCGCATCTTCAATGCTGTCAGCGCAATGCACATCAAATTTTGATGTGAAGGCATTCAGCTCGCCACGTAGCTGTTCAATGCTAATAGGGTTGTTATCAAGGCACAGTAGGGCATATTGGTTCAATTCGTTTCGCAACCTGTAATTCGTTGGTTTAGACAAGTTACCGTAGCAAGAAACAAGCGTGGCTGCTGAGAGCTAAGTTATAGAAATCTTGCATCAATAAGAATTCAGTCAATACTCTGATTTATCTCAATGTTTTTTGGTGTAAACTGTAACGATTATTCGTCACGTTTGGCACAGCCGAATGGGCGAGATGATTCACGCTATAATTGAAACTACGGATACTTTAAATCATGAGTGACATGCAGCAATTAAAAAAATACGCCGCGATTGGTGGTGCTATCGCCCTCGCATTTTGTTGGCCTTTAGCCGTTGGTCAAATTGGGCAGAATGTCATTCAAGATGGTGTGACTCAGATGAATAACGACGCAATCACTGCGGAAATTGTTCAATACGATCGTGGCTATCTTTCTTCTACCGTTCAAACTCGCTATACCATTACCGATCCACTTCTTGTTGCTCAATTGGAGGCGGATGGTGTTCCTGCGCAGATCATGGTTGATAGCCAAATCAAACATGGCTTATTAAGCATCAGTGCTGATTCAGAAATGACGAATTGGCCTGATTTACCGTTAACATTGCATACGGTGACTCAGCTAAACGGTAACACCGACTTTGAGTTTAAATTGGATAATTGGCATCAAGTGAGTGAAGGAGAGCAGGGCGCTATGTTGTCTGTGACTCCATCAACGCTAAAAGGCCATGTCACGGTGTTGGGCGAAGTGAGCTACCAGCTTGATATTCCATCGATCGAAGTTGACTTTAACAGTGGTGAAAAGTTACTGGTCTCTGGCATTACTGGTGATGGAGAAGGTAAGCAGGTCAATAGTTTCTGGATTGGTGACCAGCAAATTTCACTGGCTGATATGGCGGTATTGGATGGTGATCAAACACCACTGTTTGCGTTGAAAAAAGCCAAGTATGCTTATTCTTCATTTATGGATGAGCAATCAAAACGTGTGACGACTAAGCACAATATCACGATGGCTGATCTATTAATGGAACAAGAGAAAGTCAGTAATTTTGAAGTTGATTTCGCCTTGGGTGATCTTGATGCTGTTGCGTTTGAACAGCTTGTATTAGCGTATCAAAATGCTCCAATGATGAATGCTGACGATATGCAAAACATTATTCCGCATGTTGATAGTTTGTTCTCGAATGGTTTTTATCTTTCTATGGATAAACTTGCCCTAACAATCGGCCAAGGCGAGTTTACTTCTCAGTGGAAGTTAACAGTTCCGCAAGGGACGAATGATGTATCACGTAACCCAATGAGCATCATGCCTGCACTGCAAGGCCATATTGATACCTTCGTATCGAATGGCTTGGTTGAACAATACCCAGCGTTACAGCAGGGTGTTGATGAAGGCATGATCATGGAGTTTGTTAAGCAAACAGACAATGGTTACCGTGTAAAAGCAGAGCTTAAAGAAGGCAATTTTGTCTTTGAAAATGGCCAGAAAGTGCCATTAATGAGCTTGCTATTGCCTTTGATGATGTAGCTTTTACTTTGGAATAAAGTAAAAAGGGATACGATTAAAATCAAAAGAGGTCTTAAGACCTCTTTTGTCACTTTTTTACTCGTTAAAAAAGTGGTATTAATGTGAACAGTCTTACACAAAGCATGAGCAAGGAAAGAATCCGTGGACAACGTATTTAATTTTAGCGCCGGACCAGCGGCTTTACCGAAAGCGGTAATGGAGCAAGCCCAGTCTGAATTGGTGAACTGGAATAATCTTGGTACATCGGTGATGGAAATCAGCCACCGCAGCAAAGAGTTCATCCAAGTTGCTGAAGAAGCAGAGCAAGATCTGCGTGATCTATTAAACATCCCAAACAACTACAAAGTATTGTTTTGCCAAGGTGGTGCACGTGCACAGTTTGCTGCCGTGCCTTTAAACCTATTAGGTCAGAACAATAAAGCGACGTATATTGATGCAGGCTTCTGGGCAGAAAGTGCCATTGATGAAGCTCAGAAGTATTGTGAAGTTGACTCGTACGTCGCTAAGACAGAAATTGATGGCAAGATTGCCGTTACGCCTGCTAGCGATTGGATTGTGGCGGAAGACTCAGCCTATGTGCATTTTTGCCCGAACGAGACCATTGATGGCGTGGAGATTTACGATCTACCGCAAACGGATAAGCCAATCGTGGCAGATATGTCCTCGAACATTCTTTCACAACGCATTGATGTGTCAAAGTATGGCGTGATCTATGCGGGCGCGCAGAAAAATATTGGCCCATCAGGATTGTGCATTGCGATTGTACGTGATGACTTATTAGATTTAGCGAGCCAAGTTGTACCTAGTTTCTTGAACTATAAGGTATTAGCTGAAAAAGACTCAATGTTTAATACGCCACCTACGTTTGCATGGTACCTATCTGGCCTCGTTTTCAAATGGTTGAAAGCGCAAGGTGGGGTAGAGGCGATGGAGCAACTAAACCGTGAAAAAGCAGCGTTGCTTTACAACTACATTGATAGCTCTGATTTCTATCGTAATTCAGTTCATTCAGCTAACCGTTCACGTATGAATGTGCCCTTCCAATTAGCGAAACCAGAATTGGATGAAGCATTTCTTGCTCAAGCAAAATCACGTGGTTTAGTTGCACTGAAAGGCCACCGAGTTGTAGGTGGTATGCGCGCTTCAATCTACAATGCGATGCCATTAGAAGGTGTACAAGCACTGGTAGACTTTATGCGCGAGTTTGAGGCCGCTAACGCTTGAACTGCTCCTCTTAGTTTCTTTTAAGCTGAGAGCGCGTTTATCGCGATAATATAGAAAAGCCGACGTGGTGAACGTCGGCTTTTTTGATCTTGAAACTTAGCGAAATCTCTTAACGATGTTTCGGCTTGCGGTTACCCGAAGAGGCAGGTCGGTTACCTTGCGCACCTTTGCCCGATGAACCTTTCCCTTGTGAACCATTTGTCCCGCGGCTTTGGTTATTCCCATTACCTTGGTTATTGTTTCCACGTTGGTTTGGTTTAGCGAAACCACCCTTTGATTGGTTTTGACCATTGCCTTGTGGTTTTTGCCCAGAGCGTTGCGGGTTGCCATCGTTATTGCGTTGGCGATTATCTCCGCTTTGTTTGCCACCTTGCTTGCCACCTTGCTTACCCTCACGATTCCCTTCACCGCGTAAGCTGCCAAAACCAGGTTGGTTTTTGGTGTGTTTGGTAGCAAAGCGCTGCGAACCATGACGACCAGACTTACGACGCTGAGCGGGTGTCAGTACATCATCGTTGGTTTCTGGCACCAGACAATTTGGTTTATCACCGATTAGGTGTTTTTTACCCATGTTGGTGAGTGCTTCACGAATCAATGGCCAGTTATCTGGATCGTGGTAGCGAAGCAGTGCTTTATGTAAACGACGTTGGCGTTCACCTTTCGCAACGGGAACATCTTCACGCTTTTTGTATTTCACGCGTTTAAGTGGGTTCGTCTCTGAGTAATACATCGAGGTTGCATTACACATCGGCGATGGGTAGAAGTTCTGCACTTGGTCAGTTTCAAAGTTGTTCTTTTTCAGCCACAGTGCAAGGTTAACCATGTCTTCATCTTCAGTACCTGGGTGAGCTGAGATGAAGTAAGGGATCAAGTATTGCTTCTTGCCTGCTTCTTGGCTGTATTTTTCAAACATCTCTTTGAAGCGATCGTAAGTGCCCATTCCCGGTTTCATCATCAGATCCAGAGGGCCTTTTTCAGTATGCTCTGGTGCAATCTTCAGATAGCCACCCACGTGATGAGTAACGAGTTCACGCACATATTCTGGTGATTCGATTGCCAAATCGTAACGAACACCTGAGGCAATCATGACTTTCTTCACGCCATTGACGCGACGAGCTGCACGATACAGATCGATGGTGTGTTGGTGATCAGTATTAAGTTTGTTACAGATCCCCGGGAACACACAAGACGGACGACGACAGTTTGCTTCTGCTTTAGGATCGCTACAGCCAAGACGATACATGTTCGCCGTTGGGCCACCTAAATCGGAAATTGTGCCAGTAAAACCGGGTACTTTATCGCGGATCTCTTCCAGTTCTCCAATAATTGATTCTTGAGAACGGTTTTGGATGATTCGACCTTCATGCTCTGTAATTGAACAGAATGAACAGCCGCCAAAACAGCCACGCATGATGTTGACCGAGGTTTTGATCATGTCGTAAGCCGGAATTTTTGCTTTGCCGTACATTGGATGAGGTACACGCGCAAAACTAAGACCAAATACATAGTCCATTTCTTCGGTGCTTAGTGGAATCGGCGCTTGGTTTACCCAAAGTTCACGATCGCCATGGCGCTGAATCAGTGCACGACCAGAATATGGGTTGGTTTCCAAATGCATCACGCGACTTGCATGTGCATATAAGATACGGTCGTTATTGAGTTTTTCAAACGGCGGTAAGCGTACTGCGGTCGTTGCCGCATCATGACGAGAAGGACGAATCGTGATCGCTTTCGCTTCAGGCTCTGCTTTTTTAGTTTCACATTGCTCTTCCACCGCGTATGGGTTTAGCGGTACAAAAGCCTCTTTACGCGGTTTTTCAATGCGCGAAGAGTCAATGATAGTGAAGTGCTCTGGCTCTGCCGCTAAGTTAACCGCGGTACCACGAATGTTGGTTAGCGTTGAAATGTCTTCACCATCGGCAAGGCGATGTGCCACTTCAACCAGTGCGCGTTCTGCGTTACCAAATAACAAGATGTCTGCTTTGGCATCAAATAGTACAGAGCGGCGTACTTTGTCTGACCAGTAATCGTAGTGGGCTAGGCGACGTAGGCTCGCTTCAATACCACCCAATACAATTGGGATGCCTTTGTAGGCTTCACGACAGCGTTGAGAATAGACTAAGGTTGCACGGTCTGGGCGTTTACCACCTTCGTTATTTGGGGTGTAAGCATCGTCATGACGTAGCTTTTTATCCGCGGTATAACGGTTGATCATCGAGTCCATGTTGCCTGCAGTAATACCAAAGAAGAGGTTTGGTTTACCTAACGTCATGAACGCGTCTTTATTATTCCATTCTGGTTGAGCAATAATACCAACGCGGAAACCTTGCGCTTCAAGCAGACGACCAATGATCGCCATACCGAAACTTGGGTGGTCCACATACGCATCACCAGTGACGATGATGATGTCACAACTATCCCATCCTAGGGCGTCCATTTCCTTACGGCTAGTCGGTAAAAAAGGAGCCGTACCAAAGCATTCCGCCCAGTATTTTTTATGCTCATGAATTGGAGTGATGTCGTTGTACATATTTTGCTCTTAGTTCCAGTGAGGGCGAATTATAGCGGCTAATTACAATGGTATCTAGCCTTCTATTTGCAGATAACTCAATTGGGCGAAGGCCTTATATTAATTAGGGTTAAGCCTGTTACCGCATGCTTGCGTTGTGTCGCTAAATCCAATTTTAAAAGGCGTAACAATCTAGCGAAAAACCACCAGTTTGCTATTATCCGCGACAAATTATTATTCTCGTGAGCTATTCACATATGATTCAGCAATTGTTAGCAACGTTTGCACCTATGCTATTGGGTGCGCAACTCATCTTAACACTCGTGTTGGTCAAGGGCGAAATCTGCCCAGGACAACGCGGCCGCGTGCATAAAATGCTGACCCCTTTGGTCGTGTTATGGCTAGCTGTCGCTTCTTTAAAAATTGAAGCTTTCATGGTGGCAGCCGCAATCGGTTATTTTTATTCTCAGGTGCAAACCGGAAAAACGCGAGAAAAAGGCCCGTTATGGCTGTTGTATCTCGCTAACGGTCTCGCAGTTGCTTACGTTGGAATTATGATTGGCGAGCAAACGAGTATCGCATCAGGGGCGAATATTTTGGTGCAAGTCCTGCTTCTTGGTGGCTGTTTTGGCCAGCTGTTGCTCGTGGTCGCGCGTTCACGTCTGCAAGCTTTTCAGCGTATTTTACCAGTTGTTGGCGTATTAGCGGCGATGTTGACGGCGATTACTTTAGTCTTTCGAGCGTACAGTTTGAGCGAAGAAGCACTGCTGGCGATCAGCTTACCAACCATCCTAGGCATGATTTTACTTATCTCAGCCGTGGTCGTGTGGTGCTTCCATCTATTTACTACCAAAGCAGTCAGCAAAGGCCAATTGGGCTTCGCTTTGGTTATTTTAGTGGTAGTGACGGTCGTCAATCAGCCTATGTTTGATCAAGTCTTTAGCCAACCACTCGTCGGCTAACAGGCGCTTAAACGAAATTCGATCTGCCTCACTTTTAATTTCGCTAATCAGAGCTAGGCTTTTAACTATGAGCTTGGCAACAAGTCTGTTGGTAGGCAATGCCTTGAAATGATAGGGAGTGGAGTTATGGATTTAAGCGACGTTCGTGGTTTTGATAGCATTATCCTTCTCGGTATCGTCAATGAGAAGTTGCGCCTAGAGTGCGATAGCTTCGATGATCTGGTCAGTATGTATGAGATGGATGTAGAGCAGGTCGTTGGTAAGTTGGATGTTTTAGGCTATCAATATGATCCGCTCACAAATCAATTCAAAGCCTACCAGCGCTAATGTAATCGTGGCAGGTATGATAACCACCAATAAAAAGAGGCATTGATTGCCTCTTTTTTATGTTTAGAACATCATTCCCACAACGATTAGGCGAGGGTAATCCCTTCTAAGTGGCTTTTACACTGCTGTTTCGCTGTCGTGAAGAAGGCTTGTAGATAGCGTTTTTCTTTCTCTGAATTACGTGTTGCTGCAAACAGACGCCGAGACAGACCATCACCCAGTGGTACACTGCTGATCAACCCTTGGCGTGAAAATTCACTGATTGCCCAATTAGGTAATGCCGCCACACCCAATCCCGCTGACACCATTTGCACCAGCATTAAGGTATTATCGCACTGCTTCCATTTTGCGGGCTCGACTCCTGCTGGTTGTAAGAAGTGCTTAACCACATCTAAGCGCTGCTTTTGCACAGGGTAGGAGATCATGGTTTGATCGGCTAAGTCTTGTGGCGCAATCTGGGTTTTATTAGCGAGAGGATGATTGACTGCAGTAATCAGGCGCATCTCAAAATCAAAGAGAGGTTCAAAATGCACTTCTGAACGGGGTTGAATATCGGAGGTGATCACTAAATCCAATTCTCCGCTCATTAAGGCTGGTAAAGGCTCAAAGCCAAAACCAGAAGAAAAATCGAGCGTGACACTGGGCCAAGTAATTTGATATTCCTTCAGCGCAGGCATCAACCATTGAAAGCAAGAGTGGCATTCAATCGCCATATGCAGTCGGCCGTTCACATCTTCTTTTAAACTTGCCAGCTCATTTTCTGCTTTTGCTAGTCGTGGCATGATGTCATCAGCAAGGCGCAACAAAATTTCACCTTCTGAGGTAAATTTGACTGGCCGTGTTTTGCGTAGAAACAACTGACCACCAAGGCGTGATTCAAGATCTTTGATCTGATGTGATAACGCTGATTGAGTTAAATGGAGCGAGGTTGCGGTGGCCGTCAACGAACCTGTCTCTCGTAAAGAGGCGAGTGTTCTTAAATGTTTTAATTCGATCATGAATTCCCTTCAGCTGCATTTCCTTTGCATGAATAGAGTTAACCTACCTGTTTTAATATTACAAGTAAACGTCTAGACGTCTATTTATGTTTCCTTTACCTCCAAATTGTAAATTCCTTGTTGTAACACCATGAATTTTACTCATAAACAAGTTGAATAATTGTCGGTTGTTCATAGTGAAAAGAAATTGGATAGTTTGGACATCCAGACATCTTATTCGCACCTTTAATGCACAAGATGCTCTGTCACAGAATTGATACTTTGGCTTGGTAAAAGGAATTAAAGATATGACAACGACAACGCACATTTTAGGCTACCCAAGAATCGGTGAAAAACGTGAATTAAAATTCGCATTAGAGAAGTACTGGCGCGGTGAAATCGAACAGGCTGAGCTAAAACAAGTCGGGGCAGATCTACGATCTAAAAACTGGCAAACTCAAGCGGACGCGGATTTGAGTTTCGTAGCGGCAGGTGATTTTGCTTGGTATGATCATGTGTTAACCACAACATTGCTGCTTGGTCATGCACCGAAACGTCATAGCGATGGCTTTCCTGATTTGGATACTCTATTCCGTGTTGGTCGCGGGCAATCACAAGCAAACTGTGGCTGCTCTGGCAGTGCCGCATCCGATATGACCAAATGGTTTAACACCAATTATCACTATATCGTGCCTGAGTTTAGCAAAGACGACAGTTTTGAAGTGAGCTGGCCACAGCTTTTTGAGGAAGTGAACGAAGCAGTCAAAGCCGGTCACAATGTAAAGCCCGTTCTGCTTGGTCCTCTTAGTTATCTCTACTTAGGTAAAGAAGTGAAAGAAGGGTTTGACCGCTTAACACTATTGCCTCGTTTACTCAGTGCATACCAAGCGATATTGGCTAAATTGGCCAAGCAAGGTGTTGAATGGGTGCAAATCGATGAGCCAATTCTTTCGCTAGAGCTGGAAAAGCCTTGGTTAGATTCGTTTAAATTAGCGTATCAAGTGATTCGTAGCGATGTAAAAGTGCTCTTAACCACTTACTTTGATTCGGTTGAAGATACCTTAGATCGTATTGTCGCTTTAGAAGTGGATGGTTTACACATTGATGCCTCGGCGGCGCCTGCGCAATTGAACACGGTTGCTGAAAAGCTGCCTCAAGGCTGGGTACTTTCAGCGGGTGTGGTTAATGGCCGTAACGTATGGCGAGCGGATCTGGCAAGCCAACTAGAGACCTTGCAACCGCTTAAAGAAAAACTGGGTGACAAGCTATGGGTTGCAAGTTCATGTTCGCTTTTGCATAGCCCGGTGGATCTTGAATTAGAAACCAATTTATCAGAAGAGGTTCGCAGCTGGTTTGCTTTTGCTAAACAGAAAGTTTCGGAAGTCGCTCTACTTGGTAAGGCGCTCGATGGTGACCAAGCCGCCATCGCTGCGTGTGAGTCTTACAGCGCGCCAATCAAAGCGCGTAAGAGCGCAACACATGTAAATAAACCACAAGTGCAACAACGTCTAAGTGGCATCACAAAAGCTTTGGCTGAGCGAAGTGCGCCGTATAAAGAGCGTGCAGCTCACCAAGCTGAGGTCCTCGGTTTACCGCTGTTCCCAACCACGACGATTGGCTCGTTCCCTCAAACTAGCGAAATCCGTTTGCAACGTAGCGCGTTTAGATCGGGCAAATTGTCTCAGGCAGAGTACGATGTTGCATTGAAAGGTCATATTGAAGATGCCGTTAAGCGCCAAGAAGCGCTTGATCTTGATGTACTGGTTCATGGTGAAGCGGAACGTAACGACATGGTGGAGTACTTTGCTGAGAATCTGGCCGGTTTCCAAACCACGAAATTTGGTTGGGTACAAAGTTACGGCTCTCGCTGCGTGAAACCTGCGATTGTGGTTGCGGACATTGAGCGTGAGCAACCAATGACCGTGGGTTGGTCTACTTATGCGCAGTCTTTAACCAGCAAGCAGATGAAAGGCATGCTGACTGGCCCTGTGACGATTCTATGTTGGACATTCCCTCGAGAAGATATCACTCGTGAGGAGATTGCGAACCAATTGGCTCTCGCCCTACGTGATGAGGTGTCGGACTTACAAGATGCAGGCATTAATATTATTCAGATTGATGAACCTGCTATTCGGGAAGGGTTACCGCTCAAGAAACGCGATCACAAGGCGTACTTGGAGTGGGCCGTCGATGCCTTTAAGATTTCTGCTGCCAGTGCAAAACCAGAGACGCAAATTCATACGCACATGTGTTATTCGGAGTTCAATGAAATCATTGATTCAGTTGCCGCGCTAGATGCTGACGTGATTACCATTGAAACCTCACGTTCAAATATGGAACTGCTGAAAGCATTCGAGGAGTTCAATTACCCGAATGAAATTGGCCCTGGTGTTTACGATATTCACTCACCAAACATTCCATCAGAAGAGTGGATTGAGGGTTTGATTAACAAAGCCGCAGAGCAGATCCCTGCACAGCGTTTGTGGGTGAATCCAGATTGTGGTCTCAAAACCCGTAACTGGGCGGAAACGGAAGTCTCGCTAGCGAACATGGTTTCAGCGGCGAAGAAGCTGCGTAAAGAATTTGCTTAATCTCTAGCTAGGCATCGCTTAAACGAACAAGACCCACTCAATGAGTGGGTCTTGTGGTTAGCAGAGTGATTAAATTCGCTTAGGTGTTAACTGAGGATAATCAGCAGCGTACCGCCAAGCGTCATTAAGATATTGGCGATAGCGTAGGTGCCTGCGTAACCTAGTGCGGGAATGGTCGATTTTGCGTGTTCATTAACAATGTCCATTGCTGGTCCACACGTACGAGCACCGATGATGGCACCAAACAACAGCGCGCGGTTCATCTTCAATACATAAGCACCAACCAAGTAAGCAAAAACCACGGGTACAACGCTGACCAAGAAAGCCAAGCCAATCACTTGTGGGCCGGTATGAGTGAGATGCTCAAACATTTTTCCACCCGCACTTAAACCAATCCCCACCATAAAGAACATTAAACCAAGGTCTTTGACCATGTTCAGCGCCCCTTGTGGCACATAACCAAAAGTAGGGTGGTTGGCACGTAAGAAACCTAGCGTAATCCCTGACAACAATAGGCCAACGGCGTTACCAAGGCCGAATGAAACTTGACCGAAAGTCATGGTGATCAAGCCAAATAGAATGCCTAAGATAAAGAAGCTACAAAAGGCGAGGAGATCGGCCATTTGGCTATGAATCGAGATGAAACCGATTTTTTCCGCCAAGCCATGTACGCGACTTTTTTCACCACTGACCTGTAATACGTCGCCTTTGGCCAGGACGATATCAAGATCCATTGGCATTTCAATTTGTGCACGTACTACACGGTTTAGGAAACAACCGTATTCCGATAAATTCAAATCAGAAAGGCGCTTGCCTGCAATCGAATCGCTTTTGACCACGATCTCTTCTTCTGCGATACGCAGGTCGAGCAGGTTACGGTCGAACACTTCTTTACCATTACGGAAGCTCGGATCAAGACGGGCATGGCTATCAGGGAAACCCACTAGCGCAATTTCATCGCCCTCTTGCAAAATCGCATCGCCATCAGGGTGAGCAAGAATGCCACCACGGCGAATACGTTCAATATAACAACCAGTTTGGCGATAGATGCCCAACTCACGTAAGTTCTTACCGTCAGTCCAGTCGATCAGCTCTTGGCCCACGCGATAAGCACGAATGATCGGCAAATAGACTTTTCGTTGACCGGATGTGCCAAGGCCGCGCTCTTGGGCGATCTTCTGCGCTGAGTCAGACAGATTCTCTTTTTGCAGTTTTGGCAGTAATTTGGCAAACATAATCATACTGATCAGGCCAATCAAGTATGCCATTGCGTAACCTACGGATAGGTTTTCCAGTACAAGACCGAAATCCATATTGCGTGGAATGGTGGCTAGCCCAGAGTTCAGTGCATCTTGCGCGCCTACCAGCACGGGTGTCGACGTCAAGGCGCCAGCCATCATACCGGCGGCTAAGCCAAAATCGAGGCCAAGGTATTGACTGCTATAGTGGGTAATTAGCAATGCAGTCGAAAGCACCACCATACTTAAAATAAAGTAATGCTTCCCATCGCGGAAAAAGATACCGAAAAAGTTAGGGCCAGCTTCAATACCGACACAGTAAATAAACAACATGAAGCCGATGGTGAGTGCATCTGTATCAAACGTAAAACCAAGGTGGCCCATAATCAGCGATGTGATTAAGACACCAATGGAATTACCGAGTTGGAGATTGCCAAAGCGAATTTTGCCAATAGCTAGGCCAATCGCAAGCACTACGAAAATCAATAGGATAGGGTTTTGTTCAAGCAAGAGTACGACGTCAATGTTCACAGGGGCAATTCTTGTGCTGTGCCAGTAAAAACTCACTTACGTGAGCGGAAAGGATTTGTGCAAATTGTAGCTGAATAAATAAAAAATATAAGTAGAAACTACTATTATTTTTATTAGGGAGAAACGATTATCTGGAGTAATGCTAACGTTTTGTCAGATATGAAAAAACCGCTGCAAGCAGCGGTTTTAGGAAGGGGGAAGAGGAGTATTTACTCGTCAAATAGACCCAAGTGCTCTTTCGCGTATGCTTCAAATTCAGTACAGCCACCAATGTGATCTTGGTCGATGAAAATTTGAGGAACCGTCTCAACAGGTTTACCAACGGTTTTTTCTAGGTCAGCTTTTGAAATGCCTTCAGCTTGAATGTCAACGTAACGGTAGTTAAAGTCGTCACGTTTTGCTTTTAGAGTTTCTGCGTGTTCTTTTGCACGAACACAAAATGGGCATGCTGGGCGACCAAAAATAACGACGAACATAGATTCTTTCTCCTGTATTTTGTTACGTGTCACTATGCCTCAATCAATGGGGAAAATAAAGATCGATTTACCTCTTGATTCGATAGGTAAAATCTATTGCTAGAAAAATAAACACAACACACGATTTGGCTCTCGAAAGTCATATATGAGCAGGATCGTTAACACAAAAAGTATGAGTTATAGGTAGGTATAACTCATACTCGTATTAAGTAAATATTTAGATCAATTTTTCAGTTTCTAGTGTCCTGATGATAAAAGATCAGGGTTTACGACAAGATTGCGCACTCCATGAGCATGGTTTTCTTTAAAATCATTACCTTCTAGCCAGTTTTCGACAGAGGCGATATCTACTTTGTTTACTTGAGGGCGTACGCTCCATGTCACTTGGAGAGGCGAACCTTGTTCATTGTAACTAGGCCCAGTGGTTGAGCCCGCGTATTGAATTGGTGTCCCAGTATTATTAGGGATATTAAGGGCTTGATAGTAACTATTTTTGAGGCTATAAGCGGTCAAAGTTTCAAAATCAAGGGCGTTTTTATCATTCACTAAAACAGAAACTTGGGTTTCAACACGTAGCTGAGGATTCATCACGGAGTCGGATAAGCATGAACCTAACGTCGGTCCTGGTTTGACTTGAGCCGTTGTATATACATAGTGGAGTTCAATCGTATCACCAGATTGAAGTGAACTTTGAGCTTGGTTAAATGGCTTTAGCTCTTCTTTGGTTAGTTTACCAGTGTAGAGATAGCCGGTGTTATTACCCTTTCCATCTCCATTTCCCGCGTACTTATTAAATTCACCACCTTTGTGTTCGGCATTCTTGTGGAAATGGATGTTACATAAGTTCATTTTGGAAGCTGCTGGAGCCGTATTGAATACGCGCTGATTTTTTCCTGTTAGTGAATCTATATCTCTAGGGGATTGAGGACCGAACCCTTTACCTTGAGTGTTTTCTTGTAAAGCGGCTCGTTGTTCTGCGATAACGTAATCGTCAACAGTATCGGCAAAAACGGTTGGAGCGGCAGAGATTATTGTAAGGGAAGTAATAAGTAATTTTGTATTCATATTAGCCATAAACCTTTGTTAGTTTAGTTAGTGTCATCAATGTCATGGGTAGTACGATTACTTTGTATTCCAAATGTTGATTTTAGGTAACATGAAAGGTGTAAGTACTTGTGAATTGGTGTGAACTATTGTAAATCTCGACGTAAATGCTAGTGAAATTTCACAATCTTGAATGCAACAAAATGTAAGCGTAAATTCGAGTAGCATTTGAATTATTAGGGATGCACAAACGCTTATTTAATTGGAGATGAGAACATGAATCGTAGTGTTTATGGTTTTCAATTTTGAATATCCTCAAAAGATTTGGTTATCTTTTGCAGATTTTTAAAGAAATTATGTAAAAGGGGACTGTCGCTATTAGAACGATGAACTAAATGTGCGGCTACTCAAAAATTCATCAATCAAACTGAGTAAATTATATTAAAATGATTTGAAGCAAGGAACGGGAAGGTGGGGTTATGTTGCTATGGTTTACAAGCTATCGCCATTGATGATATTAAACTAAATTAAGTTTTGTAATTAATTGAATTTATTTAGTTTAATTTCATTTTGGAGTTTGGTGTATGTTCCAATTTATGACCTCCACACGCATCATATTTGGTGAAGGTGCGTTGCAATCCTCCCTCTCGGTTTTTAACCAATTTGGCTACAGCGTATTATTGGTTACCGGGCAGAAAATCGAGCGAGCCTCGCCGATCATCAATTACCTCAAAATGCAGAACATGCGCTATCAACACGTCGCCATACGTGGTGAACCCAATATCACCATGGTAGAAGAGACGGCGCTCGCAGGACGCAAGTTTAAACCTGATATGGTGGTGGCTATTGGTGGCGGCAGTGTGATTGATATGGGTAAGGCCCTATCTGCGATTATTCCCAACCAAGGTGATGTGTACGATTATGTTGAAGTAGTGGGGCGTAATGTTCCGCTAAAAACTAAACCCCTTCCTTTTATTGCGATTCCAACCACCGCAAGTACCGGCTCCGAAGTGACACGCAATGCTGTGTTGCGTTCAGGACAAGATCGAGTCAAAGTCAGTCTACGTAGCCCGGAAATGTTGGCCGATGTGGCGATTGTCGATCCGACTTTGACTTATGGTACCGATGCCTATACTTCGGGTCGCGGTGCGATGGATGCCTTTACCCATTTGATGGAAGCCTATGTGTGTGGTGAACCCAATCCATTGACCGATATGGTGTGTGAAGAAGGTTTGCGCCGCTTAAGCGCATCGATAGTTGCCGGATGTTTAAGGGATGACTTTAAAGCACGTTCCGATCTTTCCTTCGCGGCAATGCTTGGCGGCATGGCGATCACCAATGCTAAATTGGGAGCCGCGCACGGCTTAGCTTCAGCATTGGGCGGAAAGCTTGCTGCACCGCATAGTGTGATCACTGCGCGCCTAGCGCCATACGTGATGAAAGAAAACATCGACGCGGCCACAGCCGCGGGTAGGTCGGACATATTGGCACGCTACAGAAAGATGGCGCAAATACTCACAGGGCGAACCAATGCGAGCCGAGATGATTGCGTGCTGTGGGTTAATATGATGCTGGAAAAACTTGAGCTTCCAAAACTGAATGAGTTTGGTGTGTGTAACACTTCATTTGAAAAAGTCGCCGAAGATGCGATGAAATCAATGGCGATCAAGGGCAATCCAATCCCACTGACGGAAGAGCGTTTACTGTTTATTCTTCAACAGGTGTGTAATTGTGATGGCCGTTGTGGTGATGAGGTCTCATTTGATAAACAAGCCAAAGCCCAATTGATGGCAGAGTGGGGAGAGAGCGGCGGCGTCACGCCAAGCCATCAAACATAATGACTAGAATTGAGATAAGCTTGCAGCAACAAGCAAGCATAAAAAAACGGAGCCACTTGGCTCCGTTTTTATTTTCCGGTAACGATTTAGAAGTGAGACAACTTATCGTAACGTGAATCTTTTAGTGCGTCTTTTACGCGCTTGAGGTTTTCGCGGAAACCAGAGCCACGACGTAGTGTAAAGCCAGTCGCGAGAACGTCGATCACCGTCATTTGTACTACGCGGCTTGCCATTGGCATGTACACGTCAGTATCTTCAGGAACGTCCAAGCAAATTGACAATGAGCTCGCTTTATCCAGTGGCGAGTCCTTTGCGGTGATCGCAATAACGGTTGCGCCGTTTTCACGGGCAAGGTTAGCGATTTCAACTTGGCTTTTGGTGCGACCTGTATGCGAGATCAGCACAATTACGTCGTTATCTGTGCAGTTAATGCAACTCATGCGTTGCATTACGATATCTTCAAAACAAGTGATCGGAATATTAAAACGAATAAATTTGTTTTGTGCATCTTTGGCTACTGCTGACGAAGCACCCAAGCCAAAAAATGAAATGCGTTTTGCTTGAGTTAGCAGATCAACGGCACGGTTAACTTGCACAGGATCAAGACTGTTTTTAGCCACATCTAGACACGCCATGGTCGATTCGAAAATCTTGTGCGTGTAGGCATCTGGACCATCGTCTTCTTCAACGTTACGGTTCACATAAGGGGTACCGTTGGCTAAGCTTTGTGCTAAATGCAGTTTGAAATCTGGAAAACCTTTGGTGTCCAAGCGGCGACAAAAACGGTTAACAGTAGGCTCACTCACATCAGCCATTTTAGCTAATGTTGCAATGCTAGAATGAATAGCAGTTTGCGGTGACGCCATGATCACTTCTGCGACCTTGCGTTCAGACTTACTGAAATTCTCTAGATTTTTCTGTATTTTTTCTAATGTATTCATAGTGTTCACAAGGGTATAGAGAACAACTCGCTGGGCGAAGTTATCATTGTATTTAAGCTAGAAACGGTGTTTTCTAACAACGTAATTTTTCGCCAGCGCCATTGAGCCAGTATAAACCTAACCCTAAGTATTACAGTAATTTTTCTACGGACCAATTCCTTAGAATATGACAAGCCTCAAACAATATTTTGTGAAAACTACACAAATTCGATCGAATAAGGCTCATATTGCACGTTAATTAGCCTGTGATGATGCCAAGTTACATAAATCAGAAAGAAAATTTCAGTTTACTCAGAGTTTACTGGCAAGCGATTCAATTTTCTCTAGTAGGCTTGGTGCGCCATGTAGGGCGATTTCACGTTGTTCTTCTAAGACACTTTGTAAAATGTCACAAGTAGTGAGTGGGTTTGCAAGTACTACACGGAAGACGATGGTGTTTAAGTCGTCCCAATGAACCGGGTTCAAGCGCGTACGGGAAACAAATGAACGACCATTTTCACGTTGGCGCTTTTGCACAAACTTGGTGAGTTCATTCAATAGACCGTTAAGTTCGGTGCGTTGTGCTGGGGTTGCTTTTTCTAGAGCTTCACGAACATGACGTGGCAGATAGCGATAGGTTAGCAGACATAATTCCGGCTGTGAAACCAGTTCAAAGTCTTCTTGCTGCTCGATGAGATCGGCAAAGTATCGCGCTTTTTCGATGCTTTGGTTGATCAGCAGTTCGTAGCCAGGTCGGCTAATAATATGCATTGCAGCATACACCAACATAGCCATGCCAGAGCGTGAACCCTCTAAGGTATGGCTGCCGAGATCTTTTGAGCCTTTACGCAAAATATATTGTGCATGGTGCTCGATTGATTTCATTGAGCTTGGGTCTTTGAACAAGACCATACCAGCACCCATTGGAATATAAAGCTGTTTGTGTGCGTCGATGGTGACGGAGTCGGCCAATTCGATACCATCCAATAGATGACGGTAACGGTTAGACATCAAAGTGGCACCGCCCCAAGCAGCATCAACGTGGAAGTGACATCCTTCTGCTTGGCAGATTGCCGCCATGGCTTTTAGCGGATCGATATTACCCGTTTCAGTTGTACCTGCGACGCCAATGACAGCGAATGGTTTTATCTTTTTGTCTTTCAGCTCTTTGATTTTGAGCTTGAGATCATCAGGGCAGATGCGGTTGTTGCTGTCTGTTTTTACCGCAACAAGGCCATCTTGACCAATCCCTAATACATCGGCTGCTTTTTTCAATGAGTAGTGGCCGCGTTCAGAGACTAAGATAGCTAAACCTTCATAACCATAGTGTTTCATGGCTTTGAAGAGGCCTTCTTTTTCTACGCCGCGGAAATGGCCTTGTGCGCGCAATGCATTATTACGTGCAACCCATAGAGCAGTGATGTTAGCAATGGTACCACCAGAGCAAAATGCACCGAGTGAGTGGTTGGCACTGTGCATCCATTGCTGATAGAAACCGTGATCTTGTGAATAAATGAGACGATGAAGCATCCCCAACACTTGACGTTCAAGTGGGGTAAAGGCTTTCGATGTTTCAATTTTAACCAGGTTTTGGTTAAGTGCGATCATGATCTTTGACAATGGCATTAAGAAATAAGGTAATGCGGATGTCATATGACCAATAAAACTTGGTGCAGAAGTATGAACGGAATGCGACACCAGCGTATCAAGCAGGTGTTGGGTATGTTCGGAAACAAACTCGGGCTGCTCGGGGATCACCGCGCAGGAGAAATCTTTCTCAATTTCTCGTAAGGGCTTTTCTTCAGCCACAATATGTTCTCGTAGAAACTTATTTAAGTTACGAGACAGTTCTTCTTCAATTTGAGTCAGTGTTGAGTCTGGGCCTTCTGGGACGGTAAAGATTCGAAGTAAACTTTCGAAACTTACGTCAGCCATTCTTTGTTCCGATACCATGCAATTACGTTGCTCTTATCTTTTTATTGCAGCGCAACAATCTAAACGAAAAATAAAGCAATGTCCCGTCTTAATTAAAGAAACTTAAGTTACAGATTAAATGCATGTGAATGGGAAAGGCAAAGGTGCCGACTAAATAAGCAAATTGATGTCAACTTACCCATTTAGTCGTAGATAGGTTACTAGCAGCAGATAAATAGATCAGTTACAGCTCATTAATTCTACTTGTGCAATCGCACTATTGTAGCGTTGTAGAGCAGTATCGATTTTGGTTGGATGACTCAGCAAATCGGCAAACGCTGAGCGTAATTCGTAGTTTTGTTTATGTGGAACGGCTTGACGGTCGGCAAATGTTTTTGCCGCAATTTGACCTAATTCATCGTCACGGTTCGCCAACGCTTTAATCTCTTGCTGTTCTAGTTGCAACCAACCTTCAACCGGTTTTTGGGTTGCCACTTTAGATGGGTCGTTGGCTAAATAATATTTTACAGCGGCTGCGTTGAGATCGAAGTGATTGCGGCGCGCATCCAAATACCATTGGCTGACTTCTTTAAGGTCGGGATATTGTTCTGCAGTGAGTTGCGACAGATCTTCATACCAATGCATTGACGCTTCTATGTAAGCATCGTACTTCTGAGATAGACAGTCATTGTCTGCTGAAAATGCAGCGCTTGAGCTAACGCTGAGCAACAATGCAATCATGACTCGATTCATAGTTAACATCCTAGTTGTCGTTATTGTGAGTATAAGAACGAATTCATTGGCCATAGTGTAGGGAAATTCTGCAAAATTTCCCGCGATCTAACCCGCAAGTGAGACAAAGAACAGCATCATTACTGGAACCAATAAACTCAAAATAAAGCCGCTAACAATCGCGACTGGCACGCAGCGCACACCGCCTGTGGTTTGGATTACGGGTAGGGTAAAATCCATTGCGGTTGCGCCAGCGTAGCCAATAGCAGTACATGGCCGAGAGCGGATCAGTAATGGGATAAGCACCAGCGCAACGAGTTCACGGAGTAGCTCAATCATAAATGACACACCGCCATATACGGGTCCAAACGCGTCACCCATTAAAATACCGGCTAATGAATACCAGCCAAAGCCTGACGCCATGGCAAAACCACGGTAAAGGTCGATATCAAGGATGGTCGCGGCAATTGCCCCACCGACTAGTGAGCTACCAATGACCAAAGCGGCAATGCACATGCCTTGCTTATTGATCAAAATTTGTTTGAGGGTCAAGCCACTGTTGCGCAGTTGAATGCCAATAAAAAACAGTAGGACAAATAGAATCCACTCGCTGGCAGTCTCAACCCATGAAAGGTCGATTGGCAATAATAAACCGACCGCGAGGCCACCCCCGACCACAAAAATCAGTTTGACCGATTCAAGCGCCATACTAGAAAGAGGCAGGTGAGTTTGCTTAGCGTCAGCTTCGAGCGGTAAAAATTTGTCGACTAAAGGAAGCACTGCGATATTGCATAAGCCTAAACAGATAAAGAAGGTTGCCGTGTAGCTGACAATGGTTTGTAGATTTTCGCTAAGATTGTCGAGCGCCGCTAGGCTTAAGCCCATGAGCGCCAAAATAACTAAAACTAACCGGGCTGTCGTTGCATTGATTTGGTCAAGCAGACGTTGATTTGAAACCGCAATTAAATACCCCACCACAAGTGGGGCGAAGATGAATAACATCCCTGTGAACATACAAATTCCTGAAGTGCTATAAACCGCTAGCGCAGATGAGCTCGTTGATTTTTAAACGGAACTCACTATCTCCCAAATTGGTTAATTTGTACAGAATATCTGCACCCGTCACATCGATTTCAATTTCGTGTTCATCGAGGCGATCGTCTTTACGGCGGAACATCAGAATATGATTTGCGATCCGTGCAATATCTAGGTAGTTGACATCAAAATCGAGATGTTGATTGTCTTGGTTGGTCGCGACATCAATAAAGTCTTTATCGAATCCCCATTTACTCAGTACCAGTTTACTCGCGGCAGGGCAGATTGAACTGAATATGCGCAGTGCTAATTCAGGGTCGAGGTAATTGCCTCTTTCTAGATAAAGGTGGTACTCATTCAAAATGCAAAATAGGCCAATATCAGCCAGCAAACCAGTGAGAAGTGCTTTGTCAGAGTCGAGATGTTGATAGTTTGTAGGAGTGGCTAGCTTAAACTCTTTGGTAACCATGACCATGGTGGCCGAGAGTTCTTTTGAGGTACGGGCACTTTTACGTAAAAGTGCATTACATTCGTCGCTAAGGTTAACAGAGTTTTTCAGTTGTTCGATCGATTGGGCGGTGACGATATCACGTACTCGCAAGATACCAAGGCGGGAAACGGCGGTAACAATGTCGGTGCACTCAATATTACGACGATTAAAAATAACCGAGTTCGCGACACGAATAACGACCGCTGCAAGACCGGGGTCTTCCGTCAAACTATCGGCGATATCGAAGATGGTCGTGGTATCTAGGTTACAAAGTCGTTGAATGTTTAGAACGACTTCAGGAATAGGGGGTAAGGTGATTTTTCCAGAGTCAATTGAGTTTTCAAGGAAGTGGGTGAACTCACTTTCGATGCCTTGCTCAATCAATTGTCGGTTTTCTGGCAGCCAATAAAAAGATAAATGAGTCATAGTAATTTTATTATGTATTTTGGGTGGAGTTTACCGTTTATCTAAGCAAACAAGCAATGGGAAATCTTATTCATTGATATTTCACTAAGTTATTCTAACTTACTCGCAGAGTGGTTTTTTTGACGCATGCGAATAACGGAATTCCGGCACTGTGATTTTTGTCTCATTTTTAAGCAATTCGGCTCTTATTGATGTGAAGTATGACCAGACTTAATTCGTTTCGTTAACTATCATTTTAGGTATCAAATAAAGGGTCAAGCTTTTGATAATAAATACACTATATGACCCTAAAAAATAATTTTTTCGCTAAAACGCTGCTATCTGGTGATCACAAGTAATCGGGGTTAATGATTAAAAGGATCAATGGATATGACAGAGCAATTGTTTATTGAGTATGTTGGCAAATTTGGTGACTTCCAAAAGCGTTCAATGTTCGGAGGAACGGGTCTATTCAAAGACGATGCAATGTTCGCATTAATCAGTAGTGATCATATATTTATTCGCGGTGGAGATGGTTTGGATGAAGAACTCATCGCGTTAGGTTGCGAAAAGTATCGTCATATTAAGAAACAAACGACAGCAACTGTAAATTACTACGATATCACTGAACATTTTAATACGAAGAGCGCTGAGCTAGATAAGGTTGTAAAACAATCTATCGACCATTCAGTGTCTCAGCGTAAATACAAGCGTTCTTCAGCTAACCGTCGTCTAAGAGATTTGCCAAATATGCAATTGACCTTAGAACGCATGGTTAAGAAAGCGGGCATCGATGATGTTGAAGAGTTTATTGAATTAGGGGCGGCACAGGTCTTTTCTCGTGTTAAGCAAACCTATGGTAGCGATGTTGACGTTAAGTTGTTATGGAAATTTGCCGGTGCAATCGAAGGTATTCACTGGAAACTTATCCAAGAACCGCGTAAGCGTCAGCTACTCGCAAATTGCCACTAAAGTAGCCGCAGTAATTTAATTGCATTAGAAAATAAAAACACCGAACTTGTTTCGGTGTTTTTTTATTGGTTTTGAATTAGAGTGGCATCATTGAATTTTTGAACCTGTTGCTATGTCTGATTCGCTGATTACTATCGCATTACCCTCTCTTATTCACCGAATTGGTCGAACTTCTATGTTGACGGCCAGAGAGCTTGCCCTGCAATACGAATGTGAGTTGAAAAGGGTTAGACGCTCGCGCCATTGGCAGTTGGTGGGAGAGTTTGCTCAACTAGAACTGTTTAAGCAGGCGCTTATTGATACTGATGCCATTGTTTATCAGTTTATGCTTGCCAAGATCACGACAGCTTTGGTCAATGTTGAACCGCCATTGACGCTAGAGCAGCAGTTAGCTCAATTGATCATCAATAATCCTACAATCACAATTGCTGAGCTGGTTAGTTTGACGCATTGCAGTGAGGCGGAAGCGCGTGTGGCCCGCTTTAATAACGAGACGCTGTAACCTTTTTATTATTCTCTTCTGTTACTGTCCAACTTCTTCAACATTAATTATCAAACTCGACGAATACATTCGAACAATAATGATTATAAAGTGTTTACCTCAAGTTAACTTGGGGTATTAAAGTGTTTGCAACAACATAAAGAAGCATGCAATCACTTAAAGGACTAAGAGTATGAAAAGTTATTTAGAACACGCCAATATATCCGTTGTCGATCCACGTCAAACTATCGAGTTTCTGCTTTCTGCATTGCCAGACTGGCAAGTTCGGGGGCGAGGGCGCTATGTTAATGAGCGCGACGAACAGATCGAGTGGTTCCACATTGGCGATGAACAATTCTATATTGCCATCGATTCATTGGGCGAAGGCACGGCTCCATACTGGACTGAGCGTTTTACCGGGTTAAATCATTTGGGTTTTGCGGTACCTAACGCTGAGCAACTGATTGAACGTTTAAAGCAAGCAGGATATGAACTCGATCATTGGGGCGCGGAACATCCTCATCGGAAGAATGTGTATTATATGGATCCGCATAAGATGCAGTTTGAGTTTGTCGAATACTTGTCACTCCAAGATGACGAGCGTAACGATTACCAGCTATAAGTCATTAAATTAGAGATGCCCACCGCGGGTTGGCTCTTCATCCGCGGTGGGCGTGTTCATGACAAGCGGCAATAAGTCGCTTGTCTGATTTTAGGTTAATTGATCATGAGTGATTTACTATGTTGCTGGTGGCCGTTGATGTTACAGGCGATCTCAACGTGTTTATCACCATGAAAATGCCAGGTAAACTGACGCGCCTTTTTCGGTGCAACGATGATAGAACTGCTAGTGTCATGCTCCATACCGGCCATTTGCGCCATCATTTTGTGATGACGGCTTAACTCATCTTTGGAGCCAATAGCAAATTCATGGCTTGTAGTTCCACTATTCATTACCACAAACTGAACGACATCGTTCTCTTCTATATTGACATCTTTTTTGAACTGGATCGGTTTATCGTCACTTAGGATTACATGGATGACCTTATCGGCTTTGGCACCTTGCGCAGGCATGCCGACTTGAGTCATACCGGGCATGGACTGCATTTGGCTGTGGCTCATGTTGCTATGATCGGTGTTGCTATGGTCGGTATTGCTATGATCCATCTTGCTATGATCCATATTGGCATAAGCAAAAGAGGTACTAAGCATTAAACTGATTAATATTACGAGTTTCATGATGTCTTCCTTATTTCATTTCGTTGAGCTTACGTTGTGATTGTTTGAGTTGTTGCTGTTTCCATAATTTGAAAATGGCCGGTAAAACTAATAGCGTTAGTAATAATGCCGAGGCCATACCGCCAATCATCGGCGCGGCGATACGCTGCATCACTTCAGAACCTGTACCATGGCCATACATGATTGGAATGAGGCCGATGATCACCGTACTAACGGTCATCATCACAGGTCGAACGCGCAGGCCTGCACCTTGGCTAATGGCATCATTGAGTTGTTGGTCTGTCAGTGGCTGCTGAGTTGCTTGTGCGGCTGTGAGTCGCTCATCCCATGCTTGGTTGAGATAGACCAACATAATTACGCCAATCTCAACCGCAACGCCGGCAAGGGCAATAAAACCGACGCCAACCGCAATAGAGAAGTTAAAGCCGAGTAGGTACATCAACCATAAGCCGCCAATCATCGCCAGAGGGAGTGTGGCCATGATGATCAATACTTCTCCGACACGGCGGAAACTCAGATAGAGCAGCAGCACGATGATGGCCAAAGTCACAGGCACTACAACACTCAAACGTTCCTTGGCGCGTTCCATGTATTCGTATTGGCCTGACCATGTCAGTGAATAACCGGCAGGAAGCGTGAGTTGTTCGGTGACGGTTTGTTGCGCTTCTTTAACGTAGGAACCTAAATCTCGGCCCTCGATATCAACAAATACCCAGCCGTTTGGTCGTGCATTCTCGGTCTTGATCATTGGTGGGCCGTCTTCGTAGCGAATATCAGCCACATCAGCAAGGGCAATGCGCGCGCCATTTGGGGTGACGAGTGGTAAATTCTGCAGTTTGACCACCGAATCACGATAATCTTGCGGGTAGCGGACATTAATTGGGTAGCGCTCTAATCCTTCTACTGTTTCTCCAACCTTCATTCCACCAACCGCAGTGGCAATCACTTGCTGTATATCGCGGATGTTAAGACCGTAACGGGCCGCTTGACGGCGATTGATATCAATCGTGACGTAACGACCGCCAGCGACTCGCTCCGCATAAACAGAGGTTGTGCCTGCAATCGGAGCGAGTATTGGCTCTAGTTTTGCGCCGAGTTGCTCAATCACCTTGAGATCGGGGCCTGCGATCTTAATGCCAATCGGGGTTTTGATCCCCGTCGCTAACATGTCGATACGAGTCTTGATTGGCATTACCCAAGCGTTGGTTAAGCCGGGAAATTGCACCAAATCATCAAACTCTTTGCGTAGCGAGTCGGTGGTGACACCTTCACGCCACTCTTCACGTGGTTTGAGTTGAATGGTGGTTTCGATCATTGTAAGAGGCGCTGGATCGGTGGCGGTTTCGGCGCGACCAATCTTGCCCCAAACGGTTTCCACTTCAGGAACCGTTTTAATTAATTTGTTGGTTTGTTGCAGTAACTCGCGAGCTTTACCAATCGAGATTCCTGGGTAGGTCGTTGGCATGTACATCAGATCGCCTTCATCCAACGGGGGAATGAATTCACTGCCAAGTTGCTTGGTTGGATAGTAGGCTGATGCTAATAACACCAACGCAAAGCAAATCATGCTTTTCGGATAGCGCAAGCTGAGGTTTAGCATGGGGCGATAGAGTGCAACCAAACCACGATTGATAGGATTTTTATGCTCAGGAAGAATTCTGCCTCGCACGAAATAGCCCATCAAAACGGGCACTAGCGTGATTGCCAAACCTGCCGCGGCCGCCATTGCATAAGTCTTAGTAAATGCCAACGGAGAGAACATTTTGCCTTCTTGACCTTCAAGGGCAAAGACGGGCACAAAGCTTAACGTAATGATCAACAGCGAGAAAAACAGTGGTGCGCCGACTTCTTCAGCGGCTTTACTGATTACCTGCCAACGATTCTCATCCGTTAGAGGCGTTTTCTCGATGTGCTTATGCACGTTTTCAATCATCACTATCGCGCCATCAACCATGGCGCCAATAGCAATGGCGATGCCACCTAATGACATAATATTGGCATTGATACCTTGCCAGTGCATCACGATAAAGGCGGATAGAATACCGATGGGTAAGCTAATGGCTATGACTAATGATGAGCGAATATGGAACAGAAACAGTGCGCAAACGACGGCGACAACTAAGAACTCTTCGGCCAGTTTTTGCCAAAGATTATCAACGGCTGAATTAATTAACGTTGATCGATCATAGGTGGTGACGATTTCAACGCCTTCAGGCAGTCCCGCCTGAAGTTCAGCCAGTTTGATTTTGACATTATCAATCACTTGGCTGGCATTTTCGCCAAAACGCATCACGATAACGCCGCCAACTGCTTCACCCTCGCCATTAAGCTCTGAAATACCTCGGCGCATTTGTGGCCCTAAGCTAATATCTGCCACATCACCCAGTAGCAGTGGTGTGCCTTTTGGTGTTACTTTTAACGGCAATGCTTGTAAGTCATCAATGCTTGAGAGATACCCCGATGAGCGCACCATATGTTCCGCTTCAGCGACCTCAATCACTGAGGCGCCACTCTCTTGGTTGCCGTTATTGATGGCTGAGTTGACTTGTTGTAATGTCAGATCGTAAGCACGCAATTTGGCGGGATCGATTTGTACTTGGTACTGCTTAACCATACCACCCACAGTTGCAACCTCTGATACGCCCGAGACGGTTTGCAGCTCATATTTTAAGAACCAATCTTGCAGGCTGCGTAATTGAGCTAAATCGTGTTGGCCAGTTTTATCTTGCAGTACATAGCTGTAAACCCAGCCCACGCCGGTTGCATCCGGGCCAAGGGTCGGCTTTGCTTGAGAGGGCAAGTTAGGGGCAACTTGGCTTAAATACTCTAACACTCGCGAGCGAGCCCAATACATGTCGGTATCATCGTTAAAAATGATGTAGACGTAAGAATCGCCAAAAAATGAGTAGCCGCGCACCGTTTCCGCTCCAGGCACCGCGAGCATAGCCGTAGTGAGGGGATAGGTGACCTGATCCTCGACCACTTGCGGCGCTTGGCCGGGATAACTGGTTTTTATGATCACCTGCACGTCAGATAGATCAGGGATCGCATCGACAGGGGTGTTTTTAACGCTGTATAGCCCTGCAAATGTCAGCAATATGGCGGACACTAACACCAAAAAGCGATTGCTAATAGACCAACGAATAATAGCTCCAATCATTGTTGGCCTCCTGCTACTGCTTGTTGTTCAGTGGAGGGAATAATCTGTTTCAGCTGCCATTCACCCATTTGATTCGTGACTAGAAATCGAACCCTTTGGCCCTCGCTAAAGGGGGACAAATCGAAGTTATCAGCCACTTCAAAGTTTTGCTCTCCCGCTGACCATTTGAGTGACTCAACGTTTTGATGCGAAAGTGTCACCATATTGAAGTCACTCATTAACATGGTGATCTTACCGTCGATCCATACCTGGTCTGCAGGGCTTTGCGCAGGTTTAATTTGTGTAATTAGGTAATCCCCTTGAGCGCTTTTCTCCATCTCAAAGTCGATGGACTGGCCCTGCTTGAGTGCTGCAATATCCAGTGATGGGTGGAGTGTAAAATTCATCACCATGCCAGGCCAATTCCAGGCTTCGACAGGTTGGTGATTAATTGTCACCATACGGTGATCTGCCATGATGTCGGTGATTTGTCCATTTGCCCATGCCGTCACCGGCGAACTATCGGTACCATTAATTCTCGAAAGATCAGCGCTTTGGCTCGATTCTGAGTCCAGCATAAATTGTGCTGAGATCACGACATAATCGGCGGCAGTTAAGCCAGATAATATTTCAATTCGGTCGGCGGCTTCTCGGCCTGTCTCGATTCGGGCTGAACGATATTTACCATCGCCTAGGGCAAGTACCACTCGGCTCATCGCTCCTGAGCGGATGACGGCTGAGCGAGGAATGGTTAACACTTGATCTTCGCTCACGGGGGTTAAGCGAATGTTGGCGAACATGTTTGGCTTTAACTCACCTTGAGGGTTGTCGAACTTGAGCCTTACCCGCAAGGTACGCGTGGCCGGATCGAGGATCGGGTAGACATAATCGACCAAGCCTTGCCAAGTTTGACCGGGAATCGCATCCAACGTCATATTGGCTTGGCTACCCGATTTAACCCAATGGCCTTGGCGTTCAAACAGTTCAACATCAACCCAAACATGGTCTAGTGGGCCAGCACTGATCGCCGTTTGCGCCGGAGTTAAATAGCCACCTTCACGCACGTTTAAATTGGCGATTACGCCATCAGCAATGGCTTTGATCTCAATGTGTTGTTTGGCCTTGCCACGGCGATAGATTTGTTGAATTTGCGCCTCATCAATACCGAGCGCACTGAGTCGTTGCTTAGCGGCGCTAATAATTGCTTTGCGTCCAGTACGGCTTGCATTGAGCAGTTCTTCTTGTGCTTTGACTAAGTCAGGTGAATAGAACGTAAATAACACGTCACCTTGTTTTACTTTTTCGCCGACAGCATCGACATAAAGTTTTTCCACCCAGCCACTGGTGCGGACATTCGTTTGCCATAGCGTGCTTTCATCAAACGCAACATAGCCAACAGCATCGATTGTTGGACGCAGGGGCTGTAACTCGACTTGGGTTGTTTTGACTCCAAGATTGTTTTCTACCGCGGCGGAAATGGTGACGGTTCCTTTAGCTTGAGGTTGGTTTGAGTCTTCTGCGTAAACAGGGACCAAATCCATTCCCATAGGGGATTTACCCGGTTTATCTCGTTGATAATTTGGGTCCATTGGTGCGACCCAGTAAAGTGGTTCTTGCGAAGATTCGTGGGTGCTGCTTAGTGATGTCGATGCAGTGGAGTGCGAAGCTGGCATCAACCATTGATTAGCGGAAAATCCAAGAGCACTACCCACGAGTAGGGCAACCGTAGCGATTTTTAAATTTTTCATGAAATACTCCTAGCGATGTTCGTCGGTTGTAAACGTGAGCTGTGGCTCTATGTTGAAAGCGCCGACTAAATTGGCTAATTGATTGTTGATAATGTTGAGATCGGTCAGTAAACGCTGGTATTCAAGTTCAATGGCTAACTGGTTAGTTGAGCTTGTGACAATGTCACTAAATTTGGCGCTGTTGTTTTGATAACCTTGTTCAACTGCCTTGCGCTGAGCATTGGCTTGTTTAAGCAGCGTCGAGCGGTAGCGCTCGATACGTTCGAGGGTGAACTGACGATTAGATAGTAGAGCTGAGAGTTGACTATTAAGCTTTGCTAACCACGCATCTTTTTGTGCTTGCGCCGAACCGACTTGGTATTGTGCTGCTGCGTGGGCTTTATCTTGTTTATTCCCCGTAAAGAGCGGCACATCGAGAGTGAGATAAGCACTTACCATATCGGGGGCGGGCTCTCCTCGCATATTATTAGCTTGGCGATGGGCATACATAAGCTCAACACCGAACTGCGGTGAGTAAGCTTGTTCGGCGAGAGATACTTGCGATTTTGCCGCGAGAATGGACGCATCAAGTGATTGCAACATAGGATGTTGGCGTAATAGCGCATAGCGATCGTTTGGGCTCTGCAGTGTCGCTAATTTGCTGTTAAGCCGTGTCCAGTTGATTTGATTAGATGCTTTGATATGACTTAGGTCTAGCAACGACATCTCGACAGAGCGAGCTGAAATAGCAGGAAACCATTCAGAAAACTGCGCAACAATGCCTTGTTGCATCTGTTGATTAGAGAGCAGTTTTTGTTCCAATTGGCTGACGCGAAGTTGTGCGGTAATCACATCCTGTGATTCGCTTAACCCTAATGCGTAATTGCTATCAAGACTTGATTCCAATTGAATCAACCAGCGTTTTTGCTCTTGTAATAACTGTGCTGCCGTTTGGTTATACCCAAGCTCTAACCAAAGCGTGGTGATTTGCATTGCGACTTCTTGCGCGCGCAAATTCGCTTGATTGAGCCCGACATTGGCTTGATTTTTGGCTTGTTCTGCTTGGTAGACTGTACTATCTCCGCGGTCAAATTTTTGCATTATCCCTAACGAGATGTTGCTCATTGGATCCTCGTCCAGCGCAAAACTATCGACAGGCACGCCGCCAAAACCCACTTTAATGGTGGGATCGGCCAGCGTTGCTTTCGCAAGGCCACTATTTAGACTTGCTTGAGATTGGCCGATTAACTGTTGACGCGTTGCGTCACCAGCGATGGCAAGATTGATCAGTTGCTCAAGGTTAACCGAACCATCGACACTGTTAGCCTTGGCAAAGGTCGTTTCTGAGGCGGATGTTGGTCTATTTTGCTCTGCAGCCATGGCAGGGGTGAGTGAGCTCATTGCAGTTGCGAGCGCAAACATCACCAAATTTAGATGAAATTTCACAATTCAATCCATTCATAGTAAATGCGCGTGGAGCGAATCCACGGGCATTGAAAGTAGGGTGTTTACAGCGCGTGTTGCGATGTAAACAGTACTGAAATGAATAGAATTTAAGCGTTAGGCGGGCGATAGAGTGATCGAGCTATTTCAATAATATCTCGATGGGATTCAAGCGGAAAACTCACCGCGTGAGCAATGCGAATGTGTTCGGTTGGTTCAGCAAGTAACGCTGCTAAGACGGTAATACAAGTGGTATCACAGCATTCATGATAAAGAGAGTCGTTACTTGAACAATCTTCAGTAGCGCTAGATGACGGCATCATGTGATGATGACTCGTTGCGGATGCCATATCAGACATCATCTCCGGCGTGCATGAGCTTAGATTGTTTTGGCTCATTTGCAGCATTTGAATTGGCATTAGTGTTTTGCTCGACGCCATATTTGACGCGACAAGCGTCAATGCCGTAAGCAACACTAACCAAATTGTACGCAGAGATTTTGCGTGCATATTGAGACCAATTCAAAAAGAGAGGTGTTTAAAATAATCCTTCCCCCTAGGGGAAGGTCAAGAAAAAAGGCCTGATAAATTGCAATTTATCAGGCCTAAAGCGTTTATTTATCGGTCACTAACCGGAAATGATTAGTGTGTTAAGTAGTGCTGCACAAACTCAGTGACTTTAACCATGTCATCAATAGCAATGAACTCTTCCGTGGTATGTACTTTAGACATACCGGTTGAGATGTTTACTGTCGTTAGACCCAGTTTGTTGAAGTTATTTGCGTCGCTACCACCACCCGTTGCTTTGGTGATTGGCTCTGCGCCAATGGCGCTGAAAGAGGCTTTTACTTGCTCGATATGTGGGTGATCATCTGCAATAACAAAACCATCGTAAGCTCGGGTTGATTCAATCTCTACCGTTGCACCATGCTTATCTGCTGCTGCTTGGAAGGTATCAATCATGTGCTGAACTTGTTTTGCTAGCTTATCGTTATTGAGCGAGCGAGCTTCAGCGATGATGTTCAGTTCAGGCATAACGATGTTCGTCGCATTACCACCTTCAACGATACCGATGTTTGCGGTAGTTTCTGAATCAATGCGTAGCAAATTCATTTGGGTAATTGCATCGGCAGCAACACCAATCGCACTGATGCCTTCTTCAGGTGCAAGACCTGCGTGTGCAGGGCGACCAATAATTTTGGCAACGATTTTTTGTTGGCCAGGCGCTGCGTTAACGATGCTGCCAATCGGGCCACCGGTATCAAGTACAATCGCTTTATCCGATTTGATGAAGCTCATATCGAAGTGTTCAGAGCCGTGTAGGCCACCTTCTTCATGGACAGTAAAGGCGATTTCTAGCGTTTTGTGCTCAAGGTTTTCAGCTTGGATACAACGGACTGCTTCCATAATCGCAGCAATGCCTGATTTATCATCGCCACCCAGAATGGTATTGCCTTTAGAGCGAATGATGCCATCTTCAATGATAGGCTCAATGCCTTTGCCCGGAGTCACTGTATCCATATGGCAGCTCATTACCACGCTGTCTGCAAGTGTGCCTTCTAAGCGTGCATAGATGTTGAAACCATTAGTGTACTGTTCTGGTACTGGTAGCTTATGAACGGTGAAGCCAAGCTCACCAAGTTGTTCTGCAAGCGCTTCAGCAATCTCTTTCTCAAAGCCTGTTTCACTGTCGATTTTAATTAGTTGGCAGAAATGCTCTACCAGGCGATCACGGTTAATTGGATTCATTGTTATATCTCATTAGGGAACAGAGGCAGTTAACATAGCCCTGATTTGCAGGGGTATACCCTGATGTAAATCAAAGTTTCTCCCTATCTGTCTGCAACAATTACACGATGTAAACCAATTGTTACGGGTGGTAAATTTTAATTGTCGATAAATCAACGAATTGTACTAAAAACAAGCAGTGGCAAGTTGGTTTTACATTTGTCAGGAAGTCTCTTTCCCATTCAAGTTACCGTCCCAGTTTTCCATGTTCAGCTCCGTAGGCCAAAGTTAATTAAAGCAGTCATTTCAACGACCAATGACAACGGCTATATACGGACAGCGAGGTTAAAATGAACAGTGAATACAATCCATTAGGGACAGATGGTTTTGAGTTTGTTGAGTACACCGCCGCGGATGAGCAAGGCATAGAACAGCTTAAATCTCTGTTTGCATCACTGGGTTTTGCTGAAATTGCAAAACATCGTTCGAAAGAAGCGTGGTTGTTTAGGCAAGGGGAGATTAATTTTATCGTCAACGCTCAGCCACATAGCCAAGCCCATCGCTGCGCTAAGCAGCATGGCTCATCTGTCTGCGGTATGGCGTTTCGGGTGGAGAATAGTGGCGAGGCCATGCGCTATGCATTAACCAATGGCGCCACTGAATACCAGACGGAAATTGGCCCTATGGAGCTTTCAATTCCGGCTATTCATGGTATCGACGGCAGTTTGATCTACTTTGTCGATCGTTATGGTGAACAGAGTATTTATGATGTCGATTTTTGTTTTTATGCCGATGCTGAACAGCGCTGTCGTGAACAAAGTGTTGGCTTGTTTGAGGTCGATCATTTAACCCACAACGTTAAACAAGGCCATATGGACGTGTGGTCGGGATTCTATGAACGTATCGGCAATTTTCGTGAGATCCGCTATTTTGATATAGAGGGCAAACTCACCGGATTAGTGAGCCGAGCGATGACATCACCTTGTGGGAAAATACGCATTCCAATCAATGAGTCATCAGATGATAAATCGCAGATTGAAGAGTTTATTCGCGAATACAACGGCGAAGGTATTCAGCATATTGCGCTGAGTACTGATGATATCTACCAGACCGTCACCGATCTTCGTGCGCGGGGAATGCTGTTTATGCCAACCCCCGATACCTATTATCAGAAGGTGAATCAGAGAGTGGAAGGACATCATGAAGATTTAGAACGATTAAAGCAGTTACGTATCTTGATTGATGGCGCGCCGATGAAAGATGGTATTTTGCTACAAATCTTCACTCAAACAGTTATCGGCCCGGTATTTTTCGAAATCATTCAACGAAAGGGCAATCAGGGCTTTGGGGAAGGTAACTTTAAAGCGCTGTTTGAGTCGATTGAAGAGGATCAAATACAGCGAGGAGTGCTAAAGGATGCGTAAAGGGATCACTTATCCGCACCGCGAAGGGATTTGCTCAAAACAAGCTCACGCTGATTTCCCTAAGCAAGCCATCTATGAAAGAGAAGCTGGGCGCTCTGGCTTTTTTGGCCCAGCGGCCCATTTTCACCATCAACATGCGCCAACAGGTTGGCAAGAGTGGCAGGGCGAACTACGGCCACGTGCGTTTAACTTCAATCATGTCGAGCAAAGTAAGCAAACTTCGCCTTGGGATGTTCCACCCTTATTGCATAACGCACAGTGCAAAGTTCGCGTGTGGCGGCTCAAGGAAAACATGCCTTTTCTTGCCCGCAATGCCGACGGTGATGAGCTGTTGTTTATTCATCAAGGCTCTGCGGAACTGTTTTGTGATTATGGCCATTTAAGTGTCGTGACGGGTGATTACGTTTTGATCCCGAGGTCAACCAATTGGCGCTTAGAACCCCACGAGCCAATGTTTCTGTTAATGATTGAGTGCAGTGATGGTAGCTATGGTTTGCCAGAGAAAGGCTTAGTCGGTCAACATGCGATATTTGACCCCGCAGCTTTGGATGTACCTCAAATCAACGAGGCTTTTCAAGCTCAGTACAGTGAAGCCACCACGCAGGTATTGGTTAAACGACATAATCAAGTCAGCACCATTACTTATCCCTTTAATCCGCTTGATGCCATTGGTTGGCATGGCGACTTATCGGTCGTTAGACTCAATTGGCGCGATATTCGCCCACTGATGTCCCATCGTTATCATTTACCACCGTCTGCCCACACGACGTTTGTCGGAGAAGGGTTTGTGGTGTGTACGTTTGTGCCGCGCCCAATAGAAAGCGATCCAGGTGCACTTAAAGTGCCGTTTTATCATAACAATGATGATTATGACGAAGTGCTGTTTTACCACGAAGGCGATTTTTTCAGTCGTGACAATATTGAAGCGGGCATGGTGACGTTTCATCCCGCAGGTTTTACTCATGGCCCTCATCCTAAGGCCTTTGCCGCCAGTCAATCAAATCCGAAAAAACGCACTGATGAAGTTGCCGTGATGATTGATACCCGCCATGCACTTGAGTTTTCTTCTGCGGCGCAGGCGGTTGAATTACCGGACTATGTTTATAGTTGGCGATCTGCCTAACTGAGCCACTTTAGGGAGTGAAGAAGTATGAAACTTGCCACACTAAAAAATCAAACTCGAGATGGCTTGCTGGTGGTGGTCAATCGCGCGATGACACATTGCATTGCCGTGCCGAATATTGCCAATACGATGCAGCAATTGCTTGATAATTGGCATCAGTTAGAAACGCCTTTGCAAGCGGTGTATCACGCCCTTAATCAAGGAGAAATCGAAGGCATACCGTTTGAACCACACCGTTGTGAATCTCCGCTGCCGCGCGCTTATCACTGGGCCGATGGGAGTGCTTATGTCAATCATGTTGAGTTGGTGCGTAAGGCCCGTGGTGCCGACATGCCGCAAAGCTTCTGGCATGATCCGCTGATGTACCAAGGTGGTTCGGATACGTTTATTGGCCCCTGTGACGACATCGTTTTTTCCTCTCAAGAGTGGGGCATTGATTTTGAAGCGGAAGTGGCGGTGATCACTGATGATGTGCCGATGGGTTGTAGCGTGGAACAAAGTGAGCAGACGATCCGCTTGTTGATGCTGGTCAATGATGTTTCTTTGCGTGGTTTGATTCCCGCAGAGCTCGGCAAAGGCTTTGGTTTTTATCAATCTAAGCCGTCTTCGGCATTTTCGCCGGTGGCCGTTACGCCGGATGAGTTGGGAGATGCGTGGCGTGAAGGAAAACTGCATCTTGCGATGCACAGTTATTACAACGATGAGTTGTTTGGCTGTCCAGATGCTGGATGCGATATGACGTTTAACTTTTACCACTTGATCGCTCATGCAGCAAAAACGCGCGCATTGGGGGCGGGGACAATTATTGGCTCGGGCACTATCTCGAATAAGCAAGGTACAGAGCACGGTAGTGCAATCAGTGAAGGCGGGTTAGGCTACTCGTGTATTGCGGAGTTGCGGATGATTGAGACGATTCGTGATGGTCAACCCACCACCTCTTTTATGCGCTTTGGTGATCGGGTAAAAATTGAAATGTTAGATTCATACGGCATCAGTTTGTTCGGTGCAATTGAACAAAAGGTGGTGCAGAACTAATGCAATTATACGGTTACTGGCGATCCTCTGCAGCCTATCGCGTGAGGATTGCGCTCAACTTAAAGCGTATCCCATATCAGTATATTGCGGTTAACCTGCTTAAAAATGGTGGAGAACAACATTCGCCTGAATTTCATGCCCTTAACTCGAATGAGCTTGTTCCGGTACTGGTACATGGTGGTTTGCGCTTGAACCAATCTTTGGTGATCTTAGATTATCTGGATGAGCAATTTCCCGAGCCCTTGTTAGTACCTCTCTCAGGTGAAAAGCGCTATCTGATCAGAGCTTTAGCGCACGATATTGCGGTTGATATTCATCCACTGAATAACCTACGTGTGCAACAATATCTGACTGCCCAAGCTAAGTTGAACCAACAGGCAAAGGAGAAATGGTTAAAACATTGGATGTATCGTGGTTTTTGTAGCTTGGAGAATACGTTAGCCGACAGTGCAGGGAAATACAGTGTGGGTAGTGAGGTGTCGTTGGTTGATGTTTGCCTCGTACCTCAAGTTTATAATGCCTTGCGCCTCGAGATGGACCTTGAGCTGTTTCCAACCATTGAGCGGTTGTATCACACGCTTAATCAGAAAGAAGCCTTTGCGATGGCACAGCCTGAAAGGCAGCCCGATGCGGTATTGAGCAAACCGTAAAGCAAAAGTTGATAGCATAAAAAAACCACCATTAGCTGGTGGTTTCTCGCGAGTCATTCTTTTTACAATGATGATGAATTATTGCATTACCTGCGCCTGACGGGCTCTTTGCTGTAATTCAGCAATATTAAATTGGCGCACGTCCAGCGCTGCCAAGTCGAAACACTCTTTACAAGAGTGGTGACATAAACCATCAATATATTCATGTTTGGCAAGTAAGCTTGGCTTCTTGCACCAATCGCATACGCCTTCGATAGTGTACATGTTAGGCTCCCGCCGTTATGACTAGGGGTTATCTTCGCGACGTATTATGACACATTTAGTTATTGCGGGTTAATATTTTGTTACTTGAACTGAGAGGGTGATCGATTGCTCAGGCATTGGTATGCCTAAGTTTTCACCGTAGGTAAGGTTTGTGTTTTTAATGTGTAACTATTTATTAACAGTGCTGAGAAGAAGTTTTAAACACGTGTTTAATCGTTTCATTTCTTCTTCGCTACCTTTTAGATCAGGATGATAGATTTTACTTAGCTGTTTGTAGCGTTGCTTAATCTGTTTTTCGTCAGGCAACTGTGCTGGCTTATAGCCAAACATTGCGCAAGCGAGATCCATATGGGGTGTTTGGCTGCTATTTGCAGTAGTGGATTGCATTGATTGTGCTTTCAATGCCAATTGTTGTTTTTTCAACTGACTGTAAAGCAATTCTAACTGCTGCTTTTGCTTGCGCAGCGCTTTATCTTGCTGCTGAATCTGTTGTTTGAGCTCGTCGTTTTGCGATAAGTTTTGTGCTGAATGAGTATGAATTTGACCAATGGATTTTTTTTGTCCACGCCATAACCATACAAGGATCATCGATAATGCAGCCACGAGCGTGAGAAGGACAAAACTAAGCGGGTTGAGCAGGGAACTTAGCGTATTGGTCGCACTGTGGGTACTTTGTTCTCGATGTTGATCATCAAGTTGTTCTATTGCTGCTAACTGTTTAGCTCTTTGAGCATTGAATTCTTGTTCTAAAATGCTCGCTAAAGCTTCTTCTGCTTTAGGGTTACTGGCTGCTGCGATTTGATACCACAATTTAGCTTGGCCTAATGTATCCACCTTATCGCTATCAGTTTGGTACAGTTGCCCCAGCTCAAATTGAGCTTGGTCGTCGCCAGAGATCGCCAATTTAGTTAGCCAATAAAAAGCCTGTTCTTGATTGGGCTTGCCTAAATCACCGTGGAGATAGTGGTCGATGAGTTCTCGTTGTGCGAGCTTATAACGATTGTTGGCCGCTTGTTCTAACCAATAGAGAGCTTCTTGTGATGATTGAGTAACGCCATCACCAGTCTTATAGGCTTGGGCTATTTGGTATTGAGCGCGAGGGTTGTTAAGTTCGGCTTGTGCCGTTAGTTCATCTATCGAAGTCGAGTTAGCGAAAGTGACGGAAGAAAACAATGCAAGTGAAGCAATGAATGTCTTTAGCGTATGCATGATAGTGGGACTTCCTATTCCGTGGCTATTCATTCGTTCGATGTCGCTATGGTTGTTTATTCGCTGCGCGGAGGTAGAACTATAACAACCATGCCGCAGGGCGCAAACCCATTGGCATGGCAAATAGTCAGTAAACTGATTATTTTAGAGGTAGGATCTGAATTTCTACGCGGCGGTTACATGCTCGGCCACTGGTGGTTTCGTTTGAACATAGAGGGAAGCGTTCGCCGTAACCACGTGCAATAGCGCGACCAGGGGCAACACCTTGTTGAACTAGGTAGCTACGTACTGATTCAGCACGGCGCTCAGACAGTGTTTGGTTCATTTGGTCGTTACCAGTGCTATCGGTGTAGCCATTGATCACTAGGCTAGTATCTGGGTATTCAACCAAAATTGTAGCCACACCACCAAGAGTACGGTGGATTGAAGGATCAAGTTGGTATGAGCTAGACGCGAAGCCGATGCCGTTTTCTAGACGCAGGATCAGTTGGTTTTCGCCAACACGTTCAACTTGTACGCCTGAATCAAGTAGTTGCTTACGCAATGCCGCTTCTTGTTGGTCAAAGTAATAACCAGCACCACCACCAATTGCTGCGCCACCCGCTGCGCCAATCAGCGCATTTTTACGACGTTCTTTCGCATCATCGCCAGTTGCTAGACCAATCGCTACGCCTGCAATCGCACCGATAAGTGCGCCAGAGGTTGCCGAGTTAGTTTCGCTTTCGCCAGTTGTTGCGTTTTGACGCTGGGTTGCTTGACAGCCAGAAAGTGCAATAGTTAAAGCTAGTGCAAGAGTGAGTTTTTTCACAGTGAGCCTCTCCATGTGAGGAATACATACAGCAAATTGATGGGATGCAATTAACCTTATGATGTCCGTTATGTCAAATGTACTTTATGATATTTGACAAAAGCTTAACGTGGCATGAATGAATTGTTCACTATGCCACCAATTAGCGAGGGTTTGAGGCAAAATTAGTTGAGCAGTTTACGAGCAGGTGCACCGTCGATTGGGCGACTAACTGAGAGTGTACGGCCTTTTTTAAGGCCAACTTCATAATCATCGGTGAGGTTTTTCATCGCTTCACGCAGTTGCTGCTTAAAGGTCTCACGGTCGATATTTTTGAATTCTTTATCAATATAATCTTCGATTTTATTTGCCGACTCTTCATCAGGAGAAATTATCGGCAATTTCTCGAGTGCGCCTTCGACCCAGCCTGAAACATAAGAGTTAACGCGACGGGTAACTTCTAAGCTAGATGTACCACTGCCGGCAAAACTGTTGCGGAACTTACCAGTATGCTCATTAAGCTCGCGATAAACGATGTCAAAGGCAAAGGCGGCAAAGATTGCACGATCGGCTTCACCAATAAATTCAACACGTTTTAACCCTTTGTGGTTGAGCAGCACCGCTTCAACGCCAAATTTGGTATTAATACCACGAATGACACGCAGTAGGGTTGAGCTCACACTGGTTGGCAGTAGATGGGTTGATTGCGTTTTGCCCATCTTGATAAACTCAATATCGTCCTTATCCAAGCCATACTTGAGCATGAGGCGATGCGCCATTTTGATCGCATTCGCAGCTTCATTGACGTTGGCAGAGTTACCAAGTTCTAAACACTTGGCAATCTTTTTTAAGGCTTTTTGTTTATGCATAGATCGCGGCAAAACTCGTAAAAATAACAAAGTCGGCTATTTTAACGTGTTCTTGCTGTGGCTCGCAACTCTCGCAGCCATTATCGGCGGCAAATTTTGCTCATGGGGTAGCCAGAAAGTAGCAAAGGCTCCTATCAGAGTATGATTAGGAGCCTTAAAAGTAACAAAGCTTCGTTTTTACGGCTGATGTTATAGCGAAATACTACAAGCCGAGTTCGCTAAGCAAATCATCGGCATCGCTATTGCTGCTTGCTTGGTTTTTCTTCTCATTTGCTTGCATTTGTTGACGAGCAGACTCAAGGATATCGTCTGGATTCTCATCTGCATCCACTTCAAATTCTTCTAGTTGGATAAACTCAGTTTTGTCCATCGCCAATTCAAGGTAGAAAATGTTGCCTTTCTCGGTAGAGAAGGTCACTCGACGCGCCTGGGGGCGGTCAAGATTAGTGTCTACAGACAAGATGACTTGCTTGTTCAGCGACAGCATTTTTGGTTGGTTTTGTGTGATGTGCGTTTGCAGCTCTTTACGGATCTTGTTGGTAAAGTCACCAACAAGTTGGTTCATAAGCTCACCCAAAACATCGCCCACTTCATCGGAGGTGTGAGCAATCGCGAGTTCTTCTGCAGGCATGCCCATGTTACGCATGTAGTTAGTGTAAATTTCTAATGCTGATTTTGCAGTAAAGTTAATGACGACAAGGCCAGAGAAACCACCATCAAATAATACGAAGCAGCCAAAATCAGGCTTTAGGCTGGTTTTATTGATCTTTTGCACCATGGCAGAGTAATTCACAGGGGAATTGGTGGCGGCAGTTAAGACACCAGTCACTGACTGACAAAGCTTGAGAAGGATATCTTCTGTGGTTACGATTTTATTTTTCTTCATTTTAATGCCAAACCCTGATGGTTAATTATGCACCGATTGTTCTCGATAAACTGCGGCAAATTTTGCCGCTGAGCCAATTGGTTAGATTGTATGAATGCGAGTGTCTACTAGCTTAATCTCGTTGATTCTTAGATACAAATTACATTTTGGCATTGCAAATCTGTTTTGATCACGCTTTTAAATGTTGTAAAGTGACCAAACTCAAAGAATAACAACCCAATGCTGAATGGATCAGCGTAGTAGGGGCAGGAAGCAATGTTACCAAGACTTCATTCTCAACCGGATGTTGATCATGTTGTGCTTAGTTTTCTAGAAGAACTAAAAGCGGCAGGATTCACCGGTGATATCGAAACGCAATACGCTAGCCGTTTAGCTGTAGCGACAGACAACAGTGTCTATCAATTACTACCACAAGCGATTGTTCACCCTAAATCCACTGAAGATGTGGCACTGATTGGTCAAATCAGTATCAAGCCCGTTTATGAGCGAGTGAAATTTTCTCCTCGTGGCGGCGGCACAGGTACCAACGGTCAATCATTAACTCAAGGCGTGGTGGTGGATCTTTCTCGCCACATGAATAAAGTGCTCGAGATTAATGAACAAGAAGGTTGGGTGCGTGTCCAAACTGGTGTTGTCAAAGATCAGCTAAATGATGCGGTTCGCCCATTTGGTTACTTCTTCTCCCCCGATCTATCAACCAGTAATCGTGCCACGCTTGGCGGCATGATTAACACCGACGCGTCGGGACAAGGCTCATTAAAGTACGGTAAAACCTCTGATCACGTTCTGTCATTGCAAGCCGTGTTTGCCGATGGCTCCATTTTAGAATCTGATTTATCTAACGGCCTACCGAATCAACATACTTATGCCGCTCATGCTCTACAAGTGACCGAGCAAGTGTGTCGTGATAAACGCGCAGACATCGTGGCGAAATTCCCACCATTAAACCGTTTTTTGACGGGCTACGATTTAAAAAATGCGATCGATGAAAGTAGCAACCAATTCGATCTAACTCGCGTGCTATGTGGCGCTGAAGGTTCGTTGGCGTTTATTACCGAAGCCAAGCTAAATCTTACCAAAATTCCTAAAGCGCGAATCTTAGTCAATGTGAAGTACAACAGCTTTGACTCTGCACTGCGTAATGCGCCATTTATGGTGGATGCGCAAGCGTTGTCGGTCGAAACGGTCGATTCAAAAGTCCTTAACCTGGCGAAAGAAGACATTGTTTGGCATACCGTCAGCGACTTAATTACTGATGTACCAGATAAAGAGATGCTGGGCATCAATATGGTCGAATTTGCGGGCCAAGATATTACGGAAGTAGAAGGGCAACTCAGTGCGCTAACGGCACGTCTTGACGAAATGTTGGTCAATGAGGAAGCGGGCATTATTGGCTACCAAGTAGTGAATGATGTTGCCAGCATTGGCAAAATTTACAATATGCGCAAAAAAGCCGTGGGCTTGCTTGGCGCAGCAAAAGGCCGAGCCAAACCAGTCGCTTTTGCCGAGGATACCTGTGTTCCACCAGAAAATCTGGCGGATTTTATCGATGAATTTCGCCAACTATTAGATGAAAAACAGCTTAACTACGGCATGTTTGGTCATGTTGATGCTGGGGTATTGCATGTTCGTCCAGCGCTCGATATGTGTGATCCATTGCAAGAGAAATTGATGCATGAGATCTCCGATCAAGTGGTTAAGCTGGTGGCCAAATATGGCGGTTTAATGTGGGGGGAGCACGGCAAGGGCTTCCGGTCTGAATATGGGCCAGAATTCTTTGGAGAAGCGCTATTCACTGAGCTTCGCCGCGTGAAATCTGCCTTTGACCCACATAATAAGATGAACCCAGGCAAGATCTGTACACCGCTTGAAAGCCACGAACAGTTGGTAAAAGTGTCTGACACCAAACGCGGTTTCTACGATCGCCAAATTGATGTCAAAGTGCGTGATAGTTTTAAACAAGCAATGGAGTGTAATGGTAACGGCTTGTGCTTCAACTACGATACCGCTTCGCCAATGTGCCCATCAATGAAAGTGACTGCGGATCGTCGTCATTCACCAAAAGGCCGAGCGGGTTTGGTACGTGAATGGCTGCGTCAATTAACAGAGCAAGGCATTGATATCCTTGATCTCGAAAAGCAATCACTTGAGTCAGCCAGTGTAAAAACGCTGCTTGATCGTGTGCGTAATAGCTTTAATAAACGCCACCAATACGACTTCTCTCATGAAGTTTATGAAGCAATGAATGGTTGTTTGGCCTGTAAAGCGTGCGCGAGTCAATGCCCAATAAAGGTAGATGTACCAAGCTTCCGTTCGCGTTTCTTAAACATCTATTACAGTCGCTACCAGCGACCAGCTAAAGATTATTTGGTCGCCAATATTGAAACCATGTTGCCTTTGATGGCGAAAGCACCAAAATTGGTCAACGGCGTACTCAAGCAAAAGTGGGTACAAAGTTTAACTGCTTCAACGGTTGGCTATGTTGATGCACCACTCCTTTCTATTCCTACGCTGGCGAAACGAGTTACACAGTTAAAAGCGTTTGATATTCAGGCGTTGGCGGCGATGTCGAGTGAAGATAAAGCCAATCATGTGCTGATCGTGCAAGATCCATTTACCAGTTACTACGATGCAGATGTGGTGGATGACTTTGTTCAACTGGTGATTAAGCTGGGCAAAACGCCTGTGTTACTGCCATTCAAACCAAACGGTAAAGCGCAGCATATTAAGGGCTTCTTAGCTCAGTTTGCTCGCAATGCCAAAAGTACTGCGATGTTTTTAGAACAAGTGGCCGATTTGAGCATTCCAATGGTGGGTGTTGATCCGGCATTGGTGCTTTGTTACCGCGATGAATATAACGAAATTCTGGGTGATAAGCGTGGTGAGTTTGATGTTCTGACAGTGCATGAATGGATGTTGCCACGTCTGAGTGAGTTTGATACTGGTTCAGGTGACGCCCAGCCTTGGCATTTATTGGCGCATTGTACTGAGAAAACAAAGCTGCCGAATGCTGAGAAAGAATGGGGCGCGATATTTAACCACTTTGGGGCTAAGCTCAATACAGTGCCTGTTGGATGTTGTGGTATGGCTGGTACTTTTGGTCATGAAGTGGATAAGCTGGAAATGTCGAAGGATATTTTTGCTTTAAGTTGGAAACCTCGTTTGGAAGCGCTTCCAGCAGATCGTTGCTTGGTAACGGGTTACTCTTGTCGCAGCCAAGTAAAGCGCTTTGAACATGTGAAAACAAAACACCCATTGCAAGCCTTGTTAGAGATCGTTTAATGGAGATACTAGAGCGAAAAATTCCCCCAGTGGCATTGTTTATCTTATTTATCATGGTGATGATTAGGTTAGACCAAGTGCTGCTGAGTTTCGCGCTTGCACTGCCTTTTACCAATGTGGTGTTGGTGTTGGCTGTTATTTTGGCAGGGGTTATCGGTATTGCGGGCGTTTATGAATTCCGCAAAGCTAAAACCACCGTTAACCCAGTTAAAGTCCACACCGCCACGAGCGTTGTTGATAGTGGCGTATTTGCTTATACACGCAATCCAATGTACTTGGCTCTGTTGATCTTATTGTTGGGTATTGGCTACTGGCAACAAAACCTCATCTGCTTATTTCTTCCGTTCGGCTTTGTATTCTATATGAACCGTTTCCAAATTCGCCCAGAAGAGAGGGCGTTGGAAAGTCTATTTGGCGCAGAATACTTAGACTACAAGCAAAAGGTTAGGCGCTGGATCTAAACAATGTGATTGAAAGGAAAAGGGAAGATGAACGATGTTTATCTTCCCTTTTTTTGTTTCTCTATGATGAGTTTTACTCAATAGCAGCCTTCTTTACACTTCAATACGTTGCGCTAATGCGCAACTTTGACCATATAAAAACTTGAGTTTCTGGTGATGAAGGAGGAATCACTAAGTAAAAAAATTAGATATACATCACGTTTCACTCTGGTATGACCATGATTGTTTCATCATGCCGAATTTCGCTCGTTCTTTGTACGAAGTTAACATTTTTCGATGCTTGTGATTATAACTAAGTGAATTAAAACAAATTTACAAATAGAAGTTATCGATCGTGTCGATCACTGCGATCTATCGATGTGATCGTAAAGATCAAAAAAACTGATCGATCGATTTTGTTATTCGTTATGTCAATTAATCTGGTTCGTTTTTATTCGCTTCAAATAATATTCTTGATGAAAATCAATGAATGCGTAAATTTATTTGGTGTGGAGCTATAGCTCTGAATATTTGCGGTGAGTGTCACCAAAAATACGACAAATAATTAATATGTATTTTCATAGCTAATAACAGCCAAATTAGGAACTAACATATGAAAAAAATAAACTTATCAGTTCTAGTATCGACATTTATATTAAGCTCTGGTCTTTATTCTGTTAATGCAACAGCCGCTGCAACTAATGGTAATCTTTCTTTCACTTTTAGTGGCACAATTCCAGCCTTACCTGTTGCAGGTGATGGCTGGAAGTTTACGGAAGCCGATGGAACCACGCTTTATGTTCCCCCGTCAGCAATCTCATTTAGCTCAGCAGATACAGCGGACGGGCTTGAGCTTACTTCAGCATCTGAATCGTTTTATATAAAACCCATTACAGGGTCATTTACAGGCTCATCAAAAATAACGGCGCAATTGATTGCAAATCCGAGCATTGCTGGAACCGCGATAAAGTCTTCTGAAGTGACTACAGTCACCACTGTCGTTAGTATTAATGGTGTAGCTCTCAGTGCAGGCTCTTCTGTCGATGTGGCATCACCAAGTGCTGCAGTTGCCCATGAATTAATACTATCGACAGTGGTTGAGATCCCAACGGAAGCGCGTAGTGTGGATGGGGGTTCGATAACCGTGACGGCTCCGATCCGCTTCTCTGCTGACATTACAGGTTAATAGAGATTTCCTGAGCATTGACTGAATTAAAGTCAATGCTCAGAGAATAAAGTTTTGCTTTTCAATTCATTCATACTTTATTTTAATTTCATTAATGTGGTGGCAGTTGTGCGATTTTACGCTTTTATATTGAGTTTCCTATTATTTTTTCCTATTTCAAGCTACGCCATTACCGTCGATAAAATGGTGATTATTCCGAATAAAAGCGATCTGAAGTCGGAGATAAAAATTACTAACCCCGCATCGCACCCGGTCTTTTTAAAAGTAACCCTGTCTGAGATGAATGCCGCTAAGGAGGTCGAAGTATTTAAACCAGAAGAGTTTCAAAATTGGCCTGTTTATGTCGAAAGAAATGAATTTTTAGTTGAGCCAGAAGAAGAAATTGTTATTGAAATTCAGCACCTAGCAAAACAGCTCAATAAAAGCTCGACAACAGACCGTGTCATCGCCATTGATGTTATGCCTGAATCAGTACTTGATGACGGTCAGGTAGGGCAGAAAATGAGTATCCTTATTGGTTATCGAGTCTGGATGATTATCGCTAAAGATGGAACCTTAAAAGGCAAGCCAAGTGTGCTAAAGACTGACGATGGATATGTGTTGAGTAATCCATCAGATAGTGTGGCGATTTTTAATATCAATTTGTGCGACACGGAATTTAAAAAAGGCACGGAGTGTAAAGGTTCTGAATTCGTTTTAAGTGGTAAAGAGAAGGTGCTTGATTTATTAGAGTTTAAAAATGGAGTTGCCAATATTTCAATTCGCGATCCATATGATAGGTATCTAATAAAAGAGACGATAAAACTTTAGTGAAATAAATGAACGAGATAAATGAATTACGTAGTCACACTATCTCTTTGTGTCTATTTTTTGATGATGGCAGCGAAAGCCTACAGTCAAGATGAAATATTAGTCGCTCGAGAGAACACTCAGACACTGGCCAGTTTAGCTACCATTGATAAGCGATATAGCAATATCGCTTTGGTCGCGAATGCCAATCAAAACTATGTTGGTTTCTTTGAGCTGGACGATAAAGAAATTACTTTGTCAGTGGTTGGTGCTTCTGAGGCGCCAATTCAATTGGCTGGCAAACTGTCTTTTTTTAAAGCACAAATAGAGAAAAGTGAAGCGGAAAAATTACAACGCTATCTTAAAGTTGTCGGGGTTAAAGGATCAGAGATTGCAGGCTTGGTGAACGAACTAACGCGGGGAGTTAATGGCTCTCGTGAATGCAAAGGTAAAAAGTCCGATTGTTTGATATTTGCCCCTGAGTTCACGACGATCGTTGATTTCTATAACAGCAGTTTACGATTATTTATTCCTAGTGAGCAGTTTGCCACCACAGAGCAGAAGATAGTGCTAGAAAGCGTTGATGAAAGCCTGTTGGTGAGCAGTTGGTATGGCAGTTTTTCCTATACAGACGATTTTTCCTACTTCTTGCGGTCCGAGAATACCTATGGGTTAGGCGATGGTTACTTACGCTATGACTTTAATGCGAGTGATTATTCTCAAGATATTGGTCAATTTAACTACAACTATGATGCGGCTCATTATTCCGCTACTGCGGGGATTATAGCTAATGCCGGGCGATTGGGTGTTGCGGGGCAAAATAGCTTAATGAATGAACGCTTTGTAGGGGCGGAGATTTCCAATCAAAAACGGCTTGAGATTAAGAATTTTGCTGCGCGGAGTGTGGATTTTTTCTCTCCGTCTGAGGGGGTACTGTCAGTCTATAACCCTCAGCGAGAGTTGATTTATCAAAGTAATATTCTTGCGGGTAGAAACCGTATTCCATATTCAGCGTTACCTTATGGTAACTATGCGGTGGAGTATGAGGTCACCAACAACGATGATGTTGTGTTCAGTGGCAATAATTTTGTTTCAAATAGCGATGCGTTTGATGCAAGCGAACGCTCTTTCTACGGTCGACTTGGTGCGAAAGAGCAGCCTAATACCGATGATAAAGATAGTTTGGTTTTTGATGCAGGCTTGAGCGTTCCGCTTTTTCAGCAACACAGTGCAATAGGTAGCGTTTCTTTGGTGGAAGAGGAGTGGTTCGCTGGGGTTGGGTATTACGCTAACATCGATGATTATCGCTTAAGCGTAAAGTATTCCTTGGGTCAGCGAGCGAGCCGTATTAATGCCGATGTGTATTCTAATCTCTTTAACTTATCACTAACGAACACCGATGTGAATGACGCGCGACAAGAGAGTTATCTCGGTAACCAAGATAGCTTATTAATTTCTGGTGGGATGAATCAGAGCTTTGGTCTGTTTAGTCTAGGGTTAAGTGCAAGTTATAACGAATTGGGAGAAGACGACTATCTCAGTTACAACGTGAACGCAAACTACTCGTTTCGTAATGGGGTGAGTTTATATGCTTCATACAGTGGTAATGACAATCAAAATAACGTCAATTTTGGGTTGTCTATTCCATTGAGCACGCAAACGCACTATAGCGGCACCTATACCCAAAATAATGGTCGAGGCGAATTTAATAATCAGCTATCAACGAATGTTCGTTTGAATGATGAGTTGTCGTTCAATGGCGGTGTTTCGCATCGTTACATGAAGGATGAGGACTTATCTTCTCAGCAACACAATGGAATAGATGCGTATGTTAATGGCTCTTATCGTCATGATGCTTTTAACAGTTCAGCGGGTATCCGCCGACAAAAAGAGGGGATGGTTACCTACAACGGTTCATTTTCGACCACTGCCTATGTGACGGCGAACCGAGCTTATTTTAAAGAAACACGCTCAGGCAGTACCAGTGCGATTGAAGTGAACGGCCTTGATGAGGCGCTAGAAGGTAAAGTCAAAATACACGATAAGGTCTCAGGCCGAAAAGTGACACAAGCGATTGCGAATCACACTTTGATAGAGATGAAACCCTATAGTCAAGTGGTGGTTGATTATCAGTTTGATAATGATGAATTTGCCTTGGAATCGGCAGACATGGAGAGAAACACCACCGTCAATATGCTGCCAGGTAAGATTCATTATCTTAATGTGAAACAACAACCGATAGGGAATGTGTTGATTGTGAGTAATAGCCTAGATACCGACGGAATAGTCTGTACCGGGCGAGCATGCGTAAACAGCAGTGATGTTAACGATAAGGTTTTAAAGTTTCGGGTGAAGCCTGGACGCCAGTTTGCGATTCATCGCTATGGGGAGATGTGTTTTACCGGCCAAGTAGAGCAGGGAAAAACCAATATCGGCGTGTGTCAAAGTGAGCCGCTAGCAGGAATAAGTGTACAGTGATGGAAAAAATAGCAATTAAGATTTACCCAATGTTACTCGTTATTGCCTCCTTTACTTTAGAGGCCAAGCCCCCTATCCCGACTCCAACGATAGGGATAGGTTCTTTTTCTAGCCAAGATGTCTGGGGTGGACAGTGGGCCGTGGGAGTGCAATTTGACGAGTTAGCTACGGGCTATGTTGATTATCAAAGCAGTGACGTTGCGAAACAACTCTCTTTGATGGTGGATAGGCAGTTCTATCTTACCCATTCACTCTCGTTGGTTGGCAGTGTGGGTTCAACATTTTGGTTAAATGGCGACGATATTGAAGAGGTGGTCTTTGAGCCGCTCTTGGGAATTGGTGTTCGTTACGACTGGTCACCTTATGTGGCGACATCGGTTGGTTATCGTTACCCAGTAACACAGGAGTTCTCAGAACTATTGGAGCCCAGTATCCAACTTGGAGTCATTGTTAAGCCCTTTAATCATGGTAAATCAGACAGCCTATTGATCGCAGGAGAAGCAATAAGACCTGTAGAAGCGTTACCTGAAATGAAGAAAGTCGATATGCCAGTGGAGGGTTGTGAATCAGGGATATTTATTCGATCGTTTTATTTTGCTCATGATAGTGCGACTAGCGATATCTCTAGGCAGGACATCGCTCTCATACAAGCATTGGATGGCACGCGTTATACCGTAATAGGCCGTACGGATAGCTTAGGTAGTTCGGATTACAACCAGAAACTGGGGTTAAAAAGAGCGGAATTTGTCAAACAAGTCTTGCAAGAGAATGGTGTGCACGAGGCGGCAGTACTTGCCTGTAGCCGAGGTGAAGCGGAAGCGAGCGAGGAAAAGACGCGCACAAATAACGCGTTGCAAAGACGAGTAGATGTTTATAAAGATTAGCCGGCTTTAAACTTGTACCTATAAAGGTATTATTACTTGAAAAATCAAATGTGTATGCAAATGCTTATTGCTATGTTCATGGTATCTAGTGCGTCGGCACAGACTCTATCTGTTCAAGGGCAATTATCTCTACTTGCTAGAATTCCAGCTAACTCTGAATTCGGAAATATCAATAGTTATATACTTGATGGAAGCCATAGACAGCTTAAATACAATTTTTCTTCTAGTAAATTTGATGATGTATTTTATTACGTTCGATCAACTTTACCTTCAGGAACAATTCCAGGAGGGTATGGTGTTTCTATTGTTTATAATTCATTATCATGCTTTGGAGAAAATTATTCGGAAGAGTTGTTCATGGATGTTGATGTAAATGGCGAACTTGTTATTTCAGGGAGTATTGATTTAGATGGTTCAGGTTTATGGTATTTGTCCAATAATAATTATTATTCTGACATATACATTGGATTGAAAAGTCCCGTCATATCAAACGAAAAAATGAAGTCATGCGTAGGGAGGGTGTCGGTCTTAATTCAAGAGAGCGTATATTAATATGAAAAAAATAAATTTTAGAGTATTTGCGTTGTCTATTTGTTTTATGTTGCCATGTTTTTCTCAGGCGACAGGACATAATGGTGTTACTCCTGATGCAAATTATAACATATCTTTGAAATACAACCCTGTAACTAAAACGTTATATGACTTTATTGGCGAGCCAAGTCTCTTGTCATACGAGCTTGGAAGTGATGGCGTAGTTTTATTTCGACATGTTCGAGATAATTTAATTGGTATGTCATATGATCGAAGAGAGATATTTCATCGGCAAGATTCGCATTTAAGAGCTAAAACGGTAATATTATCTAACGGTAAAGATACTATTACCGTTGAGACTGCAATTAAGCGTTCAGAATTCCCAAATAATCAAGCGTCAGATTGGGGAGGGGACGTAGGTTCAAGTTCCTGCGCTAATATAGCGGGTTCTTATAAATCAAAACCATGGTACATTCAAGATCGAGATACATTTGGACTAGGATGTCGAAGTACTATCTCATCTGCACGTCTGCGTACGGCCGGAACATTAGGGCCAGAAGATGTAGGCTATATTGAAAGGGCATTTAAGTTTAACTTGGAACTGTTAAGTGGTTATCCAAATGGAGTATATACGGGTATTCTGCCACCCAAGTCAATTGACTATATATACTATAGCCAAGGAGCTGTTCAACGGCAAATATATAATATAACGTTAGAGATAATTAATACAGTTACAGAACTAAAATTACCATCAGGTGTTGTTGGTTTTGATGTTTCCAAGAGCGAACGAGGTTATTATGGGGTGGCGTTTTCTGAATTTGAAGTAATGGGTTCTTTTAATCGAGAGCAAAAGTTTAATCTTTCTGTAGTTAGTCACAATTCTCAAAATGGAAAGTTATCTCTCTATAATAGTGACACGGACAAGTATTTGGATTATGACGTTTATATTTTTGATGCATATTCATCAAGTAATAGTCTGATCAATATGAATGGAGGCGAGGTAGTTTTACAAGCTCCATTTAAAGATTCTTTACCAGGAGTTATTGAATTTAGATTTGACAGTGATGGTTTTGATCATGCAGGTGATTATAGAGATGTTATTGTGTTTACAGTGTCTCTAGATTTGAATGGTTGATATGACCCCAATGCTGGAGGGTATGTGGAAAACTTTCTTTTAAATATCTATGATAAGTTTGGTTTTTGTCTTGATTTGTTTTTGTTTTTACCTTTAATTTTAATCTTTATTTTGTTTCTTGTTGTATTTCTTGTTGTATTTCTAGTTTTGTTTTTGTTTGAGAGGCTTGATGAACTTTTTCTGTTTTTCCACATTAAGCGTGTTAATTGTCGATGATTCTAGATTGATATTGCAGTATTTGAAAGACGTTCTGATTAGCATGGGGTTTAAAGCCGATAGAATCAAAACTATCGATCGCTATGAGAATGGCTCTAAATTGGTGAATCAAGAGTATGATTTAATGATTTGTGATTACCATCTTGATAACGGTCATAACGGTGTCGACCTTATAAACTTATTAAGGAGTAATGGAGTAGTGACACCGCAGACTGTTTGTATTATGGCATCGGCTGAAGCATCAAAAGATATCATTCATAGATGTATTGATGCTTGCGTGGATGATTATATGGTTAAACCTTTCGATGTTGCCTTTGTAAAATCGAGAATAGTGAAAAACCTCAAACGAAATAATATGAAAGCCATAGGTATTGGTTGCAATGAACATACATCAAAAACAGAGTGAGTGCTTTGGCGTGGTTAACGTTCATTGCTTGTTGTGTGTTAAAGCGATGGAATGCCACGCTTATTTGGTTGAATTATATCCCTTGGAAAGTTCTGAATTAGTGCAAGCACCTCTGTCCATAACACCTATGAATGAAAACTGTGCTCAATTTGAAAAAGGAGCTTAGATTGACCGTGAGCGCGATTAATCAACATAAGATAAATGATATTGCTGTAGCTTATTTGAATTATTTCATGCAGGAAAAACTTGATGAAATGAGAGTCAATTTGCAGAAAATTAATGATCTAGAAGCAATACAATCTTTTTTAGAAGAGCAAAAAGTGATCGTGTTGTCATTCAGCCTAAGTGAAATGACGGTCGATGACGATGAAAGAGAAAAGTTTGAAAATCTAAAGAGGCAATATCTCACTTTATTAGATTTATATTTAGCTTGAAGTTAACTCTTTTTTCCTTGTAATAATCAGTTTTTCATCTTCTCATGTGATGTGCTATTTATATCTGGTAATTATATGGTGTTTAGTGTGTTTGCACGCTTAGATATAAAACTGGTTTGTTTAAAGCTCTAGCGTGAATGTGCTAGTCATTATTAGTGTGGGTCTAAATTGAATAATATTAATATGAATTCTGGTGAGTTATTCGTTCCTAGTGGTGCAGAACTTGTATCAACAACCAATACACAAGGTATTATTACTTACGCAAACCAAGCATTTTGCGACGTGGCAGGGTTTACTTTGGATGAGTTAGTCGGGAAACCTCATAACATCGTTCGTCATGATGACATGCCTAAAGCCGCGTTTAATGATCTATGGTCACATTTAAAGCAAGGCGAGGTATGGAGAGGTGCGGTAAAAAATAGAACTAAGTCTGGTGGATTCTACTGGGTTGATGCGTTTGTCAGTCCAATTTATAGAAATGGTTGTTTAGAAGGATACCAGTCAGTTCGAGTACGTTTAGGTGACGCTGAAAAAGAACGAGCAATCGCACTTTACCAGAAAATAAACCGCAGTAAAAACGTCAAAATTGCTGTGGGTCAATACCATAAATTCAAACTGTTCTTTGCTGTTTTATCAGCTATTTTAACTTATCTTGCTGCCCTATATATTAACCCTATTAGTACGTTGTTTTATCCGCTACTACTTGCAGTACTCTATCGTCGCGAGTTACTTATTAAGCCTAAACACGAAAAGCGAATGGCAAAAGAATACGATAGTGTATCAAGGGTAGTTTTTTGTGATGACAACACCAGTGCTCAAGAGTTTCATTACAAGATCGAGCAAGGACGGGTGAGAACAATACTTGGAAGAACGGTCGATAATAGCAACCTTCTGCTAAGCAGTGTTATGGACTTAAAGCGTTGCTCACTTGATGCTCAGGACAATATCGGTTTGGAAACGCAGGAATTGTCTTCAATTTCCGTTGCAATGGAAGAGATGGCGACAACCATTGCGGACATTGCACAAAATAGTGTGATTACGTCAGAGCGTGTTGACTCAGCTGCTGGCCATTGCCAAACGGCAATTACGTCGATCGAAATGACTCGAAGTAAAGTAGAGCAACTTGCAGAGGATGTCGCTGAATCGTCTCACGTTGCGACAACACTGGCTGCTGATGCCGAGAAGATTGGTGCGGTGATGCAAGAGATCCAGGGCGTTGCAGAACAGACGAACTTATTGGCTCTTAACGCCGCAATTGAAGCTGCTCGAGCAGGAGAGCAAGGTCGAGGCTTTGCTGTGGTTGCAGACGAGGTTCGAGCTTTAAGTTTACGAACGCATCAGGCGACGGAAAGAATACAATCTTCGGTGCATGGGATTCAAGACACGCTCAAGCGTTTAGCTGAAACGTTACGGTTAAGTGAAAAATCGAGTCATGAATGCGTAGAAAATACCCTTGAAACAGAAAACAAGATAGCGATGCTTACAAATATTATGACTGATATTTCTGGCGTAGCGATTCAAACTTCGACCTCAGCGGAAGAGCAGAGTTTAGTTTCTCAAGAAATAAGATCGAATATCTTTCGCGTGAATGAAGCGTCAAATGCAAATCTAGTACAATCTGAGATGGTGGCGAAACTGGCAAGCGATTTAGAAAAACAAGCAGAAGAGCTAGGAAGTTTAGGTTTGTCTTTTAGTCGTCAATCATGATGGTTTGAACACGCATAAGCTGAAGTAGCCTATGCGTGTGCATCAAAAATAGCGAGCTATGATTTTTTGTTTATGCCGCTTCAAAGGCGAGGGCTTTTTTCTCTAGTTGACGGAACAGTAGGGTTAATATGCCATTCACCATCAAATAGAATGCTCCAGCGATGCCAAATACAGTCAGGGTGTCGTAGGTTTGTGCATTGATACGCTGCGCATAACCCATCAAATCCATAATCGTGATGGTACTTGCAAGCGATGTGCCTTTGAAAACTAAGATCACTTCGTTTGAATAAGCCGGTACAGCACGACGTAACGCATAAGGGAGCAATACGCGTAAACTTGCGGCTTTACCCATGCCAAGCGCTTTACAGGCTTGCCATTGTCCTTCTGGAATAGTGTTGAACGCACCTTTAAACAGCTGTGCACTGTAAGCGGCTGTATTGAGCGCCAGCGCGAACATGGCACAAAACCAAGGTTGGCTCAACCAGACCCAAAAAATGCTTTCACGAATCCATTCAAATTGTCCTGGCCCGTAGTAGACTAAGAAAATTTGTACTAACAAGGGTGTCCCAGTAAAGAGTGTGATGATGGCGCGGCTAAACCAGTGAATAACCGGAGTGCGCATAATCAGCGTTACCGTCATCAGTAAAGACAAAATACAACCGACCAGCAGTGACGCGATGGTCAGTTGGAAGCTGGTCATTAAGCCTTCAAGGAGTTGCCAAAGGTATTCTGCTTTCATGCTTTTGCTCCTTGAATACGACTCATGCCTTTGATAGCAAACTTGTTATCGAGAGTTTTCACTAAGTATTGTGTGATCAGAGTGATCACCAGATAAATGGCCGCTGCGGTGGCATACCAAGTAAAGGCTTCATGAGTGGAAGCTGACGCTAACTGAGCTTGTTTAAGTAGATCCGTAACGCCAATCAAAGAAACTAACGCCGTGTCTTTTAGCAGCACCAGCCATTGGTTGGTAAGGCCCGGTAGGGCATGACGAACGGCTTGTGGCAGTACTATTTTGAAAAAGATATGTAGACGCGACATACCAAGTGCTAATGCGGCTTCACGTTGACCACGATTTACCGCTTTCAACGCGCCACGAATGGTTTGAGAAGCGTAAGAGGCAAAAATCAGTGACAGAGCGACAACGCCTGAGATAAACGGGCTGATCTCAATAAATTCGCCTGTCAGTAAAAACAAAACTTGGGTTGAGCCAAAGTAGATAAACAGTACAACGAGTAGTTCTGGCAACCCCCTCACTAGGGTTACGAATGCGGTTGTTGGCCATCTTAGTGCAACCCGGCGTGACATCTCTCCACTAGCAAATAGAACGGCCAGTACAAGACCAACAAGTAGGCTGGTGCAAGCAAGTTGGATAGTCATCCAACTTGCTTGAACGAGCGACAATGTGTAACCCGTTAATGGCATATTATTTCCCGAAGTATTGGGTGTAGATTTCTTCGTACACGCCGTTTGCCATAACCACTTTTAGTGCGCTGTTTAACTTGTCCGTTAGCGCTTGGTTATCTTTATTGACTGCGATACCAAAGCCATTGCCAAAGTATTTTGCATTCGTGATGTTGTCGCCAACATAGGCAAGGTTGTCATCGCGCTTAAACCATTCTGCAACCACTGCGTTATCACCAAAGACTGAGTCGATACGGCCATTTTTCATATCAAGAAACGCATCTTGATAGCTTGAATATGGTACTGCGGTTACGCCAGGCATCTGTTCAATAAGGTAGCTTTGGTGAGTTGAACCATTTTGCACACCAACACGCTTACCTTTTAGATCGGCTTGCTCAGCAACTTTACCTTGTAGCGAGATAAAAGCGGCAGAGTTGTCGTAGTATGCGTTAGAGAAGTTAACTTGCTCTAAGCGTGCTTCGGTAATATCCATTGCAGAGATAGCGGCGTCATAACGTTTGAACTTAAGAGCAGGGATTAGGCTATCGAATGCTTGGTTATGGAAAGTACAGTTGGCTTTCATTTCGTCACATAGAGCGTTAGCAAGATCGACGTCGAAACCTTGAATTTGGTTGTTCTCATCCATGAACTCAAACGGTGGGTAAGTTGCTTCCATAACGAACTTGATGTCTTGTTGTGCAAGTGCGTGAGATGAAACAACACCGATTAACGAAGCAAGAAGAATTTTTTTCATTTTGTATAACTCCTAGATTACAAAAGCTGTCTCCGTCAATGAGCAGCGTCGTGAATAATTAGTGTTTTAAGTAGTCCGCGAACTTTTCAGTTTGTGGTTGGGTAAATACATCATGAGTGCCGTGTTCAACAATGCGGCCTTGTTCCAAATAGAGCACGTGTGAGGCGATTTTTTTCGCAAAATCGACTTCGTGTGTTACGACTACCTGAGTAATGCCTGTCGTACTCAGCTGCTTGATGATCTCCACCACTTGATTGGTGATTTCAGGATCAAGCGCGGCGGTGGGTTCGTCAAATAGCAATACATCTGGCTTCATCATCAGTGCTCTGGCAATCGCCACACGTTGTTGCTGGCCGCCAGAGAGTTGCATTGGCCATGTGTCTGCTTTGTCGGCAAGCTTTAAAGTGGTAAGCACTTCAAGTGCTTGTTGTTTTGCTTGTTCAGCAGGAATGCCAACGACTTTAACTGGGGCTTCAATTAGGTTTTCCATCACCGTCATGTGTGGCCACAAATTGTACTGTTGAAATACCATGCCGACTTTACGACGTAACTGACGCTCTTGTTTTTCTTCAATCGGCTGATTGAAATCAAAACTGTGATTGGCAATGGACAACTGACCATTGTCAGCGGTTTCAAGTAGGTTAAGTACTCTAAGAAGTGAACTTTTACCTGCGCCACTTGGGCCAAGCAAAACAAGCGTTTCACCGTTGTGACATTCAAAGCTGACATCGTGAAGAACTTGCGTGTCACCGTATGATTTATTGATCTGCTTAACTTGAATACTCATGCTTAAATACTGCATTAATTACCACATGTCATTCATGCTACTACAAGTGAGATATTATGCAATATAAATGTATAAAAATTTGATTTGTTAATTTTTTGTATAATTATCGACCAGTGGTGCAGGATATATCGCTATGCAACAGTGGGGGTTATTTGAAAGCGAAGCAAAAGAAAAATTAGCAGTAGATAAATAGAAGTGAGGGGCGAGAATCTAGAGAAGAGAAGAGAAGAGAAGAGAAGAGAGAGAAGAGAGAGAGAGAGAGA